>DASZRQ010000148.1:0-11623 GCA_035549115.1 Occallatibacter sp. | reverse complement strand
CGGATTCTGTGCCTGCTCGGGAGGAAAAAGGATGAAGGGTGTTTTTGTGGTGGGCGCCGGGCCTGCCGGTATGTTCGCGGCCCGCAAGCTGGCCCAGGCTGGGTACGAAACATTCATCTTCAATCGCGACATACGGCCGGGCGGTTTGGCCCAGTACGGCATCTACCCCACGAAACTCAAGATGAAGACCGGGCTGCGCAAGCAGTTTGAACAGACTCTGGCGCTGCCCAATGTGCACTACTTTGGCCATGTGCAGATTGGCGCGGCTTACGACCTGCCGCTCGCCGAGCTGGAAAGCTTTCGCCCCGCGGCTATCGTCTTTGCCTCGGGTGCGCAGGGCGCTAAGAAACTTGGACTGCCCGGCGAAGAAGCTGCCGGTGTCTACGCCGCCAAGGACTACGTCTACAACTACAACCAGCTTGAGTCGTATACCGGACGAGACTTTTCCGCGCACCGGCACATTGCCGTAGTCGGCGTGGGAAATGTGGCCATCGATGTGGCCCGCTGGCTGCTGCTGGACAAGCCTGCGCGCACCACGGAGAGCGTGACCATTGTGGCGCGCCGCGGTCCGCTGGAAGTTAAGTTCGACAGCAAAGAGATCGAGTATGTGCAGCAGCACATCGACCGCGAGGCCCTGATCCGCGAGCTGGAGAGGGTGCGCGAGCGCTGCGCCCGCGTCAACCAGGACGTGGCGCCGAAAAAGGTGCTGCCTTCGCACTTTCCCGGCCTCACCACGCCGGATTTTGTGCAAGTGGAGCCGAAGCTCAACTTCCGCTTTCTTTCCTCGCCCAAGGCATTTCTCACCAATGCCGAGGGCCGCGTCACGCAGCTTCTGCTTGCGGAAAATGCGCTATCGCTGAACGCGGATGGAAGCACCTCCGCGCGCGCTTCAGCGGAGACAGCCACGCTTGACGTGGACACAGTACTGTTTGCCATTGGCGACCGGCACGATCCGGCGATTGGCCTGCCAATGGGCCCCGAAGGGTATGCCGTCAAGCCTGTGACGGATGCTGGCACTGCCTCCTACGAGGTGTGGGACCCTGCGGCGGGGCAGGTGCAGCCGGGAAAATTTGTTGTGGGCTGGGCGCGCAAGGCAAGCACCGGTCTGGCCGGCGTGGCCCGGCACGATGGGGAAGTCGGCGCTCAGCAGGCTATCGAGTATCTGGCAACTGCGCCTGATCCAGGCACACTGAGCGAGCAGGAGATTCGCAGCCATCTCACAGAACATGGCCTGCGCATTGTTGACAAGGACGATTTGAAGCTGCTGGCCGGCGCCGAAACGCGACAGGGGGCATTGCTGCCACCTAACTCTTTCCATTTCATTGAAGAAAAGACGATTTTTCAAGCAATTGATGAAGAGAAAGCCCGTGTGCGGATGGGCGAGCAGACGACAGCCTCTGCGGATTAAGCTCTGAGCACGGCCGGTCTTCCAATCGGCCTAGAGGATGGCCACAGGATGCGAGACGGCGCAGGGTATATCTGCCGGGTGCTTGCGTGTGCGCTGTGCGTGTTCGTCACGCTGAATGGCATCTACGCCGCCTGGGCAATGGATCTGCGCGCGAATCCTCTGCTTTCCGCGCTCTACTGCGCGATTCCCGCATCGAGCATCTTCGTTTTTGCATTTGTGCGCAGGCGGAGCCTTGAAATAGGCCTGCATGCGGCCGTTGCCCTGGGCTATCTGACTGTGTACTCCATGCTGAACTGGCGAACATGCGCGGAGCTAGGATATTGCAGCAGCGTGCAGGACACGGTGCTGACCACGCTGAGTACGCGCGCAGTGGAGGCGGCGATTGCCATTGTTGTGCTGCGCGGGGTGAGTATTGGACTCGGTTCCCAGCGTGCGTCTGCTCGCCGCTGAGAAGGCTTAGCCCGAGAGCCGCACCAGTTCCTGCGCCTCATGCCGCGGGCCGAGGATCGAGATACGCGGAATGCGGCCGCGCACCATGGCGACTTCGTCGCAGCGGTGCAGGCGCGGACAGGTTTGGCAGTCTTTGAAGATTTTGTCGGGCAGCTCCGCCTTGTCTTCCACGATGCGGAATCCAAACTTGAAGAAAAAGTCCGGAATACGCGTAAACAGGCAGACCGACTGGATGCCATGCTGCTCGGCTTCCTCGATCAGAGCGCCTAGAATGCGTCCGCCCGCGCCCTGGCCCTTGGCCTCGGGTTTGACGACGATGGAGCGCACTTCCGACAGGTGCGGCCCGTAGAGATGCAGCGCGCCGCAGCCAAGGAAGACGCCGCCATCCGACTCGGCGACGGTGAAGTCGCGCACGTTTTCGCAGATCTCCGCAAAGGGGCGCTTCAGGAGCGTGCCGTCACCGGAGAGGGAGTTCACCAGGTCGTAGATGTCGGATGCATCCTGCAGCAGTGCCTTACGCACCAGCATGAACAGCCTCCTGCGTAAGAGCCTTGATGCGGGCAGAAGCTTCAGCAAGTGCTTTGCGCACACGCGTGCGCGCGGTTCCCCCGATCACATCGTGACAATCGAGTGTTGCCTGCACGGTGACCGCGTCAAAGAAGTCGCTCTCGAACTCGCTCCCGAACTGGCGCAGCTCCTCGAGCGTGAGCGCATTCAACTCGACGCCCTTATCAATCGCAAAGCGCACGGCCTGGCCGATCTTTTCGTGCGCAGTGCGGAAGGGAAGTCCCTTGTGCACCAAGTACGTTGCGGCGGCCATGGCATTCAGGTAGCCAGTCTCCGCAGCGCTGCTCATGCGTGCGAAATCGAATTGAAGGGCAGCCGTGAATCGCGCCACCAGCGCCAGCATCTGCGGAACGAACTCCACGGCAAATGCCGGCTCCTGCGTCTCCTGCATGTCTTTATTGTAGGCGAGCGGAAGGCCTTTGAGCTGCAGGGTAACGGCCTCTGCTGCGCCATGAATGCGTCCGACCTTGGCGCGGATCAGCTCGGTGAGGTCAGGATTCTTCTTCTGCGGCATGGCGCTGGAGCCGGTAGAGAACGCCTCCGGCAGCAGCACGAAGCCGAACTCGGCAGTCGCAAAGAGCGTGATCTCCTCCGCAAAGCGGCTGAGATGCAGACCGACAAAGGTGAGTGCCTGCAGATACTCGAGGACAAAGTCGCGGTCGCTCGTGGCGTCCATGGAGTTAGGCGTAGGTGCGGTGAAGCCCAGCTCGCGCGCGGCGATGGTGCGGTCGAGAGCGAGCGTCGCTCCCGCGACGGCGCCGGAGCCGAGCGGGCAGAAGTTGAGCCGGGCCGCGCAGTCGCGCAGCCGAGCGGCGTCGCGCAGGATCATTTCGACATAGGCCAGCAGCCAATGAGCTACAAGCACAGGCTCCGCACGCTGCAGGTGCGTATAGCTGGGCATCACGGCATCGCCAACCTGGTGCGCTTGAGCAGCAAGCGCCTCTGCCCATGCGGCCAGAGAGCCAACTGCGGCTTCGATCTGTTCGCGTACATAGAGCCGCAGATCCGTTGCGATCTGCTCGTTGCGGCTGCGGCCGGTATGCAGCTTGAGGCCCAGCGAACCGACACGCTCGACGAGCGACATCTCGACAAAGTGATGGATGTCTTCCGCGGCCGGATGCGTGCGCACCTGCTCCTTGCCCGCATCGCTCGAGTGCGCTGCGGCAATGTCATCGAGAGCGGCGCGCAACTGCGCTGTCTCGGCATCGGAAAGAACTCCGGCGGCACGCAGGGCAGAGGCATGCGCCTTGCTGGCGGCTGCTTCATGCTGGAGAAGCCGCCAGTCAAACACGATGGAGCGCTGCCACTGCTCGAACTCAGCATCCAGGGGCTCGCGAAAGCGGCCCGACCACATCTTCACTTCACGTCCTCTTTCCGTTGGGCTAAGCCAGTCCCTGAGCGTTGCTGAAGCTGGGCGTATTGGCCAGGCCGCCGAGCAGAAGCAGCAGCAGCGCCTTCTGCGCATGCAGGCGGTTCTCGGCCTGATCGAAGACGATCGACTGCGGGCTGTCGATGACCGCGTCCGTCACTTCCTCGTTGCGGCGCGCGGGCAGGCAGTGCATGAAGACTGCGTTCGGCGAGGCCTTCTGCATCAGCGTCTCGTTCACCTGGAAGGGGCGGAAGATGGGGGCGCGCTTGGTGGACTCGTGCTCGAAGCCCATGCTCACGCAGACATCGGTGTAGACGGCGTCCGCGCCTTCGACGGCGACCTGCGGGTCCTGCAGCAGGCGCAGCTCGCAGTTGTTGGCCTGCGCCATCTCGCGGGCGATGGTGACGATCTCGATGTCCGGCGAGTAGCCGCGCGGCGTGGCCACCGTGACGTTGGCGCCAAGCTGCGCGCCTGTGAGCATCAGCGAGTGGCATACGTTGTTGCCGTCGCCCACGTAGGTAAAGTTCAGGCCGGTCACCGAACCGAAGTGCTCCTGGAGAGTCATGAAGTCCGCCAGCGCCTGACAGGGATGCTCGAAGTCAGAGAGCGCATTGATCACGGGCACGCGGGCATTGGCGGCCATCTCGGTAATCGTGTCATGAGCATAGGTGCGCAGCACGATTACATCGACCCAGCGCTCCACGTTGCGCGCAATATCGGCAATCGATTCGCGCTCGCCGAGGGGCGAATTGGTCTGGTCGAAGAACATGGCATTGCCGCCCATGGTGTTGATGCCGGCCTCGAAGCTGAGGCGTGTGCGCAGGCTGGCCTTTTCAAACATGAGGACCATCTGCTTGGCGTCCAGGGCGTGGCGGTACTCGCGCGGATTGCGCTTCACGTCGTGGCCCAGCTTGAGAATGGCGCGCACTTCGGCGCTCGAAAGATCGGAGATGGAGCAAAGATCCTCGCCGGCCATGCGCGTGGCCGCAGCGAGAATATCCGGATCCTTGTATACCGGAACGCTGGGTTCCTGAAGCACTTTGCTAGCCACGGGTGTGTCCTCCTGCCGGCTGCGCGGCGGCATGCGAAGCATGCAGTGTCAAGATTTCGTCGAGCGCGGCGATCGCCGCGTCGACATGTTCGCGCTTGAGAATGTAGGGCGGCAGGAAGCGCAGAACCGTGTCGCTCGTGCAGTTGATGATGATGTGCCGCTTCAGCATCTCGGCAACGGTCTGCTTTGCCAGATCGGCGGAGTCTAGCTCGGCTGCAATCATCAGCCCCTTGCCGCGCACATCGACGATGGCCTCGTGCCGTTTGGCCAGTGCACGAAGCTGCGCCATGAAGTAATCGCCCACTTCGAATGCGTGGGCCAGCAGATCGTCCTTTTCGATCGTGTCGATCACGGTATTCGCCACGGCACAGGCCAGAGGCCCGCCGCCAAAAGTGGTGCCGTGCATGCCGGCGTGGATGGCGCGCGCAGCTTCTTCCGTGCAGAGAACCGCGCCGAGCGGAATGCCGCCCGCGATGGGCTTGGCCAGCGTGGTCACATCGGGCTGGATGCCGTAGTGCTGATAGGCAAACCACTTGCCGGTGCGGCCGAGGCCCGCCTGAATCTCGTCGACGACGAGGAGAGCTCCGGTTGAGCTGGCCAGCATGCGCGCTTCAGCGAAGAACTCCTGTGAAAGCGGACGAATGCCGCCCTCGCCCTGGATAGACTCGACGAGAATCGCGCAGACTTCATGGGAGAACTTCGCGCGCAGATCGGCTACGTCGTTGAAGCGCACGAACTCCACGCCGGGCACCACCGGGCCGAAAGGTTCGCGGTACTTGGCCTTGTAGGTTGTGGAGACCGCGCCGAAGGTGCGGCCATGGAAGCTCTGCTCCAGCGCGAGAAATCTGGTGCCGATGGCTTTGCCTTCGCTGCGCAGCAGCCCGGCATGGGCGCGGGCCAGCTTCAGAGCGCCTTCCCACGCTTCCGTGCCGGTGTTGGCAAAGAAAACGCGATCAAGCCCCGAGCGCTCCGTGAGACGCAGCGCCAGCTCTGCCTGCCCCTCGTGATAAAAGAGGTTCGACGTATGGATCAGCGCGCGGCTCTGACGGGCGATGGTCTCTTCAATGGCCGGATGGCCGTAGCCGAGCGCGTTGACGCCGATCCCGCTCAGCAGATCGAGATAGCGCTCACCCTGCTCATCAATCAGGTGTACACCTTCGCCGCCCACGAACAGGATGGGATTCCGTTCGTAGGTCTGGAGCAGAAGCCGCGACTCCGCGGCGCGAATTTGATCGAGTTTGGTCAATGCAGTGTCTCCTCAGGCCACCATTACTTCCGTGCCATGGGTTACGCGCGAGCTGCACAGGTCGGGCAGGGAAGAGGCAGCTTCCGCAGGCAGAATGCGCACGCGCTTCACGCCGTTTAACAAAGCTTCGCGGCAGGCGCCCAGCTTGGGCAACATGCCGCCGGTAATAATCGCGTTCTTTGCCATCTCGGCAATCTGGTCAATGGAAAGCCAGCGCAGCACTTCGCCGTTGGAGCCTTTCACGCCCGGCACATCGGTCAGGAAGACGAGCGCATCGGCCCGACACGCAGTGGCGCAGGCGGAAGCCATCTCGTCAGCGTTTACGTTGTAGTACTCGCCGTCAAAGCCAAGCGCCATGGAGGAGAGGACCGGCACACCGTTCAACTGCCAGATCGCCTCGATCCAGCGCGGATCGCTCGATGCGATCTCGCCGACAAAGCCAAGATCGGGCACGGTGCGCTTTTTGCGCGCGCGAAAGATCAGTCCGTCGCCTCCGGAGAGCCCGACTGCGGGCTGGCCCAGGGCGCCGAGCGCGGCCACAAGGCTCTTGTTCACCTTTCCGGCAAGCACCATCAGCGCGGCATCGCGGGTTTCGGCGTCAGTTACGCGCAGGCCACCGATGAACTCGCTCTGCTTGCCGAGCGCCTTCAGCGTCCTGGTCAACTGCACGCCGCCGCCGTGCACCACGGCAACCTGGTTGCCGTCGCGCACAAGATCGGCGATGGCGCGCACGCACCCCTGAAGCAGAGAGGGATTTTCGAGGCCCGCGCCTCCAAGTTTTACTACGTACTTCATTCCAGCCCCTCCGCTTCACCCCAGCCCATCATCACGTTCAAATTCTGCACGGCCTGTCCCGATGCTCCCTTGAGCAGATTGTCGAGACAACTGACGATCACGGCACGACTGCCGTCGGCTGAAAGCTGGAAGCCGATGTCGGCATAGTTGGTGCGCACGGAGTATTGAATCTGCGGCAGCGCCGTGCCATAGAGCCGCACCATCGGGCTGCCCTTGAAAAATGCGTGATACAGCCCGCTCACGCTCTCGTGTGTCTGCGGCTCGCGGAAGCGCACGTAAATCGTGGACAGGATGCCGCGCGGAATCGGCAGCAGATGCGGCGTAAAGACGATCTGGCTGGCATGCAGGCCGATCTGCTCCAGCAACTCGCCGGTGTGGCGATGCGAGAAGACGCCGTAAGCCGAGAGATTGTCCGCGGCGTACATGAAGTGCGTTTTCGCCGTGGGCGCCTTGCCTGAGCCGCTCACGCCGCTCTTTGCGTCGGCAATGATACCGGCCTCCAGGTCGATAACGCCTGCGGCAACCAGAGGCCGCAGGGGAAGAATGACGGATGTGGCATAGCAGCCGGGGTTCGCGACCAGATGCGCCGCGGCAATCTCTGCCCGATGCAGTTCGGGCAGTCCGTAGACGGCCTGCGCCTGTGTCTGCGCGGCATGGGAGGCGTCGCTGTCCTTGAAGGCATAGATCGCACGGTTGGCGGCGTCGTTCAGCCGCCATGCGCCGCTCAGATCGATCACCTTGAGCCCGCGCGCCATCGCCTCCGGAACCCACTCGCGCGACTGCTCATGGGGCGTGGCGAGAAACAGTACCTTGACGCCGCGCTCGGCGAGCAGATTCCACGAGAAAGGCCGCAGCTTCAGAGAGCCGCTGCCGTTGCTGTCGACCAGGTGGGGATGAATCTCAACCAACGGAACTCCTCCCTGCGCGGCATCCTTCTCATCCAGGCGGCCGGCAAAGACAGGCGGCAGGCCCTTGAGCCGGGGATGGCGCAGCAGCAGCCGCGCGAGCTCAGCGCCCACGTATCCCGTTACACCTACTACAGCGGTTTGTACTGCTTCGTTCATGACTCCAGCATCGTCCTTATCCTGGTTTCCACTTCCGCTGCGCGCCGCGTGTCCGGGCAAATCACCAGAACCGTGTCGTCTCCCGCGATGGTGCCCACGACTTCGGGCCAGTCTTCGCTGTCCAGCGCTGCCGCCACCGGCTGCGCGCCGCTGAGCACCGTGCGAATCACCACCTGATTCATGGCCTGGCGCACGCGAAGGCCAAAGCTCTCGATCATCTCCGCGACTGTCGGCGGCGCATCGTCCTCAACGGCAGCCGCATGGATGCCGTTCCCGTTGGGCAGGGAGTAGCCGCCCGGTCCCTTGGACAGGCGCAGCTCGTGAATGTCGCGCGAGAGCGTCGCCTGCGTTACCTCAAAGCCGCGGCGGCGCAGCTTGCGGCGCAGCTCGTCCTGGTTGGCCACCAGCGAGTGTGCCACGAGCTCCCGAATCGCCTTGTGCCGTTGAAACTTCATCGTATTTCGAGCAAAGTGAAAGCGCGGCTCGCAAACGGCGGCCGCGCTTGCATAAATATACGACGGATTTGTATAACTATGCAAGGTGTTTCTGCGTTTTTTGCCACTGAGCGGGTTCCCCAACCGGCCAGGGAGCAGGCGGGCTGGCTGGCCGCCGGTCAAGCAGACAGGCGGAGCGCCGGGCGCTGCCATCTACCCTGCATTTCCACATGAAAGGTCGTATAGTTACTCATGGGCTTATCTGCTCGCACGCCATCCTCATCTACACATCGGGCTCCTCGCGGCTCTCGCCCCGGACAGGGAGCAAGTCCGGCCTATCTGGCAGAGAGCCTGATCGATCCTCGTTACGACTTTGATTCCTGCGGCGTGGGTTTTGTTGCGCGTCTCTCCGCGGAGCCCTCGCACGGCATTCTCGATCATGCGCTCAAGGCGCTGGCCCGCCTGGAACACCGCGGCGCGGTAGCGGCAGACGGCAAGTCGAGCGATGGCGTGGGTGTGACCGTGGTGGTGCCGCGCGAGTGGCTGTTGAAGCAGACTGGCCTGGCGCTCTCCGAGAAGAAGCCGCTGGGCGTTGGCGTTTTTTTTCTTCCCGAGGACGATGCGGCGCCGCGCGCCGAGATTGAGGCCGCGCTGGCCGCGCAGGGCATGCAGACGCTGCTCTGGCGTCCGGTGCCGGTGCGTCCCGAGGTATTGGGCGAGATTGCCGATGCGATGCGCCCGGCAATCTGGCACCTGCTGTGCACCAGCGAAGAGGCGGAAGAATTCAATCGCCGCCTTTTTCTTGTGCGCAAGCAGTTTGAGCGCTCCGGCCTGCCGGGCTACGTAGCAAGTTTTTCCTCTTCGACGATGGTGTACAAGGCGCTCTGCGCTGGCCGCCTGCTGGCAGGGTTTTATCCGGACCTCGCGGACCCGGCATTTGCCACGCCCATTGCGCTCTTCCACCAGCGCTACGCCACCAACGTGTTGCCTACATGGGATCGCGCACAGCCTTTCCGCACGCTGGCGCACAATGGCGAGATCAATACGATCTGGGGCAACCGCTCGAATATGGAAGCCCGCGCAGCGACCATGGCGCTCGATCTGCATCCGGTGCTGACCGAGGGCGGCTCGGATTCGACTTCGCTCGACGAGATTGTCGAACTGCTCTCACACAATGGGCGCACGGTGGGCGAGGCGCTGCGCATGCTGGTTCCGCCCGCGAATCCCGAGGGCTACTCGTCCTTTCTGCAGTACAGCGGCGATTGTATTGAGCCGTGGGACGGTCCCGCCGCGCTGGCATTCACTGACGGCCGGCAGGTGGGCGCGATCCTCGATCGCAACGGTCTGCGGCCCTGCCGTTTCGCGCTGGATGATACGGGCCTTGTCGTCGCCGGCTCCGAAGCGGGTCTGGTCGACATGGACCCGGAGCACATTGTGCACAGTGGCAGGCTTGGGCCCGGCCAGATGATCGTTGCCGATCTTGACTTCAATCGCTTCTTCGAGAATGACGAGATTCTGCGCGTCTACGATGCCAAGCGCCATTATCAAGACCTGATGCAGCTCGATGTGCCGCTCGATGACTCGCCCGATCCCCAGCCGCTGCTCGATCCTGTCGAGTTGAACCGTTTGCAGCGCCGTTTCGGTTACACGCGGGAAGATGTGCGCATGATCCTGCAGCCCATGGCTGCCGAAGGCAAGGATGCGGTCTGGTCCATGGGCGACGATACGGCGATTGCGCCGCTGGCCAAAGCTCCGCGCCCGCTCTATGCCTTCTTCCGCCAGCGGTTCGCGCAGGTCACCAACCCGCCCATCGATCCGCTGCGCGAGTCGGTGGTGCTCAAAATGCATACGCGGCTTGGGCCGTGGCCGCACCTGCTGGAACTGCGCGAGCCTCTGCCCGGCCTTTCACTGCGTTCGCCGCTGCTGACGCTGGGCCAGATGCACGCGCTGCGCCACGGGCACCATGGACAGGCCAGCAAAATGCCGCATGCGATCCTGAGCTGTCTCTACGCACCGGACACGGCTCTTGAAGTCACGGTGGATATTCTTGCCAGCCGCGCAGTGGAGCTTGTGGCCGCGGGCGCATCGCTGCTGATTCTGTCGGATCGCGGCGCGACGCCCGAAGCATTGCCCATCCCCATGGCAATGGCCACCGGGGCCGTGCATATGGCGCTGACCCGCGCCGGCGTGCGTGCCGAGGTGGGTCTTGCCGTAGACGCCGCCGATTGCCGCGAGATTCACCATGCCGCCGTGCTGCTGGGCATGGGAGCCGGAGCCGTGTGCCCGTGGCTCGCACTGGAGACAGCACGCAGCCTGAGCCCGGAGAAGGGTGAAGAGAATCTTCTGCACGCGCTGGAGCTGGGGCTGGCGAAGGTCATGTCGAAGATGGGCATCAGCGTGCTCGATAGCTACAACGCCGCGCATTTGTTTGACGCCATCGGCATTGCCCAGAACGTTGTGGACAAATGTTTCGCGGGCGTGCCTGCACCGATCGGCGGCTTTGGCTACAAGGAGATCGAGCAGTATGTGCGCGCTCTTTGGAGTGGAGAACTCGCCGTGGATGAGCCGGCCGAGGGCGATGGCGCGGTCGTCTCCGCGACGCAGGTTCGCGAGCTACCTGATTATGGATTCATTCGCTTCCGCAAGGCCGATGAGGCGGAGGCCCACTCCTGGCAGCCGCAGACAGTGCGTGCGCTGCAGACCGTGGTCGGCTCCACCAAGCAGGGAGCCGCTCTGGCGCTCACTCCATTCGCCACGTTTAGCGCGCAGGCGGTTGAATCCGCTCCGGCGACCTTGCGCGATCTTTTGGAGATTCGCCCGGCCGGGCGGGAACTGGCGATCGAGCAGATTGAGCCGGCGGAGACGATCACGCAGTCTTTCATCGCCAGCGCCATGTCGTTTGGATCGCTCTCGCCGGAGGCTCACCAGACGATTACGCAAGCCATGAACCTGCTCGGCGCGCGCTCGAATACCGGCGAGGGCGGCGAAGACCCGGCGGTCTATGCACCGATCGATGGCGCGCCCTCGCTGCTGAACAACAAGATCAAGCAGGTGGCCAGCGGACGCTTCGGGGTGACGGCCGAGTATCTGGCTCATGCCGAGGAACTGGAGATCAAGATTGCGCAGGGCGCGAAACCCGGCGAAGGCGGGCAACTGCCGGGGCACAAGGTTACGGAACTGATCGCGCGCCTGCGCCATGCCCAGCCGGGCATGCAGCTCATCTCGCCGCCGCCGCACCA
>DASZRQ010000147.1:0-40109 GCA_035549115.1 Occallatibacter sp. | reverse complement strand
TACAAGCATGTTGAAGGAACGCTACGCGCGCTGGATGTATGAGTGGGAGACGCGGCTCACGACGCGCGACGAGAACCGCGTGGTGCGGCCGCTGGAGTGGGGCTTTGAGTGGATCGAGCCTTTTCTCGAAACGCATGGGTTCGCGAGCGCGATTCCGGGGCCGGAGGTGCTGCGCGACAACGCGGCGGCCGAGGCCGCGATGGTGCGCATCAATCAACTGCTGACGCGGCACAGCGACAAATTCTTTGGCTACGAGAGGCCGGCCGACTTCCGGCTGGAGGAGCGGCACCCGATGCTCTTCCCGACGAATGTGCGGCCGGAGACGCTGGCGCAGGATGCGGCGCTGCGCGCGCAGGCCGAGGCGGGCGCGATGGAGAAGGCGCAGTTTCTGCGCTTCACTTCGCCGGAGCGGACGCCGTATCCGGAGAACGACACGGTGAACGCGCGGTGGTTTCCCGCGCCGGCGCACAAGGATCCGCAGCGGCCCAGGCAAGCGATTGTGGTGCTGCCGCAGTGGAATGCGGATGCCTTCAGTCATAACGCGCTCTGCGCGGTGTTCAACAAATTCGGCGTGTCGGCGCTGCGGCTGTCGAAGCCGTATCATGACATCCGGCGGCCGGCGGAGCTGGAGCGCTCCGACTACGCGGTGAGCGCGAATATCGGGCGAACCATTTCGGCGTGCAGGCAGGCGGTGGTGGACATTCGCTGCTGCCTGGACTGGCTGGAGGAGCAGGGGTACGAGCACTTTGGCGTGCTGGGCACGAGCCTGGGCTCCTGCTATGCGTTCCTGGCCAGCGCCCACGACCGGCGCATCCGCGTGAACGCGTTCAACCATGCCTCGACGGCCTTTGGCGATGTGGTGTGGGCGGGGCAGAGCACGCGGCACATCCGGCAGGGGCTGGAAGAGGCGGGGCTGACCCAGGAGCGGCTGCGGGCGCTGTGGTCGGCGGTCAGCCCGGTGAGCTTCTATGACCGGTTTGCGAGCGAGGAAGTGGACGGGCTCGCGAAGAAGATTCTGCTGGTGTACGCCGAGTACGACCTGACGTTTCCGCGGGAGTATTCGCTGGAGGTGGTGAAGGCGTTCCGGCGCGTGGGGCTCAACTTCAGGCCGCGCGTGCTGCCCTGCGGCCACTACACCACCGGCGAAACGCCCTACAAATATATCGATGGCTGGTATCTGGGCTCGTTCGTGTGGCGGGCCTTCAAGGAGCTGCGCGCGGAAAAGGCTGCGGGGCGCGGTGCTGCTGTGGAGCGGCTGGAAGAGGAAGCTGTTTCGCGATAGCGCGCTCTCCAGGTCAGGCGCAGAGAAGGCGCCGAACCTGGGGCACCCGGCCTTCACGGTTTCTGTGGAAGATTGCCTCCATGAAACTGCCCGAAGTGCCGGGATGAAAACAGGCCGATGAGCAGGACGCCGACGGCAAACGGCACAATGCAGACGGCGGAGCGGGGATCGAACTGCCCGGCACGCAGCAAAAGCAGCCAGGCAAAGACGCCGTTGGCGAAGCCCCAAAGAACATTCACCGTGGACGAGGAAAGGCCCCTGCCCGGCGGCTTGGCAAACGGGGTTTGGAAGGGTCTACCCATCATGCCGCTGACGAAATGCGGCACGGCATTGGCCAGAAACAAGCCTCCGAAAAAGCAGGACACGACGTGGAGCCAGTTCATCGTTGGACACTCCTCTGGGCGAGTCAATCTCGATTCTATTTGCTGCGTAGCTGTGTGGAGTTCAGGTCGAGGCGCAGCAACTGCGCCGGGTCGAGGTAGCTGTTCTGCCAGCGGACGGCCCAGTGCAGGTGTGGGCCGGTAACGCGGCCTGTGGCTCCGCTGAGGCCGAGGAGCGCGCCAGTGGCAACGTGCTGCCCCTCGCGGACGCGGATGCGGCTCAGGTGCATGGACAGCGTGTAGAGCCCGAGGCCGTGGTCGAGGACAACGCAGTTGCCCTCGAAGTAGAGCTTGCGCGCCAGCACGACCACGCCGGAGTTGGATGCGCGGACGGGCGTGCCGGTGCGGGCGCGGTAGTCCATGCCTTTGTGAATGCTGTCGAGGCTGTCGTTGAAGACGCGGCGGGTGCCGAAGCTGTCCGTCGCCACGGCGTGGACGGGCGCGTGAAAGTCGCCATGCCAGAGGGGCGTGGCTGCGCTTGTGGAGAAGATTTTGACCTTGAGTTTTTGTTCGGCCTCGATCTGCTTGAGGTCGGCGGGCGGGGGCGCAACGAACCGGGGTGCGACAGTGAGCGTGGTGGTGCGGTAGTGCGCCGTGTGGATTTCGACGGACTGGGTGAGATCGCGCGTGCCGCTGGCCGCATGGATGTGAACAGTGAGCGTGGAGGGACCCGCGGGGGCTTCGACATCGACGCCGGCGAGCGCGAACCAGGCGTTGTGCTCGCCGCGAAAGAAGGTGAAGGCGTGGTCGAGCCAGTCACCGTCGATCGATGTTGCGGAGGGCGCGCTGACGCTGAGCAGGACAGGCGAGCCGGAGGCAACCTGGGGCGGCGTCAGAGTGAGGGTCTGCGCGGGAACGGATTGCGCAAGGGCGGACGCGGTGAGCACGGCCAGCAAAGCCGCGAGACGAAGTGTGGACATCGTGATCGTGGCTCCATGAACTACGTCAGCGCGCGGTCGAGGTGGGTGTAGCCGCCGTCGACGACAAGGTGCTGGCCGGTGGTGTGGGCCGATTGCGTGGGCGATAAGAGAAAAACAACCGCGGCGGCGATCTCGGAGTCGAGGGTCATGCGATGGCCGAGCGGGATGCGGCTGGTGATGCGGGCAAGCTCGGCTTTAGGGTCGCCGAGGGTAGCGAGCCAGCGCTCATAGAGAGGCGTCATGACTTCGGCCGGCAGCACGGCGTTGACGCGGACGTTGGCGGAGGCGAGCTCCGCGGCCCACTCGCGGGTGAGGGCGAGCTGTGCGCCCTTGCTGGCGGCGTAGCCGGAGGTGTTGCCCTGGCCGGTGAGCGCCACCTTGGAGCTGATGTTGACGATGGCTCCCTGCTGGCGCTTGAGCGCGGGCAGTGCGTAGTGGGCCAGCGCGTAGTAGTGGGTAAGGTTTTTTTCCAGGCTCTGGACGAATGCCTCAACCGAGCCGTGCTCGAGGCCGACGCCGTCGTTGACTCCGGCGTTGTTGACGAGACCGTAGATATCGCCGTGGGCGGCGGTGATCTCTTCAATAGCGGATTTGCAGCGGGCAAGGTCTTCGAGGTGGGCTTCGGCGAAGTGGCAGGGAAATTGCGCGGCCTGCATCTCGGCGATGAAGCCGAGGGCGTTCTGCGAGGGGCGGCCGAGGACGACGACGCGCGCGCCCTCCGCGAGGCAGGCGCGGGAGATGCCGGCGCCGATGCCCGCGCCGCCGCCGGTCACGACAATGAGCTTGTTGGCGAGTGCGAGATCCATCGGGGGAAGTATACGGCGTGGAGGGAGCGGATTTAAGAACCCGCCCATGCAGGGATATACTCGGCAAATTTTTTCGATTTGTTCTCAGGATTGGCGGCTACGATATGACCCTCATCTATAGCTTCTTGGATGAGAACAGATACCATCGACCGTTGCTTTTCAGGCATTTTAAGTCGTTCTCGCAGAGATTTATTTGTCATCGCTGAGCTTGAGAAGTATTTCAAAACTGCATGTTGATAGCATGCATTAATTCTTTCTTGATGGGTCATCTGTGCGAACGTTCGAGGTGCATAGAGGGTGACTTTAAAATGATTCGCACCCTCCTCGAATTTTATCGGCGGCAAACCATAAAGTTCGACTTGAATGCCGGCTTTCAGAAGCCCCGATCCTCTTTCTTCACAGATTTTGTACATTCGGAAAGCTCGTGCGAGTTTTTCATTTCTCGATTCTGGTTCCGTCCCGATCAACCTGTCGAGCGTTTTTGAGGGGAGCAAGCAGCCTGGATTGGAAATTTCGATCCGGTCGCTATATATCTCGATGAGCGGTCCAGCACCAGAGATAGAAAAATCCTGATGAATAATCGCGTTTGCGATAATCTCACGCAATGCCAGTTCTGGGTACATCGTTCTTTTCTGCCGGAGCGCCTGCTCAATGACTTCGCTCGTCGGAAGAAGCGCCTCAACGAACTTTAGCATTCGTTGAAAGCTGAGTGCATAACCCATTTTCCCTTCTGTTTCATTGCGAGCTGTCTCTTTATTTGTTCCGTCATAAACAATTACCCGTACTGCTTTGCGTGCAAGATCAGGAAATTCCGCTAAACGCTTAGCGGCTGAAATGGCCCCTAGATTCGTGACATATCCACCTCCCGATGAGTGACGGTCAATGAATGACGATTCTGCCATCCATTTAAGCCGCTCTTCAGGCATGACCAAGATTGGCTTCCCAAGCATTTCGAGAATGGGATCGATGTCCAAAGCCGTTAGGAGTTCGTCGTCTGACATTAAGACCGCAGCATGCAGATCTTCCCATCGTGGTGTTTTGCTTTGCAGCATCATTGATCCAACTTCTTGGCGGCTTGCCGTGCGTGTTGTGCCCCCAGATCGGATGTGTGTCTCGCTCTCCTGACGCCCCTTTCTGTGAACGGGCTTGATCGCAGATTCGGGGATGTACACAAAGAGCACCTGATGGCCTCGAAATTCCATGCCGAGGTGATCGAGCTGAAGCGAAGGTTCGATCGCATCTCTTCCGAGGTTTGTGAGCTGATTGACCGTACTTTCTATTTCAGATGGGGTAATTCCAACGAAGTTGGAATCCGGGCCAATTCCGTAGACCAACCAACCGCCCCCAGGATGATTTGCAAACGCGCAAAGATGCTCCACCAAGCGCTGTTTGTTGGGGGAGATAGCGCTCTTCCAGTCAATTTCGTTGAGTTCGTGGTGTGGAGGCTCGAGGCTGCTGGCCAAGAGCACCATTGCTTTCTCAACCCAAGGCTTCATGGACGTATTTCACTCAAATAAGAACCTTCTTTTAATCAATAGCTTACAAGGAAAGGCGGTTTTCCACTCAAATAAAAATCGACGCGGCTCTAGTTTTTTGATTCTCTAAGCCCGTTTGCGTTGAGCATTCCTTGCCACTCGCTTCAGCATAATCTCAGAGAAAAACGAATGAGAATGGTGCTCTGCTAGAAAGAGCTCAGCCCCGCCATCACCAGCATTCTCGGCTCGGTCATTTCTTCCATGGCGGAGCGGGGCCCTACACAACCGAGCAGGAGTCTATGGCACTGCCGTAGGAGCGGCCCGATCTCGAAAGGAAGAATGTATCAATACATCAGATTCAGGACGCTTTCCGATCCCTCGTTTCTGGGAACCGGGGAACGCAATGTTTGTTCCGGTGCTACCAGGTTTCAACGGCGAGGACGTTGGGCGGGCCGGAGTGGCCCTGGATGACCTGGGTTTCGATAACGGCTTCCATATTCTTGTTCTCCCAGCCGGCGGGGACGTGAGCGAGAAGCGAATCGAGGTAGACAGGGTTATAGAGGATTTCGCCGGCGGCCTCGGTTCCCTCCTCGGAGATGCCGGCGGCGATGATGACCGGCTGGCCGGTGATGCTGTCGCGGATGCGGGCGACGATGGCGTAGTCGCGGGAGAGCTTTTCGTAGGGCAGGTCCCAGGCGGTGGCCCACGAGGTGGGCTTGGGATTCTTGCGGTCGACAAGGAGGGCGACACCGTCCTTGGACTCGAAGCCGAAGCGGAGCTTCTGCGTCACGCGGAGGGTCCAGATGTTGTCGAAGGCGCCAATGAGAACGCTGGGCCCTTCGCGGAGCTGCTCGAAGCTGGCCTCCGACGCGGGCACCACGCGGAAGGTCTTGTGGCGGGCCTCGAGCGCGGCGGCCGTGCGGGTGAGGGTGACCACATCGGCGAGGGCCAGGTTGCCGGAGAGATGGAGGCGAACGTAGAGCTTTTCCGGCTCGGGCGGGCTGGGAGGCGCGTTGTAGTCGTCAATGGACTCGGAGTCGATGTTCTTGGCCGGCTCGCCGAGGCAGAAGGTGGCCGGGTTGGCGCTGGAGACGACGGGCTGCCAGAAGCGGTCGATGTTCGAGGGCGGAACGGGCGGCGGCGGAGGGTGAAGCAGGAAGCCGATGACGCCGCCAAGCAGTGTGCCGAAGGCGACGAGGCTGGCGACATAGGGCCAGCGCAGGCCATAGGGTGCCGGATGCGGGACCATGGAGGCGGGTTCCGCGGGGAGCGCTGGAGTGGCGGCCTGTCCAGCGGGTGCGGCCGGGGGCTCCGGCAGGCGGAAGGTGGGGACATAGGAGCCGACGGGGAGCTCGACGATGAGCTCGCCGGTATGGGCGGAGTCGTAGTAGTACTGCGAGAGGCGTTTGCGGACCTCGCCTGCGGTGATGCGGACGACGGGATCGGCGTTGGCGTCGTAGGTAGGCGCGCGGCCAAAGACCTCGATGCCGATGCTGCGCTCTTTGAGATCGGCGGCGCTGCCGAGGAGGGTCTGCTCGACGACATAGGCGAGCAGGGCCGGGTAACGCTTGCTGTTGGCAAAGAGAGGGTGGGCCAGAAGGCGCTCAAGCTGCTGGCGGACGAGGGCCGGGTCGACCGGCTCAGAGGCATATGCCTGCTGCTCCAGCTCTGGCACGGAACGCGCGGACCCCATGATTCCCCTCACTCCTGCGATGCGGCCCGAAGGCGCGCTCACGCGGCTGGACAGCGGCAGCTACGGGACTGGTTTTGAAGACAGGCTGGGTGCAAAACCCTTGCAGTATCAGGCCGAAAATCCCGCATTGCGTATGATACGTGCACGTAATGAACTTGTCCATGCAGAATTAAACGTAACTTAGACAAAGGTTTAATCAGGCAATCCGATTTTTTGTACCCGATGGAACCTGTTGGACCCAAAAGGGCACTCCTATAGTTCTACCCGGTCCAGAAAGTGCCGCAGACGTGTGTCTCTGTGGGGGAAGCACGACCACCTCCGGCAGAACGCAACAGTGTGCGGGCTTTCTTGTGATTGCGGCTCCTCGCCCCTCCGGTTTGCCAGACCTGGATTCATCCAGGCAGCGACATTCCGGGGGGCGCTTTTTTTGTGCCCGCGGGGCGGCAGCCCGGCAGCTCGACTGACGGATCGGTGGGCAATGGAGTATGCTGGCGCGTCGTTCCCAATCAGAGGTGTATTGAGGCCATGATGACGAAGTGGATGAAGACCTGCGCGCTGGCAGGCTGCGCCGCTCTGCTGGCAGCGGCCATGCCGGCGGCAGCGATGACCCATGAAGAGGCGCACCAGAAAGCCGAGGCGCTGCTGCACCAGATGACGCTCGAGGAGAAGATCGGGCAGATGAACCAGTCGTCGGGTATCCAGATGCCGATGCTGGGGAACCAGAAGCCGGATGCGTTGATCAAGGAAGGCCGGGTGGGATCGATCCTGTGGCTGATCGATGTGAAGGAGATCAACCGGCTGCAGCACATCGCGGTGGACCAGTCGCGGCTGCACATCCCGATTCTCTTCGGGTTCGATGTAATTCACGGCTACCGCACGGTGTTCCCGGTGCCGCTGGGGATGGCGTCGTCCTGGGACCCGGGCGTGGAGGAAGAGGCCCAGCACCTGGCCGCGCAGGACGCGCGGGCGGCAGGCATCGACTGGACGTTCACGCCGATGGTGGACATTGCGCGGGATGCGCGGTGGGGCCGCATGGTGGAAGGCGCGGGCGAGGATCCGTACCTGGGCGCTGCGATGGCGCGGGCGCAGGTGAAAGGGTTCCAGGGCAATGAGCTGGGCCCGGAGAGCGTGCTGGCCTGTGTGAAGCACTTCGCGGGTTACGGCGCGGCAGACGGCGGACGCGACTACGACTCGTCGTATGTGCCGGTGGAGCTGATGGAGAACGTGTATCTGAAGCCGTTTCACGCGGCGGAGCAGGCGGGCGCGGGCAGCTTTATGAGCGCGTACATGGACCTGAACGACGTGCCGGCGAGCGGCAATCCCTGGCTGCTGACGGATGTGCTGCGCAGGGACTGGGGGTTCAAGGGATTTGTGGTGTCCGACGCATTTGCGGTGGCGAACCTGGTGACGCATGGGTATGCGAGCGATCCGGCGGATGCGGCATACAAGGCGGCGCACGCGGGCGTGAACATGGACATGGCCAGCCTGACCTACACGAACAACCTGGCGAAGGTAGTGAAGGAAGGCAAGGTGAGCGAAGCGGAGATCGACGCACTGGTGCTGCCGATTCTGGAGACCAAATATGAGCTGGGGCTATTCGACCATCCGTATGTGGATGAGTCGAAGGTGGACGCGATGCTGAACCGGCCGGAGGGCCGGACGCTGGAGCGCAAGGTGGCCGGCCGCTCCATGGTGCTGCTGAGGAACGAGGACCACACGCTGCCGCTGAGCAGGGGACTGAAGAAAGTGGCGGTGATCGGGCCGCTGGCCGACTCGACAAAGGATATCGAGGGCGGCTGGACGGTGGAGGGACTGTTCGGCAGCGGGAACAAGAGCCATCCGGTAACAGTGCTGGCGGCGCTGAAGGCGCGGCTGGGCGCGGACGCGCAGGTGACGTATGTGCCGGGGCCGGAGCTTGGACGGCTGTACCCCTCGATGCTGGATGCGATCACAGGCAAGAAGCCGGTGCCGCCTCCGACAGCGGAGGAAGCGGCCAACTGGATTGCGAAGGCAAAGGCTGCGGCAGCGGATGCCGACCTGGTGATCGCGGTGATGGGCGAGGCAGCGGACATGAGCAGCGAGGCCGCATCGCGGGCGACGCTCGATCTGCCGGGCATTCAGCAGCAGATGCTGGAGGCGGCGGTAGCGGCGAACAAGCCGGTGGTGCTGGTGCTCGAAAACGGGCGGCCGCTGGATATTCGCTGGGCAAGCGAGCACGTGGGGGCGATTCTGGAGGCATGGTACCCGGGGACCGAGGGCGGCAATGCGGTGGCCGACGTGCTGTTTGGCGATGTGGACCCCGGCGGCAAGCTGCCGGTGAGCTGGCCGCGCGTGGCCGGAGCTGAGCCGCTCTACTACAACCACAACCTGACCCATGAGCCGGAGGACCGGCCGGGCTTCACGTCGCGCTACTGGGACATGTCGTCGAAGCCTCTGTATCCGTTTGGCTACGGGCTGAGCTACACGGCCTTCAAGTTTGACAACCTGAAGCTCTCGAAGACGAGCATGAAGGCGGGCGAGACAACCGAGGTGAGCGTGGACGTGACGAACACGGGCGCGGTGGCGGGCGATGCCGTGGCGCAGGTGTACATCCACCAGCGGGCGGGCTCGGCCTCGCGGCCGGTGCGGGAGCTGAAGGGCTTCAGGCGCGTGACGCTCAAGCCGGGCGAAACAAAAACGCTGACCTTCCCGCTGGGCAGGGACGAGCTCGAGTTCTGGAGCCCGCAGACGAAGGTGTGGGCGGTGGAGCCGGGCATGTTCGACGTGTGGGCCGGCGGGGACTCGACGGCGAGCCTGCACGCGGAGCTGGACGTGCAGTGATCAGATGCCCAGGTCAGGCGCGGAGAATGCGCCGGACCTGGGCACCCCATAGGAATATCCCTGTCCATGCCGATCCGCTTTGCGCGGTTCCGCGCGCGGCGACTCCCCAAATGCGGGCGGCGGCGTCCAAGTCTTGAGGCGGCGCGGTTGGCCTGTCTGCGGTCCTGACGGATACAATGGAGGCACGCGGAAAGAGCTTTGTCCGCGATGAGCCTGCGGGGCGGTGCGCCCGGCGCAGGCGCGTTTTTCTCTCGAGAGTTGGAGCAGGTGCACGTGAGATCTTGGATGGGCCGCGGTGTGCGGCTTGAGTTGGTTGCAGGACTGGGTATCGCGCTGGCGCTGCCCGCGCTGGCGTTCTCCGCGGAGGCGCCGCGGGGCCTGGCCACCGAAACCACGCTGGCGGCGGCGACCCGGGATGTGAACGGGCGGACGCAGGCCACCCTCACGGTCACTGTTCTGGGCCAGGACGGCCAGCCGGCGGCGGGCGCGGTCACGATCGAAGACAGCGGGAAGCCGCTGGCGGGCGTGGCGCTGAACGGCTCGGGCACGGCGACGGCGGTGCTGACCCTGACGCCGGGCAACCACAGCCTCAAGGCCGTGTATGCGGGCGACACGGCGCACCTGACCTCGACTTCGGAGGAGCAGCCGGTGTCGGCGGTCACGGGCGCGGCTCCGGACTTTTCGGTCGCCGTGGCGCCCGCGACGCTGACGCTGAAGCAGGGGCAGTCGGGTTCGGTGACGGCGACGATCACGCCGCTGAATGCGTCTTCTCTTACGGCTCCCATGTTCGTGACGCTCTCCTGCTCGGGGCTGCCGGATCAGTCCTCGTGCACCTTTACGCCGGAGAACCTGGAGATTCTGCCGAACACGACGGCGACCGTGACCAGCTCCGTGGTGCTGGCCACGGTGGGCAGCAATACGCTGGCCCGCACGGCGGCGCACGAGGCGCACGGCGTACAGTGGGCGGTGCTGCTGCCCGGTGTGCTGGGGCTGGCAGGCATGGCCTTTGGCGCGCGGCGGCGGGCATGGCTGCGGCGGCTCTCGCTGCTGGGGCTGCTGGCACTGGTGACGACGCTGGGAACGGCGGCGTGCAATCCCCTGTATGGCTACCGGAACCGCGGGCCGAACGAGAATCCCGCGACGCCGGTGGGCAGCTACACATTGAATGTGACGGCGCAGTCGAGCAACGGCGTAACGGCGACCACGCACTCGACCACGATGGTGCTGACGGTGCAGCAGTAAGCACCGCGGATTGCGGCCATGGCACAGTGGCACGCGCTCCCGCCGGAGATATACACGCTGGTGGAGCGCAGGCCGGGCACAGTGCTGCTGGAGAGCGCTCCGGGCGGCGGCGTGAGCCGGCTGTTTCTCGATCCGCAGCGCGTGCTGGAGGCGCGGGACAGCGTTTCCCTTCTCCAGCTTTTCCTCGACATTGAAACAGCTACGGCTGCTGGACTCTACGCGGCGGGCTGGTTCGCGTATGAGTGCGGCGGAGCGCTGGAGCCCGCGGCAGCGGGGCGCGCGCGCGCGTATGCGCCGCTGGCGTGGCTCGGCGTGTATGCGCGGGCGTATGTCTTCGATCATGGCGCGGGGAGATTTGTGGGAGACGAGCCGCCGGGGCTTGCCGGGCTGCGCGCGCCGGATGCGACTGCGGCGCGGGTGGAGATGCAGCCGGCGCTGAGCGAGGTGGAGTTCGCGCGGCGCATCGAGGCGATCCATGCGTGGATTCGCGCGGGGGATGTGTATCAACTGAACTTCACCTTTCCGCTGCGCGGGCGCGCGCAGGGCGGGGCCGCGGCGGTGTATGCGCGGCTGCGGCAGAGGCAGCCGGTGGAGTACGGAGCGCTGGCGCACTGGAGCGCGGGGCGGCATGTGCTGAGCTTTTCCCCGGAGCTGTTTTTCAAGGTGGAGTGCGACGGCGGCGAGCGGCGAATGACGACGCGGCCGATGAAGGGCACAGCGCGGCGGGGCCGGACAACGGCCGAGGATGCGGCGCTTGCCGCGGCGCTGCGCAACGATGCGAAGAACCGGGCCGAGAATGTGATGATCGTGGACCTGCTGCGCAACGACCTGGGGCGGCTGTGCCGGTATGGGAGCGTGCGCACGGAGGAGCTGTTCGCGGTGGAGCGGCATTCCACGCTGTGGCAAATGACCTCGACGGTGACGGGCCTGTTGCGCGAAAACGTGCGTGCGGCGGAGATGATGCGGGCGCTGTTTCCCTGCGGCAGCGTGACCGGCGCGCCGAAGGTGCGGGCGATGCAATTGATCGCGGAGCTGGAGCAGGAGGCGCGGGGTGTGTACGCGGGCGCGATGGGATACTTCGCGCGGGAGAGCGCGGTGTTCAGTGTGGCGATCCGGACGCTGGAGCTGGAAGGCGAAGAGGCGCGGATGGGCGTGGGCAGCGGTGTGGTGATCGACTCGCGCGCGGAAGACGAGTATCGCGAGTGCCTGCTGAAGGCGGAATTTCTGACGGTGGAGCAGCCGGAGTTTGCGCTGGTGGAGACGCTCAAGTGGAGGGATGGATACTCGCTGCTGGAGATGCACCTGGACCGGCTTGCGGATTCAGCGGCGTACTTTGGCTTCGGGTGCGCGCGGGATGCGGTGCGGGCAGTGCTGCTGCGGGCGGCGGAGAGCTTTCGCGGCGCCGTGCGCGTGCGGCTGCTGCTGGACCGCGCTGGTAAAGTGCGCGTGGAGAGCGAGCCGCTGCAGACTGCGGCAGAGGATGAGCTGCGCGTGTGTGTCTCGCCGGAGCGGATGGATGCGCAGGACAGGTTTCTCTATCACAAGACGACGCACCGGCCGGTGTATGCGCGGGAGTTTGCGCGGGCGCAGGCGGAGGGATGTGCGGATGTGGTGTTTCTAAATCGCGCGAGCGAGGTGACGGAGGGCGCGATCAGCAATGTATTTGTCGAGAAGGATGGGCAGTGGTTCACGCCGCCCGTGGCGTGCGGGCTGCTGGCGGGCGTGTATCGGAGACACTTGCTGGAGACGCGGCCGGAGATCGAAGAGAAGGTGCTGCGCGTGGAGGATCTGCGAGACGCGGATGCGGTTTACCTGGCGAATGCGCTGCGGGGATTGCGGAAGGTCGAAGTGCAGGGAATAGAAAATAGGAGATAGGGAATGGAAACGGGCCGCATGCTTTGCTCTGGGGGAGAGCGAGGCACGCGGTCCGAGGTGTTTCCCGCGCTCAGAAGGTGCGCGAGATGCCAGTGATGACGGTGTAGTCGGCGAAAGCAGCGTCGCCGTGGGTTCCGTTCTCGAGATCGGTGACGCTGGTCTTGCGGTTGCGTTCCATGGCCCAGGGGCCGCTGGCGAAGAACATGTAGCGGCCGCGCTCATACATCACGCCGGGTTCAATGGAGATAACGTAGCCGGGGCGGCGGAAGCCGTTGCTGGAGCCGAAGGCATCGCGAACGGGGACGCCCTCCATGCGGCCGCCGACGCTGAAGGCGAGGCCGCGCAGCAGATGCACGCCGGTGACGGGACGGGAGAAGCCGCCGCGCCAGAGATATTGATCGGTGGCGGAGACCACGTTCTCGCCCGGCTGCGAGCGGCCCGTGGCTTCGCCGGTTGTGTCCTGCGGGCTGAAGAGCCAGGAGCCGGTGAAGTAGGCCGAGACATCCCAGAGAACGGGGTGGTACATCGCGGTGGCGAGGCTGAAGCCGTAGGTGCCGTCGCCGGGCTGGATGGACTCATCGAAGGGGAGAATGGTCGTCGACCCATCCGATGCCGTCTTGGTGCCCTTGGCGTCGTTGATGCCTGTGGGCAGCTTGAGCTGCGCGGAGATGTTCACGTTGCCGTGGTTCTCCGTGGGAGGACGGAAGATCCAGGTCTGCACGCCGACGGTGACATCGCCGATGCCGCCGGAGCGATACACATTGAGCGGGCTGGACTGGCCGTGGCGGGTCGCCTCCATGCCGGGCACCGTGGCGATGAAGCTGACGCGCGGCGTGAGCTGGTAGTTGAGGTCGAGCTCGAAGAGGTTGACGTGGTTGACCACGGCGGTGTGCTGCGTCTGGCGCTGCACCTGGTAGACGGTGCCGATGTAGTGCTTGTAGGAGTTATAGACGCGGTAGCCGGTGGTGATGGTGAGCCCGTGGAGAATGTTGGTGCCCGCGTAGTGGCGGGCGCTGGCCTCGGAGCCGGGGTCGAGCCCGGAGATGACCGGCTGCGGTGAGTGTGCGGCGACGCATCCCTGCGCGTGGATACGCGGCGAGAGAGCAAAGACAGAGAGCAGAAGGGCGGAGAGAGCCGCTCCGCGGATGAGAAGTTTCATCTTGTTTTTTGAACTCCTTGCAGGTGGTGGTGCGCTGGCCTCAGCGTGCTTTTCCAAAAAGGGCTTCAGGGAGATGAAAAAGCCCTGGTTGAAGATCGTCTGAAGCTACCAGTCAGCGGAGGAGATGCGCGTCAGCACTGGGTTCTAGGGATGCCTCCACCTTTTGGTGGAGGGCGCTGGAGACGCGGGCCGGTAGAGTTGGAGGGCTATGCGGAAAGCGATGATGCGCAAGACGGGAACGCTGCTGCTGCTGGCGCTGCTGGCGGCTCCGGCAATGGCGAAGAAGGCGCCCGACCCGGCGTTCAAAACGATGAGCGGGGCGGCGAAGAAGCTGTCGGCGCTGCGCGGGCGCATTGTCGTGGTCAACTTCTGGGCGACGTGGTGCGGGCCGTGCCAGGAGGAGCTGCCGCGGCTGCAGCAGATTGCCGCGAGCTATGCGGACAAGCCGGTCAGCTTCGTGCTCATCTCGATTGACGCACCGAAGGACCGCGCCAAGATTCCGGCGAGGTTGGAGCAGTTGCATGTCTCGCTGGAGAGCTGGGTGGGCGGCGACACGGACATGCTGGATAGCTTCGGGCTGGGCGATATTGTGCCGGGCACGGTGGTGCTGGACGAGAAGGGCGACGAGGTGGCGCGCGTGATGGGTGAGGCGAAAGAGGCCGACGTGCGCACGGCGGTGGATTGGCTGCTGGGCGGCAAAAACGGGCCCGCCCCGGCGGCGGTGACGAAGCGGTATTAGGCGCTACTCCGGCTTGAGGACAACCTTGATGGCCTCGCCGGATTGAAGCAGCTTCATGGCGTCGGCAAACTGCGCCAGCCTGAGCCGGTGAGTGATGACGGGCTCGAGGTTGAGCATGTCAGCGGCGAGCAGCGCTTCCATCTGAAACCAGGTCTCGAACATCTTGCGGCCGTTGATGCCCTGCACGGTTGCGCCCTTGAAGATGATGTCGCGGGCGAAGTCGAGCTCCACAGGCTTGGCGGGAATGCCGAGCAGCGAGGCGCGGCCGCCGGTCCTGAGGAGCGAGAAGCCGAGGGCCATGGCTTTGGGATGGCCCGACATTTCCAGCAACACATCGACGCCGGTGCCGCCGGTGGCGGCGAGAATCTGCTCTTCCACGTTGTCGCCGGGATCGAGGGCGAGGTCCGCGCCCATCTGCGCGGCCACGGCGCGGCGGTGCGCGTTGACTTCGATGGCAAACACCTGCGCGGCTCCGCAGGCTTTGGCGACGGCGATGGAGAAGAGGCCGATGGCGCCGCAGCCTGTGATGGCCACGGTCTTGGCGGCGATGGTTCCCGCAAGCACGGTATGGACAGCGTTGCCGAGGGGGTCGAGCAGCGAGGCGTAGTCATGGGGGATGGCGGGCGAGAGCTTCCAGATATTGGTTTCGGGAATGATGGCATAGCTGGCGAATGCGCCGTTGGCGTCGACGCCGAGGATGCGCACGTGCTGGCATACGTGGGCCAGGCCGGTACGGCACTGCAGGCATTTGCCGCAGGCCACGTGCATCTCCGCGCTGACCAGGTCGCCTTCCTTCACGGTGGTGACGCCCGCGCCGACGGCGGCGACCGCACCGGCGAACTCGTGGCCGGGGATGAGCGGCGGATGGATGCGGCCCTGGGCCCAGGGGTCCCACTCGTAGATATGCAGGTCGGTGCCGCAGACGCTGGCCGCGTGGACGCGGACGAGCACTTCACCGGGGCCGGGCGCGGGCACGGGAACCTCGCGCAGCTCGATGCCGGGTGCGGCCTGTGCCTTGACGACGGCCTGCATGGTGGCGGGCATGGGGAGTGCCTCCGGGGTGTGACAGACACATCAGTCTATCAACCGGGAGGGCAGGCGTATCACGGCATATGGATTGGTTTGAATACGGGCTAGAGAGTCTTCCTTTTGTGAAAGCACCAGCGTGCTGCGCGTATCAACCCAACGAGAATTAGAGCCAGAACCGCTGCCATCCCTAGCTTGAATCTCCATATATGATCGCCGGGGACTAGAAAGAGCGTGTTGGGGATTGCCAGCGCTGCCCAAAGCGCAAGAATCGACAATATCCAACCTGCAAGCATCAAGAATGCTTTCGATGTTCGCTGGCTGTCCATGTCAGCGATGCTCTCACGGGCCATGCAGCCCTACAAACGCCTAATTGAAAACTGGATTCGATAAGTACTTGCGGTCGCTCATACATCGACAGCAGCGAGGCCGTGATACAACGGAACGGTGCGCGGCGGTGCTGCAGGCCGCGGGATGAAAATCATGCTGAAGAAAATCGTTTTTGCTTGGGTTCTGAGCGTGCTGGTAATGCCTGCGTCTGCGCAGACAGCAGACCAGGCGTGGCTGAGGTATCTGCCGCTGGGCAAGCGGCTCGATGTGCCCGCGCAGGTGGAAGTTCTGGGGCAGGAGCCGATGGAGCGCACTGCGGCCGAAGAGCTGACGCGCGCGCTGACCGCGTGGCGCGCGCAGGGCAGCGCGGCTGAACCGGGAAAGATTGTGCTGGGCACGGCGAAGGAGATGCGCACGGAGTGGCCGGGCGTGCCGGCGCTGGGCGATGAGGAGTATGTGGTTGCATGGAGCCGAACCAGGCATCGGTTGTTTATCGCCGGAGGCAGCGAACGCGGGGTGTTGTACGGGGCCTTCGCGCTGCTGCGCCTGATTGCTCAGGACAAAGGTGTGTCAGAGACTCTCGTGCGCAGTGCACCGGCGATGAAGATTCGCTGGGTGGATGAGTGGGACAACGCGGATGGGTCGATTGAGCGCGGCTATGCGGGGCGCAGCATTTTTTTCGAGAACGGCGCGGTGCGCGCGGACCTGAAGCCGGTGAGCGAGTATGCGCGGCTGCTGGCTTCGGTGGGAATCAACGGCTGCAACGTGAACAACGTCAATAATGCCGCGGCGTTTCTCGATCCGGCGATGCTGAAAGGGCTGGCGCGCGCGGCCAATGCGATGCGGCCGTGGGGTGTGCGGCTGGCGCTGAGCGTGGATGTAGCGAGTCCCGAGAAGATTGGCGGGTTGAAGACCTATGATCCGCTTGACCCGGCGGTCGAGGCGTGGTGGCGGGCGAAGGTGGATGAGATTTATGCGCTGATCCCGGACTTTGCCGGATTCACGGTAAAGGCGGACAGCGAAGGGCAGCCAGGGCCGGCGAGCTATGGGCGCACGCCGGCGGATGCGGCCAACACGCTGGCGGCGGCGCTGCGGCCGCATGGCGGCGTGGTGCTGTATCGGGCATTTGTGTATAACCACCATCTCGACTGGCGCGACCCGAAAGCGGACCGCGCGCGGGCGGCGTATGACATCTTTCATCCGCTGGATGGAAAGTTCGCGCCCAACGTAATTGTGCAGACGAAGGAAGGGCCGATCGACTTCCAGGTGCGCGAGCCGGTGTCTCCGCTCTTTGGCGGATTGCAGAAGACCAGCCAGGCGATGGAGGTGCAGATCACGCAGGAGTACACGGGGCAGCAGCGGCATCTGGTCTATCTCGCGCCCATGTGGAAAGAGGTGCTGGACTTCGACCTGCGCGTGCACGGCAAGGCCACGCCGGTGAAGCACGTTCTTGAAGGGACGGCGTTTGGCATTCCACTGGGCGGCATGGTTGGCGTGGCGGGCGTGGGGCAGGATGCGTGGCTGGGCTCGCCGCTGGCGCTGGCCAACCTCTATGCCTTCGGAAGGCTGGCGTGGGATCCAGAGCTGAAGCCGGAGGCGATTGCGGAGGAGTGGACGCGGCAAACTCTTGGGAACGATACGGAGGTTGTCCAAAGGGTAGAAAAAATGCTGATGGCGAGCTGGCTGGCGTATGAGAGCTACACCGGGCCGCTGGGATTGCAGACGCTGACGGACATTACGGGCAGCCACTACGGACCGGGGATTGAGGCGAGCGAGAACAACGGATGGGGCCAGTGGCACCGCGCGGATCACGAGGGCGTGGGCATGGACCGCAGCGTGGCCACGGGCACGGGGTTTGCCGGGCAATACTGGCCGGAGGTGGCGCGGATGTATGAGAAGGCCGCGACGACACCGGACAATCTGCTGCTCTTCTTTCACCATGTGCCGTATACGTATCGTCTGCACGATGGGAAGACGGTGATTCAGTATCTCTATGATGCGCACTATGCGGGCGCGGCGCGTGCGGCGGAGTTTGTGCGCGAATGGGACAGCTTGAAGGGCAAGATCGATCCGCAGATTTATCGCGCGATGCGGGCGCGGCTGGTGTACCAGGCGGGGCACGCGATTGTGTGGCGGGACGCGGTGGTGCAGTACTTCTGGAAGCTGAGCGGAATCGCCGACGACCAGGGGCGCGCCGGGCATTTTCCGGGGCGGATGGAGGCCGAAGACGCGCGGCTCAGCGGGTATCGCGTGTTCGATGTGACGCCGTGGGAGGATGCTTCGCGCGGGAAGGCCGTCACCTGCGCCGTCTCCGGCGGGGGTGACTGTTCTGCGGAATGGGTGTACACGGGCGCTGCGGGAAGGTTTGACGTGGCGGTTGCCTATTTTGATCTGCGGGGCGGGGTGGCGAAGTTTGCCCTCGCTGTGAATGGCGCAACGCATGCGGCGTGGGCTGCGGATGCGGAACTGCCTTCGACGCGGCCGAATGGAGACAATGCGACGCGCCACACCGTGCACGGCGTGGCGCTGAAGCCGGGAGACGTGCTGCGCGTGACGGGCAGGCCGGATGGCGCGGACGCGGCGGCGCTGGATTATGTGGAGATAGAATCACGGCAAGCGGTAGCGAATTGAAAGAGGGTGACGATGCGGCGATGGCTTGGTGCAATCGTGCTTGCGGTGTGCTGTGCGTGTGGTGCGGTGGCGCAGGCAGCGGGTGGAGATGAAGCTGCGATCCGCGCGGCGATGACGGCGCAGACCGAGGCATGGAATCGCGGAGACATTCCGGCGTTCATGCAGACCTACGAAAACTCGCCGGAGACGACATTCATCGGGAGCACTGTGCGGAAGGGATACGCGCCGATTCTGGAGCGGTACAGGCAGGCATACAGCTCGCGGGAGCAGATGGGGACGCTGACGTTCAGCGAGATCGAGGTGCGGCTGCTGCCCTCAGCCTGCGGCGGGGCGGAGACAGCGCTGGTGACGGGGAGATTTCACCTGGATCGGACGGCGCGGGGCGAGGCGAAGAAGGATGACGGCATCTTTTCGCTGGTGTGGCGCGAGGGGCCGCAGGGATGGAAGATTGTGCTGGACCATACAAGCTGAGGGCTGCGATACACTGGCGAGGGTATGAGCTGCCTGTTCTGCAAGATCATTGAAGGAAGCATTCCGTCGACGGCGGTGTATCAGGATGACCGGGCCTATGCCTTCGCGGACATCAGTCCGCAGGCGCCGGTGCATGTACTGATCGCGCCCAAGGAGCATCTGGTGTCGCTGGCCGAGGCGGGCGAGGAGCATCCGGCGCTGCTGGGGCACCTGCTGTGGGTGGCCGCTGGCATTGCGCGCAGCAAAGGGCTGGGCAAGGGCTACCGCGTGGTGATCAACACGGGCGCGGACGGCGGGCAGACGGTGGATCATCTGCATGTGCATCTGCTGGGCGGACGGGCGTTGAGCTGGCCACCGGGATAATCTGCAGGGATCAGAAAAGACTGAGGGCGCATTGCATCAGCAGTGCGCCCTTTCTATTCCCTATTCCCTGTCTTGTTACACGGGCTGGGGGGAGTATTCCTCTTCCTCTTCGAGGCCGTAGCGGCGGAGGAGGTTGGGCAGGCCCTGGGAGAAGGCCGAGCGGGGCATGACGGTGTCGCAGCCCGCTTCGATGGCCTTGATCTTGAGGTCGCCCTGGAGGTGGTTGAGGAAGCCGACGATGGAAGTCGACTTCTTGAACTTGCTCTTGAGCTTGGGGATCAGCGTCATGGGCTTGGCGTTGAGGTTATTCAGGTCGAAGACCAGCAGCGCGGGGCGCTCTGCTTCGGGCGTGTCGATGAGGCGGTCGATGACTTCCTTGTCGCCTTTGACGAACTCGACCTTGACGCCGAGCTTGCGGGACGTCTCCTGAATCTTGGCCTGGAAGAAAAGATCTTCGATGAAGCAGTAGATGCGTGTGGGCGCATCCTCGCGGGCGGGCGCGGCGGGCGAGCTTTGATAGACGTCAGGGTAGTAGCCGCCATTGCCGTTGCCATGGACAGGGATGGTGGAAGGCGGACCGTCGGCCACGTTGCCGTTGACGGCGCGGTAGCTGTGGTCCATGGGACCGACGAAGGTGCGCGGCCCCTTCTGCTTGTCCCTGCGGCGGCCCTGCGGCGCAATGCTGTTGCCGGGCTCGGGCTGCGGCTGTCCGCCGCCCTGCTTGAAGAACTTCTTCTTCTTGCGGCGGCCTCCGCCCTGGCTCTGCTGGGGCCGGGACGGCTGCGCTCCCTGGGGCTGCGGCGGAGCCTGGAACTGCTGGCCCTGCTGCGCCTGAGGCGCGGATTGCTGGCTGGACTTGTTCTTGCGGCGGCGCCGGCGGCGGCGATGCCCCTGCGACTGCCCCGAGCCGTTTGCCGGGGTTGGCCCTCCTTCGATTGAGGGCTGCGTCGGTTCTGTCGTCATGCGTGCACTTCCTGGCACATTGCGTTGCCGTTCTCAGCGCGCCGGACGGCGTCGCTGGCTGCTACTGTCCGCCGCAGACCGGCCATGATGCATGGCCGATGCCGCTTGCGGGCAAATCTTCATCCAAGCTGCAATAGGGGGAACCGGGAGATTGCTCGAACGCAATCTATCACGAATTCCTTGAACCTATCTTGTGCTCCCAGCGAGCGTGCCCTCGTTGCCACGGCCAGGCCGGAGGGATGCACGGCGGGCCGCTGTTGCGATCGGATGCTCGAAAGTAGGACTGCTCAAATAGTGCTCCCGCCGTCTGGTACGTCGCGAGGCCCACAACAGTTCTCTCTCGTGTGGGACGGGATCGGGTATACGGTGCGGCTGGTGTGCTTTCCTCGGGTACGCCTTTTTCGGGGCCATCCGCGCACTGGGAGCATTGAAGGCTCACACCATGCTGCGGAGGGTTTCCCGTTCGGCGGCGAGCCTTCACTTCCCCTGGGGGTGGTCAGCTTCAGCCGCTTGTCAGGCAACTCCGATACTACAGCCTGCCGGGGCGGCGCGCAAGTGAGCGGAGCGGAACGGGGGTAATGAGAACGGTGCGGGGCCTGAAAACACCGAGGGCCGCTCTCCTTGGAGCGGCCCTTCCGTGTCCTGCGCTGGTCACTGGCCTCCCAGCATATGGCGGCCGGTGGTTTGTTCCACCGCGCCTTCTACAGGCTCTGCCGGCCGGTCTCCCTTGATTCAGGGCCGCTCCTTGATGGGCGGATGCTCTTGCCGAACGCCTGCTGTTCTCTGGGCTGGCCGGGATACTTTCCAGCAGCCGGTACATCACTGGCACACTCCTTATAGCAACCACTGTGCCATTTAATCAAGCATTTAGAATCATATGGTTACGGGAGACGTGTGGCAGAGTTCGTCTCGAATCCTATACGTTGGAGGGCGTCAATCTACCGAAAACCATACTTTCGATGGAGTCAGCGCTGGCAGGTTGGGCAGTAGTGGGTGCTGCGGCCGGCGACGACGATGCGGCGGATGGGGGTTTTGCAGACGAGGCACGGCTCGCCGGTGCGCTGGTAGACGCGGTGTTCGAGCTGGAAGAAGCCCTTGACGCCGTTGGCGTCGACGTAGTCGGAGACCGAGGAGCCGCCGAGGCGGATGGCGTTTTCGAGGACTTCCGCAAGGGCGGCGTGGAGCCGGTCCAGCTCGGCGCGGGTAAGGCGGCCTGCCTGGCGGCGGGGACGGATGCCGGCATGGAAGAGGCTTTCATCGGCATAGATGTTGCCCACGCCGGAGAGCAGAGATTGGTTGAGCAGCGCGGCCTTGATGGCGAGCTTGCGTCCGCGAAAGAGAGCGGCGAAGGCATCGGGCGCGAGGTCGAGCGGCTCGGAGCCGGGCGCGGCAAAGGCCGAGGCGCGAGCCAGATCGCGGAATTCGAGGCGGCCGAAGCGGCGGGGATCGACGAAGCGCAGCTCGCGGCCGGAGGCCAGGGTGAGGCGGGCATGGGTGTGGGGAACGACTTCCGCATCGGGCGTGGTGACGAGGAGACGGCCGGTCATGCCGAGATGGACAATCCATTGTGCGTCGGGGTGGTGGGCATCAGGGTGGGCATCCCGCGCAGCGCTTTTCACGGAGGCGAGATCGACAGCAATATGCTTGCCGACGCGGCGGACGGCGAGGATGAAGCGGCCTTCCAGGCCTTTGGCCTGGCGCGCGGGGGAGTTTTTGAAGGGCTGGCGATGGGAACTGAACCAGGCGTCGACGATGCGGTCGCCGCGCAGGCGGGCATGCACACCGCGGGCAATGGTCTCAACTTCGGGGAGCTCGGGCACAGGCTGATTGTAGCGGCGGGCGAAGGAGCAGGGCTACTTGTGGTCTTCGCTGTCGTGCTCACGGATGCGGCTGGCCTCGAAGCTGACAATCTGCCAGATGCCGTGCGGGTTGCGCGCGTAGACGTGGGTATAGCGATAGCTGCCGGAGATGTCGCCGCCGGGACCGGTGCCAGCGATCTCGGCCTTGGAGGTGACGAGGGCCGTGGAGCCATAGAAACGCACCTTGCGGTCGGAGAGCTCGATGGAGGTGAAGTGCATGGTGCCGGCGCGCAGGTAGGCGAGGGTATCGTCCTTGGACTGCATGGAGCCGTTGGAGGTGATGCCGATGTAGTCGTCGGCGAGAAGGCCATCCATGGCGGCGACGTTGGCACTGAGGGCGGCCTGACGCCAGCGGTCCTCGAGGTGGTCGATCTCGTGGCGGACTTCGTGGCGCTCGTTGTGCGGCATGGCCGGAATCGAGACAGCGGCGAAGAGCAGTACAACAAGGAGGCCGGCCGCCCGGAAGCGGTTGCCGTACTGTGCGCGCATGTGACTGCGGGTGCTCATTGGCGTAACGGATAGTAGCCCGGAAGCGTTTTCCGGGTCAATGCAGGTTGTGCGAAAAAAGCGGTTTACCCGCAGGCCCAACGTAACGGCGCGTGCGGAGCGGACGCGGGCAACCCGGCGCCCGCGGAGGACGAGAGCATGCCGGACCCGTTGAGCCGCGGCCGGCGAAACAAATCCCCCTAAAGTTGGACTCAGGTTCCACAAAACCGTCGCCGATACAGGAGAAGACTTAAAGTCTCAGGGATGCAATGGGCGAAACGCAGGAAATCCTGGTTGATGTAACGGTGCTGAGCTTGTTTGTCCTTTTCTTCGCAACCATGTTGCGCCGGAAACGCGACGACCGCCTGCGGTGCTGGCTTGCCGGATGGATCAGCATCGTGGCACACTTTGCCGCCAATCTCTGGCAGCCGGTTTCGCCGGGGATGCAGACGGTGCAGGCGTGCCTGAGCGCGGATGCGCTGGCACTGGCGGCCATCTGTTTCGTTCTGTCCACAATGATTGTGGGCGAGGGACGCCGGATGGCCCGGCGTCTTTTTCTTTTTCTGGCGGTATCCACGCTGATCTGCATCGACGCGGCAATTGCCGGCATGCCCGGCGTTTGGGGGCTGGCTCTTCTGGTTGTGATTCGCCAGGCGGTTGCCCTTCACCTGGCGCTGCGGCCCCGCCGCGACCGCCGCCGGACGGTGGCCGCGCTGATTGGCGGCATCTGCATGCTGAGCGGGCTGTGGATGATCTACGGCGTGCTGCATGGGCAGCCGGATGTGGTCATCGCGGCGCTGCTGGGCGAGATGTACCTGGTGACGGCAATCGACTTCTGGCTGAATGGCATGCAGCACACCACGGCGCTGAAAGGGATGATCGGCGGCCTGGTGGCGTGGGGGGCGGTCTTTCCTGTGGGGTACCTGGCGTCGCGGCTGTGGCCGCACCTGCAGGTGGACCGCGAGGTGTGGAATGTGCCGAAGTTCTGCGTGGCGCTGAGCATGATTCTGGTGGTCATGGAAGAGGACACGCGCGCGGCGCGGGCGCTGAACGAGGACTACCGGCTGCTGTTCGAGAGCAACCCCGAGGCGCTGTGGATCGTGGATACCGAGATGCTGTGCTTTCTCGCCGTGAACCAGACGGCTCTCGATCTCCACGGCTACACGCGCGAGGAGTTTCTCCAGCTCAAACTGACGGACGTGGTGCATCCCTCCGCGCAGGAGCAGGTGCTCGACCGCGTGCGCCGCAGGGTGCTGGGACCGCACCGCGCCAAGCCCCATGTGCGCAAGGATGGCAGCATCCTGCACCTGGATGTGAACGCGTTCGACATCACCTTCGAGGGCCGGCCCTGCCGGTTTGTGATGGCGGTGGACGCAACGTCGCGGGAGGCGCTGGAGCTGGAGCTGAACCAGAAGACCACTCTCGACCAACTGACGGGGCTGCCCAGCCGGAAGAGCTTTCCGGAGATGCTGGCGAAGGCCGTGCAGCATGCGCTGGTGGAGGGCGAGAAGTTCGCGGTGATCTCGCTGGATTTCGACCGGTTCAAACGGGTCAACGACACCTACGGGCTGCGCGCCGGTGACGAGTTTATCCAGCGTGTGGCGCAGATCCTCAAGGTACGGCTGCGGTCGATGGACATCATTGCGCGAACGGCCGGCGACGAGTTCACGATTGTGCTGACGGGGCTGAAGAGCGCCGAATCCGTGGAGCAGACGGTGAACGAGCTGCTGCAGGTTTTCTCCGAGCCCATGCTGGTGCAGGGCTACCGCATCCAGCGGCCGGTGTGCCTGGGCGTGGCGCTGGGGCCGGACAGCGGCGAGGATGCCAACGCGCTGTGGAGCGGCGCGGAGAGGGCGCGCAACCATGCCAAGGCTACCGGCGGCGGGCGCGCGGTGTGGCTGTCCGCGGAGCTGGACCAGGGAGCGAAGGAACAGGTGGAGATTGAACGGTACATCCGCTCGAACCTGGAGGATGGAGGCTTCAGCCTGCAGTATCAGCCGCTCTATGGGATGGATGGCATGGTGCACGGACTGGAGGCGCTGCTGCGGCTCAAGCACCCGGCCCTGGGCGCGGTGAGCCCGCTGCGGGTAATCCCGGTTGCCGAGGAATCGGGACTGATTCTGCAGCTCGGCCAGTGGGTGATCGAGGAAGTGTGCCGGCAACTGCTGGCGTGGAAGGCGCAGGGGATGGCGCTGGTTCCCGTGTCCGTGAATGCCTCCGGGCTGCAGATCATGCACGAGGATTTCGCGCAGCGGCTGATGGCAACTCTGGATCGCTACGGAATTGCGCCGCAACTGATCCATATCGAGGTGACCGAGTCGGTGGCGATGCGCAACATGACGGATGTCACCGAGCGGATCGCGACGCTCTCCGCCATGGGCATCTCGTTTTCAATCGACGACTTCGGGACGGGGTACTCGTCGATGGCGCGGCTGAGCGAGCTGGGTACTTCAGAGCTGAAGATCGACCGCTCGTTCATGCAGCCGGCCTGCGGCGACAGCGCGCACTCCATCGTGCAGGCGATCATCACGCTGGGACACGCGATGGGGCATACGGTGGTGGCCGAGGGTGTGGAGACGGATGCGCAGATCGCCTGCCTGCGCGAACTGCATTGCGATCTGCTGCAGGGGTTCTTTCTCTCGCGGCCGGTGACGCCGGAGAAGGTTCCGGCGCTGGTGAGTGGACCGCATCCGGCGCTGGCACAGCAGCCCATGTCCGTGCGCCACGACCAACCGCTGCTGGCAGCCCAGGCCTGCGACTAGGTTCCGCTTTCAGGCGAGGACGGCGAGGTCTTCGCGGCTGCGCTCGAGCATCTTCTGGTAGAGTCCCCCGACGGCATACTTGTTGAAGTGTTCGGACTGGCGGTGCGCGTCCTCGGCGAACTTGTCCGCGTACTGCTCATAGATGAGGATGGTGTCCGGGTCGGCTTCAAGGTGATGCGGAACGTAGGCAACGCAGCCGGGTTCCTGGCGGGACGCGGCGGTAAGCTGGCGCAGAATCTCCGCGATCTCGTCGCGGTCCTCGGGGGCGAACTTCATACGGATGATGAAGCTGGACATGGGAAGTCGTCGTCCTTTGTGCGTGACGGGCAGCCCGGCGGGATGAAGGCTGCCGGTGAACCGCACCAGTTTACGCGTGAATTTCGTCGAGCGCAGCCTGAAATTCGGGCAGCGTGATGGTTTCGTTGCGGTCGGGGCCGGTGGAGACCATGCCGATCTTCGCGCCGCTCTCTTTTTCCTGGAAACGCAGGTAGTCCTGGGCGGCTTTGGGCAGCTTGTCGAAGTCGACGATGCCGGCCGTGGAGCACTGCCAGCCCTTGAGCGTGGTGTAGACGGGCTTGATGCGGTTCAGGCCCTCCACGTCGGCGGGGATTTCGTCGGTCAGTTTGCCATCGATCTCGTAGGCGGTGCAGATGGGAATCTCGGCCAGCTCGTCGAGCACGTCGAGCTTGGTGACCACGAGCCACTGCGCGCCGTTGACCTGATTGGAGTAGCGCAGGAGGGGGATGTCCAGCCAGCCGCAGCGGCGGGGGCGGCCGGTGACCGCGCCGTACTCGTTGCCGCGGGAGCGGAGAACCTCGCCGATAGGCTCGTGAATCTCGGTGGGGAAGGGCCCCTCGCCCACGCGGGTGACATAAGCCTTGGTGACGTTGATGACGTTGTTGATGGCGGTGGGGCCGACGCCGGTGCCGGTGGCCGCGCCGCCCGCCGTGGCGCTCGATGAGGTGACGAAGGGATAGGTGCCGTGGTCGATATCGAGCATGGTGCCCTGCGCGCCCTCAAACATCACGGAGCCGCCATCGGCGAGAGTCTTGTGGAGCAGGCGGCCGGTATCGGTGACGAAGGGGCGCACCTGCTCGGCGGCGGCGGCGTACTCGTCGTACATCTTGTTGGGGTCCAGCGGATCGGTGCCGAAGAGGGCGTGGGCGATGGCGTTCTTCTCCGCGCAGGCGGCCTCAATGTGGGTCTTGAGCAGCGCGGGGCGCAGCAGGTCCACGATGCGCAGGCCGTTGCGGGCCATCTTGTCCTCGTAGGCGGGGCCGATGCCGCGACTGGTTGTCCCGATCTTCTGGCGGCCGGGGGCGCTCTCGGCCGCCAGCTCGATCATGCGGTGATAAGGCAGGATGACCTGGGCGCGGTTGGAGACGAAGAGCTGGCCGTCCACGTCAATGCCGAGGGCGCGGAGCTTGGCGACCTCGCTGAGGAAGGCGATGGGGTCGAGAACGACGCCGTTGCCGATGACGCCCTTGCAGCCGGGGCGCAGCACGCCGCAGGGAATGAGCTGGAGAACGAACTTCTGCTCGCCGTGGATGACGGTGTGGCCGGCGTTGTGGCCGCCTGCGTAGCGCGCCACGGCGCTGAACCGCTGGCTGAGCACGTCTACGATTTTGCCCTTGCCCTCGTCGCCCCACTGGGCGCCGAGCACCACTGCCGTCTTCGCTCGCATCACTCTCCGCATCCCGCACGAGAGCCCGCCGCAGCCGTCCCGGAAAGGCGTAAGGCTGCGCGGGCGAAAGTCGGACGCGGCAGGAGAGCCGTGTCCCTATCGATGATAAACCGTGGAGGCGATCGCAATACATCGCTTGTCGATTGCGGTTGCTCTTGACCAAAGGGAATGTTTTTGCTTTTATGACCGTAACTAGAAAGACGGATATTTTGCGCTGTGACTCAGAGGAGAGTCGGATGCCTACGGATGATGATTGGGAAGTACAGAAGACCGAGGAGTCAGAAGAAGAAGAACAGGACGCCCTGCGCTATAGCATCTCCTATTATCCGGCAGACTTCACGCTAAAGGTATATTTTGATAAGGCAAAATCTGAACAACTAACGATCCCTCAATTTCAACGCTCATACGTTTGGGATCAAGTGAAGGCAAGTAAACTGATAGAGTCTTTTCTTCTCGGGTTACCTGTACCGGGTGTTTTTCTTTACAAAGAAAAACAGACAAACAAGCTTCAGGTTATTGATGGTCAGCAGCGTATCTTGTCTGCAGTCCGCTTCTTCAGAAACGAATTTGACGAGAAGATATTCCGCCTAAAGAACGTTCATCCGCGATGGAACGGCAAGACCTACGAAGAACTGGATGAAGCTGATCGCCTCCAATTAGATGATACTGTGCTTCGTGCGACTGTTGTTCAGCAGCTTGATCCTGAAGACGATTCAAGCATCTATCTTATTTTTGAAAGACTTAATACAGGTGGGATCAATCTCAATCCGATGGAAATCCGAAAATGCGTTTATAGTGGAGGTCATTTTGCTCTCCTTGAGCAGTTGAACCTACTCTCTGAGTGGCGCGGTCTAATCGGCCAGCCGAAACCAGACAAGCGACTGCGCGATGTAGAGTTGCTACTCCGAGTCACCGCTCTTTCAGAGAAATGGGAAAAATATCGGAAGCCCATGAAGGGCTTCCTTAATGATTTTCTCGCCTCGAAGAACAAATTAAATGGAGAGGAAGCTGGGAGATCGATTTCTGACATTCGATCGGGTCTTTCAATACTACTCAAATTCGCATTTTCTCAGCTTGGAGAAAAGCCATTTCATCTCTATGGAAGATTGAATTACGCTGCAATGGATTCGACGTTGGTCGCTGCGAGCCTGGCGCTTGCAAATGGGGTTGCCGACCTAAAGAGTCGATATGAGCAATTGATTGCAGATAAGGCGTATTTGGAATCGGTGACCCAGGATACGAGCGATGACAAGGTTTTGGCGTTTCGGATCCAAAAAGCAATTGACTACCTTGCGAAGTGACACATGTCCACGTTCCTGCTGCGAACAAAGTCGGGAATAGAGGACTGCGCGAGGCATCTCAGTGCCACGGCAACCAGTGGAACCGAAATAGAGTCGTATCTTACCCAACACCTTTTAGTTGTGCTCTGTGCCGAAATACAACAGGAAATCTACGGAATCGTTGAGACTAGGGCAACAGCTTCTGGTGATACGGCCCTTTCTTCGTTTGCTGTAGCCAGTGCGCGAAAAACTTTACGGAGCATTAAGAAAAGCGAAATTGTTGGATTTGTCAGGATGTTTGGGGTCGACGCGAATAGCCAGATCGCATTGTCAATTGATGATGCAGAAGTTAATTTCTTCAATAATGCTGTCGAAGATCGACACGGCGTAGCGCATAGACAAGGCGCGCAGATTACATTTCATGAATTAATTCGGGCAGTGGCAGTTGCTGAGAAACTACTTGAGGCAGTCCAAACATGTTTAGGCCAGTCTGTACCATTGCCACAACCAAGAGCCATTTCTACCAACTGATGGTAGCCTAGTTCATTATTGATAGGAGTTATCGCATCCGCGCAAAGTTATATCTAAGTTCTTGACATTGTTCTAAATCATGCGCAGCAGCTCCTTGCTCAGTACCAGCAGCTTGAGGCGGGCTTCCGGGGGCCAGACGGGTTTGCAGTCGATGAGGCGGGTAGAGAGGGCGTCGAGGGCCGGGAAGGGGCGGAAGGACTCGGGCACGGTGAAGATGGCGACCGAGTGCGGGCCGAGCAGGGGGAGCAGGTCGGCGAGAAAGTGCTCCAGGGACCAGTGGAAGCCGATGCTGAAGAAGGAGTAGAGCAGGTCGTAGGGGCCGGGCAGCGCGGAGAGCGGGGTCTGGTGGGCGTCGAAGAGGGTGACGTTCCCGACGCCGTTGAAGGCGAGCACGTGGCGAAGCTGGGCGAGGTTGCCGCAGAAGGAGTCCGTAAAGCGGGGGCCCTGGATGGTGTAGCGGGTGCGGGAGCCGTCGCCGTCGTAGGCATGCAGCGCGGCGGCCTGCCAGTTGAGCTTTTTGGAGAAGAAAACCAGCGAGCGGCCGAGGCCGGGGCCGATTTCGAGCACCCGCGCCGGGGCGGGCAGGGCGCGGAGCAGGGGCTCAAGGGCCTCGAACTCGCCCCAGCATGCGCCGTTCTGGTCGGTCTCCCAGAAGAGGCGGTCCTCTTCCGTAGGTGTGACGGGAAACTGCGGTGAAATGAGGCGGATGGCGGCGGCCAGCTCCGGGGTGAGGGGCGGCGCGTGGAAGACGCGCTCCATGGCGGCGAGACGGGGGTTGAGCCGGCGCGCGGGGCTGAGGCCAAAGGCTCTGCGCACGCGGCGGGCGATGGCCTGGGGGCTGGGCATGGGCGCAGAGGGCTCCTTCAGGGACGATTATTGCACCCGGCTGCGCGGGGGCCGAAGCGGATGAAGCGGGCCGGTAGTGGCGAAAATTTTCTCCACGCGTAACGCGTGCGCGTGCATAATGACGCCTGCATTCCCTTGCACATCCTGAACAGGAGAGTCCCCCATGGCACTGGTGAACTGGAAGGCTGCGATCAGTTATGCGCAGCTTGTGGGCATTGCGTACTCGGTGGCTCCGAACGCGGACTACACCGACGCGCAGAAGACGGCGATTGCGCAGGCGGGCTACACGTTTGTGGAAGCGCTCTATGGCAACGAGCTGGCGACCGATGTTTCGCCGCACCTGGGCGAGACGGTGACGTATGGCTTTCTGGCGACCTCGGCGGCGGGCGAGCTGGTGGCGGCGATCCGCGGCACGGTGACGGTGGACGAGTGGATTCACGACGCGGCGTTTCTGTTTGTGCCCAACCCGATCCACGCGGGCGGCGGTATGACGGAGGATGGGTTCACGGCCATTTACCGCTCGCTGCGCGCGGGCAAGGACCCGAACTCGCCCGCGGCGGTGTCGGCCATGACCACGCTGGTGAGCGCGGACAATATCCAGTGGGTGACGGTGGCCGGGCACAGCCTGGGCGCGGCGCTGGCCACGCTGCTGGGGCTGGATGTGGCACTGAACGCGGGAGCGAAGTCGGCGCAGGTGTATACCTACGCGAGCCCGCGGGTGGGCGAGCTGATCTTTCAGCACACGTTCGACTCGGTGCTGCCGAATACTTACCGCATCCACAACCGCTCCGACCTGGTGCCGAAGGTGCCGCTGTGGCCCTATGAGCACGTGGGCAGCGACATCGAACTGGTGCCGCCATATCAGGCCATCAACGGGACACTGGTCTGCTGGCACAGCCTGGATACCTATCTGTGGCTGATGGACAAGCAGAACGGCGGCAATACGCTGAAGGTGGACGCGCAGTGCCAGGGGCCGCAGTATCCAGGGCCAAGGTAAGATCAGCGACAAGGAGCAAAGAGATGCCGGCGTTTGTGGCGCTGCTGTGCGCGGTGAATGTGGGCGGAACGGGCAAGCTGCCGATGGCGGAGCTGCGCGCGCTGCTGGAGGGTCTGGGCTACACGAAGGTGGAGACGTATATCCAGAGCGGCAACGCGGTGTTTGACGCCAGGGGCACGGCGGCCAGCGTGGGCAAGGCCGTGGCCGCGGCGCTGGAGAAACACATGGGCGTGCCCGTGGGCGTGATGATTCGCACGCATGAGGAACTGGCGCGGATCATCGCGGAGAATCCCTTCATGAAAGAAGCCGCGGCGGACGGGGCGCGGGTGCATGTCGGGTTTTTGGGCGGGCAGGCGGCGAAGGATGGCGCGGCGCAGCTCCAAAAGATTGTGCAGCAGTATCCGGCGCGGCGGGACCGCTATCATCTTGCCGGCGACATGCTGTATCTGCACCTGCCGGATGGCGCGGCGGAGACGAAGTTCACCGTGAAGGCGCTGCAGAAGGCGCTGGGCGTGCCGGGTACGGCGCGCAACTGGAACACGGTGGTGAAGCTGCATGGGATGTCGAAGCGCTAACCCGCCGCGAGGATGGCGTCGGCAATGCGGGCGGCCTCGAGGGCGGGGCGGATGCTGTGGACGCGGACGATGGATGCGCCGTGGAGGATGGCGGCGGTGAGGGCGGCGATGCTGGCTGTTTCGCGGGCATCCACGGGCGCGGGCTGGCCGCCGTGCAGGGGCGCGAGGGCGTGGCCGAGGAAGGATTTGCGGCTGAGCCCGGCGGCGAGCGGCCGGCCGAGAGCCAGCAGCTCCGCCTGGCGGGCAAGCAGAACGAAGTTTTCGTCCAGGCGCTTGCCAAAGCCGTAGCCGGGGTCGAGGACGAGGGCCTCGGAGCCGATGCCTGCGGCGGAAGCCTTGTCATAACTGGCGACAAGGCCGCTGGCGACGCTGGCCAGCAGCGCGTCCGGCGCGAGTTGGGGCTGGTCGCTCCACTCTTCAGGGTGGCCGCGCGTGTGCATGAGCACCACGCCGCAGCCGGACTCGGCGCAGACAATGGGCATCTCCGCATCCCAGGCGAATCCGCTGACATCGTTGACGATCTCCGCGCCGGCGGCGAGTGCGGCGCGCGCGGTGGCGGCCTTGTAGGTGTCTACAGAGAGGATGGTGCGGGGGCGGATGCGCAGGATGCCTTCGAGGACAGGCAGGAGGCGCGCCTGTTCCTCGTCCGCGCTGACGGTGGGCGCGGCGCCGCCGGCATTGGAGCCGGGGCGGGTGCTCTCCGCGCCGAGGTCGAGGATGTCCGCGCCCTCTTCAAGAAGCTGCAGCGCGTAGGCGATGGCGGATTCCGCAGTGGGAAAGAGGCCGCCGTCCGAGAAGGAGTCGGGCGTCAGGTTGACGACACCCATGACCAGGGTGCGCTCGCCAAGCGGGAGCGTGCGGGTGCAGAGCTGCCAGGAGCCGCGAGAGCGCGCGAGAGTCGAATGCCGTTCAGCCATGCGCCGGAGAGTTGCCGCCGGCTTTGATTGTACGGGCGCGCTGCGCGGCGGCGGGCGGTTCGGGAGCCGCATGTGCCTGCTACACTCCCGCCATGGCACGCACTCGGCCCGTTGTGGCTCTTCTGCTGTCGGCTGTGCTGGCGTTGTTGGGTTCCGCGGGCGCGGCGGGGCAGTCGCGCGGGCATGCACGGCATGCGCGCCCGGCAGCCGCGGTGAAGGGGTCTCTGGAGGAGCGCATCGGCGCGATCCTGGCCGATCCGGCGTTGCAGCCCGCGCTCTATGGCATCAGCGTGACAACGCTGGATGGGCAGACGCTGTACGGGCTTAACGACGGCAAGCTGTTCACGCCCGCATCGAATGCCAAGCTGGCAACGACCGCCGCGGCCTTTGCGCTGCTGCCGGTGGACACGCTGACGTGGACGACGAATGTGGTCGCGACCGGCGACGTGGACGCGGGCGGCACGGAGCACGGCGACCTGATGCTGCTGGGCGTGGGCGATCCGACGCTGAGCGCGCGAAAGTACCCATATACGCCGCCCCAACCCGCTGAGCCGGCACCGGCGAAAGCGGCCGATGCGAAGGACACCAGCGCGCAGCCCGCGCCGGCTCCGGCAAAGCCCAACCCGATGACGGTGCTGGAGCTGCTGGCGCAGCAGGTGGAGCAGTCCGGCGTGCGCACGATTGACGGCAACATTGTGGGCGACGACAGCTATTTTCTGAGCGAGCCTTATGGCACGGCATGGGGCTGGGACGATCTGCAATGGGCCTACGGCGCGCCCGCCTCGGCGCTGAGCTTTAACGACAACACGATCGAGCTGACAATTGGACCGGATGCCGCGGCGCAGAACGGCACGGCGGCCACGTGGAGCCCGGACCTCGACTACCTGACGCTGGACAACGGTATGACGATGGCCGCGCCGGGCGAAGCGGCGCATCCGGGGCTGCAGCGGATGCCGGGGAGCCTGCTGCTGCGGGCGTGGGGCACGGCTCCGGCGGCGGGCTTTCATGCGCAGCTTGCGGTGGATGAGCCGGCGCAGTACACGGCCACGGCCTTCAAGCAGGCGCTGCTGACGCGGGGCATCACGGTCACGGGCTCGGCGGTGGCGGCGCACCGCGTGGCCAACGGCACGGGCGACTTTGCGGGCGAGCGCAGCGAGCCGCTGCGCCTGACGCCTTCGACAGCAGCCACGGTGGAAGCGCCGATCACCGGCAAGCGGGTGCTGGCGACGCACATTTCGGTGCCGGTGATCGAAGACATCACCATGATCAACAAGGTGAGCGAGAACCTGCATGCGGAGCTGCTGCTGCGGCTGCTGGGCAAGCTGGAGGGCAAGGACGGCAGCCTTGCGCAGGGGACGCGCGTGGTGCGGCAGTTTCTGGTGGACGCGGGCGTGAGCGACAAGGACTTTTTCTTCTACGACGGCTCGGGAATGAGCATGGACGACCGCATTGCGCCGCGGGCGCTGACGCATCTGCTGGCGTATGCGGCGAGGCAGCCGTGGGGCGCGGCCTACAAGGCGACGCTGCCGGTGGCGGGTGTGGATGGCACACTGGAGCACCGCTTTCTGAAGTCGCCGCTCAAGGGCAGGCTGTGGGCCAAGACGGGCACGCTGAACGAGACGCTGGCGCTCTCCGGCTACCTGACGGCGGCCAGCGGCAAGACGGTCGTGTTCTCGGTGATGGTGAACGGACGCCGGCCAGGCAGCGGCGCCGAGGCGCAGTCGCTGGAGCGCATCTGCGAGGCGATTGCCGCGGCGGAATGAGGGCGCGGTACTGAGATTCAGGGGGACGGTTGCGACATGATGGAGTGCTTCACGCTGGTCGGTCTCTCGGGGTCTGCGGTCGCACCCCTTCTGGCGCCGATGTCGCTGGCGGAGCGCATGAGCTTCTCGCCCTACCTGGTGACCTCGGCCATCGATCTATGCCTTGCCGTGGCGTGCCTGGCTCTTTGGCGGGCCGCGCCCGATTATCCAATCTTCCGCATCTTTGGCGCGTACCTGCTGGTGGCGGTCCCGATTCAGGTGTGGACGTATATGGGCGGCAGCAAAACAGTGTGGCCGCTGAACATTGCGGCGACGCCACTGCTGGTGGCCACCGCCGGCGAGGCGATGCGGGTTCCCTACCGGCTCTGGGTGCGCATCCTGTGTATTTTCGGCGGCGCGGTCATTCTGGTGGAGTGCTTCGGGCCGACGGGTGTTCTACGCGGCCTGCCTATCGATCTGGCGCAGATTCTGCTCGCGGTGATGATTGTGCAGGCAATCCGCCGCAAGGCGCCGGGCTACAGGTACACGGCGGCAATCGTCGCGGGGTACTTTCTTGTGCATTGGCTTGGCTCGCCGAGCTTCCGGTCCATCGCGCATGTTTCCGAATACACCCAGATCGGCGGCTGGCGGTGGAGTTTCATCTCCATTGCGCTCACACTCCTGGCAGTGTCGCTTCTCAGCCTGTTTGTCCGCGAGCTCATCTTTGACCGCCGCGAGAAACTGCGGCTGGATGCGGAACTCGAATCGGCCCGCGCGGTCCAGCAGGTTCTGATTCCGGAAGATGTCCCGCCCGTGCCGGGGTTCACCATGAGCAGCGTGTATAAACCGGCAGGCCAGGTGGGCGGCGATTTCTTCCAGACACTGCCTATTCGCGGCGGCGGCGTGTTGATCGTAATTGGCGACGTGAGCGGCAAGGGCATGCCCGCCGCCATGACGGTGTCGCTGCTGGTGGGGACGATGCGCACGCTGGCACATTACACGCAGAGCCCGCGCGAGATTCTGGCGGCCATGAATCAGCGCATGCTGGCGCGCAGCCGTGGGGGTTTCACCACATGCCTGGTGCTGCGCGCCGATGCGGACGGCAAACTTACCGTGGCCAATGCCGGGCATATTGCGCCGTACCTGAACGGCAAGGAGCTGACGGTCGAGAACGGCCTGCCTATTGGCATCTCCGCCGATGCCTGCTATGCGGAAACCATCTTCCACCTGATGCCGGACCAGCAGCTCACGCTTCTCACCGACGGAGTTGTGGAAGCGCGCGACAAGGAGGGGAAACTGCTCGGCTTTGAGCGCACCGCACAGCTCAGCATGCAGCCGGCGGAAGCCATTGCGCGGGCCGCGCAGGAGTTCGGGCAGGACGACGATATTACGGTGCTGACACTGGTGCGCACGTCTTCTTCCAATACGCAGATCGGACAGGAAGCGCTATCCCCGGCATAGCTGCGCATCCGCGAGGCGATTACCGCGGTGGCGTAAGGACGCCAACGCTAGTCAAAAGTGAGTGCAATCACGGTGATGTCATCCTCCTGGCCGTAAGACTGAGCCGTGGAGGCGATGAACTCCGCGGGCTCGGTGGAGATTGCCGCCGCCCGCTCGAACCCGAAGAGCTCGCCAGAGGGCTTGCGCGCTTCGATGACGCCGTCGGTCATCAGCGTAAGCCGCGCACCGGGCAGGAGGGTGAAAGAGGTCTCGGGATAGGTTGTGCCTGCATCGAGGCCGAGTGGAAGGCCGACCGCGATCGCTTGCTCTTCTCCGTTGACAAGCGGCGCAATATGGCCGGCGTTGGCCGTGGTCAACCGACCATCTGCTTCGACTCTCACCACGAGACAGGTGGTGAAGCCGCCATTCGATCGAGCCAGCATGCGTTGATTCATGGCCGCCAGAATCTCTCCGGGGCAGTGCGTGTAGTGGGCCAGTGTGCGAAAGGTGCCGACCAGCAGCGCAACCGTCATGGCAGCGGGCATGCCCTTGCCGCTCACGTCGCCGATCACGATCAACACGCCGCCATTGCCCGCAGAGAGAATCTGAAAGAAGTCGCCGCCCACTTCGCTGAAGGGCTTGTAGACGGCGGCGGTGTGGAAGCCCGGCACGGTGGGAATTGCTTCGGGGACCAGCACCTGCTGCACGGCGCGCGCAGCCTCGATTTCGTTGGCGAGCCGCTGTTTCTCCCGCTGATCGGCGAACAACTCCCGCGCAAAGATATTGAAGAGCACCGCGCCGAGGATAATCTGCGCGCTATCGCCCCAGTGCCATAGCCAGCCGAAGGCGATGTAGCCAAAGGGCACATGCAGGTATTGCCCAATCTCCGGCAGCGTGACCAGATAGCACAGCACCGTGATGGTGAGCGGAATCGCGATCAGGCGCTCACGGCGTCCGCCTCGAAAAACGCCGATGGCAATCAGGATCAGGGCAGGATAGAAGGAGAGGCGCAGCGACCAGAGGATCAAATAGGTGGTTTGGTTCCAATCGAGATGCCCGAAGAGCCCGAACAGCAGCATGGCCGACCAGAAGCATCGGGACACCCATATCCACGGTTTCCTGGGAATGCGAAGGGCCTCTGCAAAGAGCTCGAAGTTGAGAGCGCAAAGGACCATGGCTGGTGCCCATTCCCAGGCATAGCCGCGAAACTCGACGAAATCGATAACGCCGATGGTGAACAGGTAGGCGGCCAATGTGCGGAAGATCGATATGTGGCGCGCATTCCACCACGTGATGAAGCTGACCACCGACATTGCGAAGAGCAATACGGAGAGGACCAGCAGACCATCGAGGAAGTCCGGCTGAGGATGGTTGACCTGCATCATCTGGACGCCGGGGTCCGCGGCTGGAGGCGCGGCCATGGCAGCCCTGGCCGCGAGTGCCCACGTCGCGGCGGAAACGGCGGCACTGCCCCAATGAATCCTGGAGTTCCTCATTGGTCTGGTTTGACCTCACGGCGGGGGAGACGCAGTGATTGTACGGCAAGGGGTGCTCAACGGCCAGAGATTCGCAGCAAGGACAATCGCCGCGGCCGGATTGGCCATGGGTCGATTGCCTGGTTCGATTATTTGATCGGCAGGCCGTGAAGCTGCGGCGCGGCATCCCTTTTGTCTGTGCCGGGCCATGTTGGGCTTTAGTGCTTCGATGCTGCGTCGGCTGCCGTCTCCTGCTCGACGATTGCCTCCGCCGCGTTGGCTTCGAGTATCCAGCTTGTGGCCGCGCCGATGGTGGTTTCGTCCTCATACCAGAGCATGCCAAAGTCGGTGATGCACTCCGGGAAGTCCGGTTTGATCACGATGTACCCAGGAATCATGCCGCCGGGAATGTAGCTGTCGTCGCCGCGATTGTTCGAGTAGGTTTTGATCTTCGAGGTGGTCCCGATTCCCGCAATGTAGGACACGTTGGAGGCCGGGTGCGTGCCCAGCAGATAATTGGCCGCACGCAGCGTGTACTCCGGCCCCACGAGGTCCGGGAAGGCCTCATGCAGGAAGTACATCTCGACGCCAAAGTCGGCGACCTGTGTGGAGCCTCCCCATGCTCCGAGCGAGGGCGGCACGCCAAACGGCGTGGCCGCCATGTCATGCTCCATCTTGGGCAGCCAGGCCTGCAGAGCGGCGCGGAACTGCGTCTTGTAGCTCGCGTCGAGATACGGCAGGGCGCGCACGGCGGTCCAGCCCTGAAACTCGAAGTGCTCGAGCGTTGCCGGAAACAGCTCTTCCACGCGCTGTTTATAGGGCTCGGCGCCGTTGGTGGCAATCATCATCTCCAGCGCGGCCGACCACTCCATGACGCCCACAAAACGCTCGCCCCTGCCGGGCACGTCCGGCCCCGGATGCGCCTTCTCGCGATTCCAGAAGTCGATGGCGGTGTCGAGGGATTCTTTCGCAAGGGCATCGTTCCAGCCTTTGAGAGCGGTTGAGGCCGAGGCCAGTGTGGCGATGGCCGAATAGTCCATTGCCGCATTGTGGTTGGTCCACGCCCAGCGATCGTCCGGCTTGCCGGAATAGTTTCCCTCGATCTGGTTTGGCCCGAGCTTGGGATCGTAGAGCCTGCCGTCGCTCTGCGATGCGCCATCACCGACAAAGGTGTATTGCTGCAGGTTCGACGAGTGGATGCCCATGAGCGGATGGCCCACGGCGTGCACCTGCGCGAGCGTCTGCAGAACACCGTGCTCTACCTGCTCCACCACGTCAGGAACGCCGTCCGGCTGGTGCATCACGACGCTGCGCGCATCCTCGTCCACGGTGAGCTCGTCCCACTTGGGATGAAAGGTGGTGTAGACGAGAGACAGGTTCCGAGTCGTCTGCAACTGATCGAAGACATCGCTGTCGAAGTCGCCGGCGTCGAACCATCCGCCGATATTGAGTCCCGGAATATGCTGCCCCGGCTTGTAAGGCGAGTAGGCGTCCGGCCCCATCCAGTAGCCATCGAACTCCTGTATGTTGAGCGGCGCCTGCTCGGCATCGTCCATGTGCGCGAGGCCGTGCCAGACATGGTAGGCGTCGCGCACGGCGATGTGATCCATCTGCACAGCCATGAAGCCGTCGAGGCTGGCTTGCCAGGTCTTGTCATAGATGTCTTTGGCGATGGGGAACACGCTGGTGCGCTCGCCCGCGTATTCAATCTCGTAGAGGCCCGGTTCTTTCACGGAGGAAAAATCGAACCTCACATAGCGGTAGCGCAGCCACGGCGTGGGCTGCGATACGGGCGCCTCGAAGACCGGCTTGTACACGCCATCGGAGGAAAGACGAAGCAGCTTTGCCGTGCGGGGCGCGTCGTACAGAGGGTCAAGCTCAATGATTGCGACCTTGGAGAAGCCGGCGGCATATCCTGCCTGGCTGTGCGCAATCATCGGCGGCCGGGTCCAGTTGGGAAGATAGTTCGGACGGACGTGCCACACGATCGCGTCCCGCGTCTTGCCCGCGGGAATGAGCGAGCGAAGCACGAACCAGCCGTTCTGCGCCTGATTGCGGCCGTCATAGAGCGCCAGAGGTCCAGTCTCGGAGGTGATGGTGATGCGATTCTCCGGGTCTTCGCCGGCGAGAGTCATGCTGTTTCCCGTGGCAAAAGGCTGCGACACCATGTACTTTCTGGCCTTGCGCCACTGGGAGATGTACCACACGGGCTCCGGATCGCCCGGCTTCGGCGGATCCGCCGTCATGTGGTCTTCTGGATAGCGAGGCATCACGCCATACACCTTGCCATCGGCCTCGTAGGTCTTCTCCATGTAGATCGAAGGCAGGAGTTCGAGGTTGTATCCAGCACGGCCCACCAGGGTCTCCGGCAGTGGCTTGTCCAGATTCACGCTGATGCGAAATCCACCCGGCTCGGCCGCCACAACCACCTGATAGCGCAGATCGTACTGAGGATAGGAGAGGTTGGCCGTGAGGCGGTCATGATCCTTGTCCGCCTGGTGCGCGTCAACGTGCGGAATATCGCTCCACTGCTCCGGCGTGGGCGCAAGGCGCACGCTGCCGTTGGTGGCAATGCGTTGGCCGTGCAGAACGATCTGCAGAGCCGAGTCCTTCTGGTCAAAGAAGATGGGACTGTAGGTGTCGTCGTAGAGCATCACGCTCACGCCGCGCCCGCGAAGATATCCGTCCCCGGTCACCTTCATCTGCAAGCCGTCTTCTGTGCTGGGAGCTGCGGCAAAGGCGGGCAGGACGGACAATAGCGCCATGAACAGGAAAGCCGGCAGGACAGTTCGCGGTCGAGGACACATAGAGACATCTCCGGTGGGTAATTGCTTACGCCCGGCATCCTATCCGCATTGGCTGCAATGCGTCAATAAATCGATAAAGTATGAGGATTCTGCCAATTCATGGCGCGGTTGCCTTGGTCAAAGAGAAAATGGAGTGGAAGCGGAAAAAGAGCATCTCCGCGGCTTGTATTATCAGGAGATAGATGCGCATCAATCTTCTTTCCATGGCTCTGGTTGTGGCGGTGTGCGGGGTGGGCGCGGCGATAACAGGTTGCAAGCCGCTGCCGCCATCGAAGCCGGAATCGGAATGGACGGCGCAGGAGGCGCGCGGGGCGCAGGTGTTCCATGCCAAGTGCGCGCGGTGCCACTACCCGACGACCACGCACGCGCTGCACGGGCCGGGGCTGCAGGCACTGACCAAGGTGAAGGCGATGCCCTCGGGCGCGCCGCCCACGGATGAACGCATCACGTCGGTGATTCTGCACGGGCGGGGCATGATGCCCGCCACGCAACTGGACGACCCGCAACTGGACGATCTGCTGGCCTATCTGCAC
>DASZRQ010000146.1:0-2701 GCA_035549115.1 Occallatibacter sp. | reverse complement strand
CGGGTTACGCGGCCGTTCATGGCCTGCGCGCGCAGCGCATAAAACTGATCGATGGAAAGCTTGACGTTCTGCGCCGTCACCTCGTCGGTCACAGCCAGGCTCTGCGGAGTCTCGGTCTTGGCCGGGCTGACGGTGGGGTGCGCCGCCATCAGCTTGTTCTGGCGCAGACCGTAGAGCGCGGTGACCTCATTGGCCAGCGCGCCGAGCGAGGCCACCTGCACATCGCGGTCATGCGCGATCCTGGCCATCTGCTGATAGTTTTTGCGCAGCGTCTCGCGGTCCTGGCGAACCTGATTGAAGCTCTCGGTCTTGAGGAGCATGCGTGTATAGGAGCCGGCGAGGCCGACGATGGTGAATGCACCGACCACGGCCGCGGCGACAAATCCATAGACGTAATGCAGGGGAAGCGGAATCTTCCGGACCCTGCCGTCTTCATCTCTGGCGACGAAAAGAACGTAATAGCGCTTACGCAGCATCAATCACTACTCTCAATCCCGCAACCGGGGGGATGGCTGCAATTCGCTAGAGCGAAAAGGCACTGATTGGGCGCATGGCCCGTGAACAATCGCGGAAAGTCCCTTACGTGGGCGCACTTTTCCAGGAACGTTCCAACAGGCTAACAAAGGCAACCAGCAAGGTCAACGCACATAAGTCTTACAACTACAGGTTTTATCACAGCGGGAGAGAGGGACGGCATGGGAGAAAAAATGTGACGGGAGGGGGCGGTTTTCCACCCCTTACTCTATTGTCAGACCATGCACGGACGATACGGCAAATCGACCTCCACAACCGGGCTGGGCGAGCTGGCGCTGCTGGGCCGGATTCGTGCCGCCGCGCCGCGCTCTGCAACCTCGGGGCTGCGGCTGGGCATCGGTGACGACTGTGCCCTGCTTGGCCTGCAACCCAATGAAGATGCAGCAGTTACTACCGACCTCTCCGTGGAGGGCCGGCACTTCATCTTAGACTGGCACGCGCCGGAAACGGTAGGCCGCCGCGCGCTGGCGCGAGGGCTGAGCGATCTGGCCGCCATGGGAGCCCGGCCGGTGGCTGTCTTCCTTTCCCTGGGTTTACCGCCGGAGCTGACCCGCAAACGGGGCGGCAGCGCTTCGTGGATTGACCGGTTTTATGCGGGTTTGCTGGAACTGGCTCATGATGCGGGAGCGCCGCTTGCCGGCGGGGACCTGGCGCAGTCTCCCCTTGCCCTGGCGGATGTGGTTCTGGTGGGCGCGGTGCCGCGCGGCAGGGCGCTTTTGCGCTCCGGGGCGCGGCCGGGGCACCTGCTTTACGTAACCGGGAAGCTGGGTGGGGCGGCCGCGGGGCTGGAAGAGCTGGCGGCGCTGGCGGCAGCAGCAAAAAAGCCGGGCCCGCCGAAGATTCCGGCAAAGCTGGCGGCGCTGCTCGCGCCGCATCTTGCGCCGCAGCCGAGGCTCAAGCAGGGGTTATGGTTGCAGAGGCATCGCGCGGCTTCGGCGGCGATCGACCTGAGCGATGGGCTTTCGACCGACCTGACGCACCTGTGCGAGGAATCGGAGGTGGCGGCGGAGATCGATGCGGCGGCGCTGCCCCTGCACGCGGGAGCGAGCCTGGAGCAGGCCCTGCATGGCGGCGAAGACTACGAGTTGCTGTTTGCCGCGCCGCCGAAGACGCAAATGCCCCGCACGATTGCCGGAGTGCCCGTGACGCGCATTGGCCGCGTGACAGCGCGGCGCACGGGCAGGCCGCTCATGATGCTGATTGCGGGAAAAGGCCGCCAGCCGCTGGAGGCGCACGGCTGGCAGCACTTCAGTAGGCCGCGGTGAACTGCTGGCGGATGTGTTTCGGCTGTTCGAGCTCGTCGACCAGCACCACGGCGTAGTCCTCCGCCGAGATGCGGCTTTCGCCCCTGGCATCCGTGACGAGACGCAGGTCGCCGAGGCGCGCCTTGCCGGTGCGCTGGCCGGGCTCGATGAGAGCCGCGGGGCTGGGATAGGTCCACTCGGCATCGGAGGCCTGCAGCACCGGCAGCACATCGCGGTGAGCGAGGGCGATGCCCTTCCACTGTTCGGGGAAGTTGGGCGCGTCTACAAGCTGCAGGCCGGGAGCGACCTCCAGGCTGCCCGCGCCGCCCACCACAATGAGCCGTCTGACGCCGGCATGCTCCAACCCGGCAAGCAGGGCACGCGCGGCCGGCACCACCGTTTCCGGGGCACTGGGAGGCGGAGAGTAGGCACTAATGGCGGCCTCCGCGCCTTTGGCCGTCGCGGCCACGCTGGCGGGATCGGTCACATCGCCTTTCACCACCCTGACCCTATCAGCCGGGACGACCTTGTCAGGGTTCCGCACCACGGCGGTGACCGCGTGGCCCCGGCGCAGCAGCTCCTGCAGCACGCGGCTGCCGATCATGCCGGAGGCTCCGTAAAGAACAACATTCATCTGTTTCCCTCCATGCGTATGAGATGACCTGCGGTGCGCATCGGCAACAGAATGTTGGCTGTACCGCATCTTTCTACGGCTATGATCGTTCACGTGACCGATTCGGGAAAGATCCGCGTGCGGTTTGCGCCCTCGCCTACGGGCCTGTTGCACGTGGGCAACGCGCGCACCGCGCTCTATAACTGGCTGTTCGCCCGGCGCACCGGCGGCGACTTCATCCTGCGCGTTGAAGATACGGAGGTGGAGCGCTCGCAGCCGCGCTACGAGGGCCAGCTTTTCCAGGATTTGC
>DASZRQ010000145.1:0-12793 GCA_035549115.1 Occallatibacter sp. | reverse complement strand
CCGTGGGAGAAGCTGACGCCGGTGCAGGTGAGGATGAGCAGCATGCGGATGGGCCACGGCGGCGGCTCCGAGCCTTTGGGTGCTTCGTAGAGCGCCGGGTACTTGATGAGCAGCTTGGAGACGAGGAACAGCAGGGCCGCCGCGCCAAAACCGACGATGGGCGAGATCAGCAGAACTTTGAAGACCTTGGTGGCCTGGTCCCAGTCGACGCCAGAAGTACCGTTATGCACATTGAGCAACTGGTTGGCGACGCCCACGCCGATGATGGAGCCGACCATGGTGTGCGAGCTGGAGGCGGGCAGGCCGAACCACCAGGTGCTGAGGTTCCAGAGGATGGCTGCGATGAGCAGCGCAAAGACCATGGCAAAGCCCGCTCCGGCGCTGACCTGCAGGATGAGCTCGACCGGCAGCAGCGTGATGACGCTGAAGGCCACTGCTCCTGTGGAGGTGAGTACGCCGGCAAGGTTGCAGAGGCCCGACCAGACCACCGCGATGTTGGGTTCGAGCGAGTGCGTGTAGATGACCGTGGCCACGGCGTTGGCCGTGTCATGGAAGCCGTTGACAAACTCGAAGCCGAGGGCGATGAACAGGGCTGTGACCAGCAGCAGGTAAGGCCAGATGCTGCCGAGCGTGACGCCGGTGAAATCCTCAGAGATGTGGAAGCCGATGAAACCCAGACCCACGATCAGTGCGATGAAGACAACGGCTCCGCTGATGAGCGCATGGGACTTCTTCATTTTTTTGTCGAGCAGCTCTGCGGCAGGGGGCCGGCCAGGGACAGTGGTCGCCATATCGGACATGGTGAGGCTCCAGAGTGACGTGAATTAGGTCCGGGAGAGCTGGGGAAGCGAGACCAGACGCCTCATGGATACCCCACGAAGATGAAGGGGAAATGAATTCAGAGGGAATTCTTTGGCCGACCCGGGATGGACTCTGCTGGCTGCCGGATGGAAAAGAAGCCTCAGCCGTGGCGGGTGTTGCGCTCGAACCAGTGGGCGAGCTGCTCCTCGGTGAGGTCGCCGGCGGCGAGACCAAAAATTGCGAGATATGCATCTTCCTGACTCGCGACCACCTCGCAACCATTTACATCGAGAAAGGCGAATGAGACGACGAGCGCGGTTCGCTTGTTGCCATCCACGAAAGGGTGATTAGACGAGATACCAGCCGCATAGGCAGCCGCAAGAGTTGCCAGAGATGGCGGGTTCTCCGCGTAGGTCCAGACATTTTTCGCTCGCGCCATGGCCGACTCAAGCAGTGCCTCATCGCGTATTCCGATTGATCCGCCGTGTGCGGCGATCTCCAGATCGTGCGCGATCACAGCATCGGCCACGTTCATCCAGATGAGTTCTTTCATTCTGTTTGTGGATTATTCGGCGAGCTTGCGCAAGGCATCCCGATATTTGTGCATCACGCGCTCGGTCGCTTCCTTCTTGCGCATGAATTCATCGTCGTAAGGAGTGAGGTGGGCTCCGTAGGGGGTTTCGGAGATACAGATGGTGTCGCCCTTTTGGACGTTGAGGTGGGCGAGCGCCTCTTTGGGCAGGATGATGCCTACGGAATTGCCAATGGAAATGACTTTGGTCGTTGTGGCCATGGCACCCCCTCTAAAACACCTCAAGTATAACATAAGTTATAACATTACCGCCAGTCGTCGCGGGCGTTGGAGAGGCCCTCATTCATCACGGCGTCGAACTCGGTATGCTTCTTGATGAAGATCTCGGAGAAGGCCATATCCTGCCGCAGCAGGATGGCCTGGAGACGCACTAACTCCAGCAACGCCAGGAACATGGCGACAAGAGCGCGCTCGGATTTGGTGTGGCTCAGGATGCGGCGGAGGGCCACGGGCCTGTCCTCCATGGAGAGGCGGCGGCCAAGGAACTCAATCATCTGGCCGACGGTGACCTGGTCCTCCTGCACATTGAAGGTGGGGCGGTGGCGGGCGCGCTCCAGAATATCGCGGAAGATGCGGACAAGGTCCACGGTGTCGGCGGCAATCTCGGGCTCAGCCGCAGCATCTTCTTTGAAGTCGCGGATGCCGGGGTTGGTCCAAGTGGCAGCCTCCAGGGTCTGCTTTTCCTGTAGCATCTGGGCGGCGTTCTTGAAGCGCTCGTGCTCCAGCAGGCGCTCCACCAACTCGCGGCGCGGGTCCTCAGTGTCAGCGTTTGGACCATCCTCGACACGGGGCAGCAGCATCTTGCTCTTGATGTGGATGAGCAGCGAGGCGGTATAGATGAACTCGCCGGCCACATCCACGTCGCTGGCCTTGAGCTGGTTCACGTAGGCCAGGAACTGCGCGGTGATCTTCGCAATCGGGATGTCGTAGATGTCGATATCCTGCTTGCGGATGAGGTCGAGCAGGAGGTCGAGGGGCCCGTCATAGACCTGGCCCACGGTGACGGAGAAGGGCGACTCCTCGCTCTCTCTTTGAGCTGTCTCGTCTTTTTTCGCCTTCGCGGCAGCCCTGGCGGGCTTGTTCTCCGGCGCAGGCGGGGAGACGAGCACGAGGGGTGGGGCCTCGGGCGCGGGTACGGCTGGTTCTGTAGCGGCGTTCGGTTTGGGAGTCTCTTCGGTCAACGTAAATCTCTATCTGTGTTTGTTGCGCGCAGCGCTGAGTGCGTTTTTACAGAGTGAGCCGCATGGCCTGCCGGACTTCCGCCATGGTTTGCTGCGCGCGGGCGCGGGCGCGGCTCGTGCCATCCTCAAGAATCTCCCTCACGCCGTCGTCGGTCAAGGTTGCACGGCGCTGCTGGATGGGGTTGAGAATCTGGACCAGAGCATCGGCCGCCCAGCCCTTGCACTCAATGCAGCCGATACCGGCGGAGCGGCAGCCCTCGTAAACCTTCGCCAGGGTCTCCGGTGTGGAGAAAAGCTTGTGCAGGTCGCCTACGGGACATTTGTCCGGGTCGCCGGGATCGGAGCGGCGCACGCGGGCCGGGTCCGTCACCATGGTCTTGAGCTTCTTGCGGACCACATCCTCGGGATCGGTGAGCTCGATGGTATTGCCGTAGCTCTTGGACATCTTGCGGCCATCGGTGCCGGGCAGCTTGGGCGAGGGCGTGAGCAGCACCTGCGGCTCGGGAAGCACTTCACGGTCGGCGAGCTTGTAGAACTGGTTGAACCGGCGCGCGACCTCGCGGGTCAGCTCGACGTGCGCCGCCTGATCCTGGCCCACGGGCACAAACTGCGGCTGGTAGATGAGAATGTCCGCGGCCTGCAGCAGCGGATAGCCGAGAAAGCCGTAGGTGGAGAGATCCTTGCCGGTGATGTTCTCCTGCTGCTCCTTGTAAGTAGGCACGCGCTCCAGCCAGCCGAGGGGCGTGATCATGCTGAAGAGCAGGAAGAGCTCCGCGTGCTCCGCGATCTTGCTCTGCAGGAATAGCACGCTCCGAGCCGGGTCGAGGCCCGCGGCAAGGTAGTCCTTCATCACTTCGAGCGTGGCTGGCGCGACGTTCGAGGGATCGGCATAGTCGGTGGTCAGCGCGTGCCAGTCGGCGATGAAGAAGTAGCAGTCGTACTTGCCGGAGTCCTGCAGCTTGACCCAGTTGGCGAGCGCCCCCATGTAGTTGCCGAGGTGGAGCTTGCCGGTGGGGCGCATGCCGCTGAGGACGCGCGGACGAGAGATTGCGGTGGGCTGGTCGGGCATTGTGTGTTGTCGAGTATCCGAGGTAGCGCGGCTGGCCGCGCCTCATCTCTTGATTGTAGCGGGCCGCGCGTCAGGCGTGGCGCAGCAGGAAGCCGATGATGCCGAGCGAGGGCCCCATGAGAATGCGCAGAATGAAGCCACCGACGAAGATCATCAGAATCCAACTGACGAGATAGGGAATGCGGTAGTAGGCCTGCGCGGCGTTGTAGGGCAGCGCGTTGGCCAGCAGATGGCTGCCATCGAGAGGCGGCACGGGCAGCAGATTGAAGAAGAAGAGCGAGAGATTCACCAGGATGGAAAGCACAGCCAGCAGCACGATGGCCTGCAGGCCGGAGCCGACGCCATCGACCATCGCTCCGCGGAAGGTGGCGATAACCAGGGTGCGGCCGCCAGGCACGATGTGCACCACAGCAAGCAGGATGACGACGGAGATGAGCACCAGCAGCAGGTTCGAGGCCGGCCCAGCGAGCGTCACCAGGTTTTCATCGCGCTTGATTTTGCGGAAGTTGCGGGTGATGACCGGCGTGGGCTTGGCCCAGCCGATGAGAAAACCGCTAAAAAAGCTCAAGCCGATGAAGGGGCCGAAGATGGCGAGCGCCGGGATGAGCAGGGTGCCGACGGGATCGATGTGATACATGGGGTTGAGCGTGACCCGGCCCTCAAGGCGCGCCGTCTGGTCGCCGAGGCGTGAGGCCATCCACGCATGGGCGCACTCGTGAAAGCTGAGCGAAAACAGAAGCAGGACGAACTCAAAGACGGCAATGAGAAAGGCGATCTGTTGCAAACCGGTGCTCCCCTACGGTGAAAGGTCAGGGTAGCATGCGGACTATCCGCGGTCGCCGGGGAAGATGCCGATGGTCTGGCGGGGATTGACCTTGGCGCCGGCCAGCACGATCTCGTGGCTGCCGATGCGTGCGCCCTCGCCGATGACCGTAGGCGTAAGCGTCACATGTTCCATGTCTTCGTGCGCATAGCTGTGCGAGAAGACGCGCGCGAAGGAACCGATGACCGCGCCCTTGCCGATGGTGAGGCCGCCGCGGTCGCTGAGCAGTACGCCCTTGCGAATGACCGCGCCATCGCCAATGGAGAGGTTGTAGCCGTAGGCGAAGTCGACGCCATGGTGGATTTTGACCCCCGAGCCCATGTGGTCGAAGATATGACGGCCCATCATGCAGCGGAAGCGGATGCCCAGCCAGTGGTTGAGGCCGATGGGCGAGCGGTCGAACATGTGCCAGAACCAGATGAGTGGTTTGCGGAGGGCAAACTTCTCCTTGTCCACGTCAGGAAAGTGCTCGGCCTCAAGGGTGATATTCATGGGGTCGAGGGAGAGGCCGAGAACGTTGCCGGGCAGCTCGCTGGTAAGGGTGAGGTTCATTTTGCCGCCGTGGGGACGGCCCAGATAAATCTGATAGAGCTGGTCGCGGACAATCTCGGCGCGGCGCTCCGGGGCGCAGTGGCGGTTGAACTCGTCGTCGAGGAACTGGAGCCAGCGGCGATAGACTTCCTCAGCCTCGGGCGCGGGACGGGGAGCAGCGGTCTGCACGGGTGCGGTGGCCATACGTCTTGGACGATATACCAAATCGCCGGGCCGCAAAAGGGCAGCAGACACATGCCGCATCGCGGACCGGCGTTATCCTGAAGGAGATGCGCGTGATGCGCGCGTGAGAGACCGCCGACCATGCCTGACGAGACCGCCCCCGAAACACCCACGACACCCGCACCCGTAGCCACCATCGCCACGCTGGGCCAGCATGAAGGCCAGTCCGTGACGCTGAAAGGGTGGCTCTACAACCTGCGCGAGAGCGGCAAGCTGCTGTTTCCCATCTTTCGCGACGGCACCGGCACGGTGCAGGGCGTGGCCCATGTAAAGAGCGTTGCCCCGGAGGTCTTCGAGGCGCTCAAAGGGCTCACACAGGAGTCGAGCGTGATCGTCACCGGCAAGGTGCGTGCGGACAAGCGCGCGCCCGGCGGCTACGAGCTCGATGTGGAGAACATCGAAGTCATTCAACGCGTGCCTGAGAGCGATTCTTATCCGATCACGCTCAAGGAGCATGGCGTCGATTTCCTGATGGAGCACCGGCACCTGTGGGTACGGTCGCCGCGGCAATCGGCCATTCTGCGCATCCGTGCGGAGATCATGCGGGCGGCGCAAGAGTACTTCGACAGCAATGGATTCATTCGCACCGATCCGCCGATTTTGACGCCGGCAGCCTGCGAGGGCACCTCGACGCTGTTCCCCGTAGACTACTTCGGCGATCCGGCGTTTCTCACGCAGTCGGGGCAGCTCTACATCGAGTCGACGGCGCTGGCGCTGGGCAAGGTGTACAGCTTTGGGCCGACGTTTCGCGCGGAGAAGTCGAAGACGCGGCGGCATCTGACCGAGTTCTGGATGATCGAGCCCGAGGTGGCCTACTGCGATCTCGACGGGCTGATGACCCTGGCCGAAAACTTCATTGCACATATTGTGCAGAGCGTGATCAGGAACCGCACGCCGGAGCTGGAGACGATCGGCCGCGACATCGAGGCGCTCAGGAAGATCGTGCCGCCCTTCCCTCGGCTGCGCTACGACGAAGCGGCGAAGATGCTGAACGAGGCGCACGCGAAGGGCGAGCTGGAGCACCCCTTCGAGTACGGCAACGATTTTGGCTCGCCGGACGAGACATGGCTGAGCGGGCAGTTCGACAGGCCGGTGATGGTGCACCGGTATCCGGCGGCAGTGAAGGCCTTCTACATGGAACCGGACCCGAAGGACCCGAACTTCGCGCTGTGTGTGGACGTGCTGGCACCGGAGGGTTATGGCGAGGTCATCGGCGGGTCGCAGCGCGTCTCAAGCTACGAGCTGCTGAAGAGCCGCATCGAGCACCACAATCTGCCCATGGAGGCCTTCCAGTGGTATCTGGACCTGCGCCGGTACGGGTCAGTGCCGCATGCGGGGTTCGGCATGGGCATTGAGCGCCTGGTGGCGTGGGTGTGCAAGCTGGACCACGTGCGGGAGACGATTCCCTTTGCACGGACGCTGCACCGCATCTACCCGTAGACGGCACAAACTGCATGGACAAAGAAAAACGCGACGGCCAAGGCCGCCGCGTTTTGGTTGATGCCAACAGCTAGAAGATGAGACGGAACGCGATCTCAACCTGGCGCGGCGTGAAGAGGAACGCGCTGCTGTTGGAGTTGTTGGGCACCTCGAAGGTCTGCGAACCTGTACCGTCCTGGCCGGTGTAGGTGGCCGTGGTGCCGGAGAGGCTGTACAGATAAGTGGCGCTGTACCCGGTGATGTTCTGGTGGTTGGCGATGTTGAAGGCGTTCAGCACGAGCTGCAGGTTATAGCCCTCGTGAAGAGCGATGTCCTTCTGCAGGCGGGCATCGTCGACGATGCGGCGAGGATAGTGGTAGGTGTTGTAGCCGATCAGCGGAATGAGGCCACCGTAGCCCGAACCATTCCAGCCGCTGGCGACGGCGCCGCTGGGTTTGGCGCTGCTGCTGATGCCGGCAGTGAAGGGCAGGCCGCTGCCCATCTGGAAGGTATCGTTCAGGCTCCAGCCGTTGACCACCCAGTGCAACAGGTTGGTGTTGTGGATGTTGGGGAAGTTGTAGAGAGCATAGGCCACGAACCGGTTGGGCGTGTTGAAGGACGAGTTACCGTAGTTGACGCGAGCGCTGCCGTAGGGGTCGTACCAGGCCTCCGCGGTGCCCTGGGTGTTCACGTTCTGGGCAAAGTCCAGCGCGTGCGACCAGGTGTAGCTGGCATCAAACTGGACAGTCTTGAGCGAGTGGTTCTGAATCTCGGCAACCAGTGCGTTGTAGCTGGAGTTGACGTTGCTGACCATCTCCGTAATGGAGCTGAAGTTGGGAGCGTTGGGTCCGAGCAGCGCGGTGTTGCCGTAGTTGGTGTAGATGGGCACCGTGTAGGTGCTGCCGTTGGCACCGAGGGGACCGTGGCCGTCGGGGTCGCCCGCGATGGTGATGGTGCGGGTAGCCACGGTGGCCGGGTTCAGGTTCACATCGAGGAAGTTGGGCAGCTCACGGCCGAGACCGCCGAGATAGCTGACCGCAAAGATCGTGCCGCGGCCGACTGCCTGCTGAATCTGGAGATCGAACTCCTGCACCTGGGGCAGCTTCAGGTTCTTGGAGAGGAAGTAAGAGCTGGGGCAGGAAGACGTGCCAGGATTGCAGCTCGAAGTGGAAGCGGTTGAGAAGACATTCGGATAGACAGGCGCGTTGGCTGTATTGCCGTACCAGGTGCGGGTGAACTGGCCGTTGGGGCTGCCGGTCTCAAGACGGATGTTTTCCAGGTTGCCGTTGGTGATGCGGCCGTAATAGAGGCCATATCCACCGCGGAGCACGGTCTTGCCGCCGCCGAAGACATCCCAGGCGAAGCCGACGCGGGGACCAAAGGCGCGGTTGTCACTGGGATTGTTGTCGATGCCCTCATAAGGCAGGAAAGCGCCCGTAGCGGTGGTGAGGTTTGAATCGGGAGCCGGCAGCGCTTCGTGATCCCAGCGCAGGCCGAGCTCGAGGGTGAGGCGGGGCGAGAACTTCCAGTTGTCTTGGGCGAAGAGGCCCGTGTCCATGGTGGCGATGGTGTAGACCGGGTTGCCGAAGCCCTGGACGAAGTCGTAGTAGCAGGGATAGGCGCCGTAGATGGGTGTGGCGCTGCCAGTGTAGTTCTGCGAGCCGCCGGAGTCGCAGCCCATCATGTTGGTGGAGTCGGGAACAATGCCGTTCTTCATATTGAGCAGGTCGTTCATGTAGTTGCCGACCCAGTTGTAGCTGAAGTCGCCGTTGCTCTTGTAGGTGTTGTTCATCAGGTCGTAGTTGTGCACTGCGTCTACGCCGAACTTGAAGCTGTGGTTGCCCTTGTTCCAGTAGAGGATGTCGCCGACCTGCCACTTGCGCTCGTCGGGATAGGCGGCGCGGTGGTCGTAGTAAAGAGAACCCGCGTTGAAGCCGTAGTTATAGCCGGCCTCAAGCTGCGGCACATTCGCGTTGCCCGCAGCGATATCGGCCATGGTGTAGTCGGTGTAGGGCTGCTGGCTCTCGTCGTCCAGCTCGCGGCTGTACTGGTAGAGCACTTCGTTGCTGATGTGGCTGGTGATGAGGCTGGTGAGCTTGGCTACACCGTAATCAAGCTTGACGAAGTCGTTGCCCTGTGAGTCGCGGGCGTACATGTCGGCCGCGGAGGTCTGCACGCCACCGGGCGAGTCCCAGCGCAGGCGGTGGTAGAGAACGCTGACATGCTCAGTGGGGCTGACTTGCCAGTCGATCTTGGGTGTGTTGATCTCCTGATAGCCAAAGCGGGATACCTGGCCAAGATCGGAGTTGAGGCCGGGATCGCTGATGGCGGCCACGCCGGTGCCGAAGCTCGATGTCTGCACATTGGCGCTGCCGTTGAGCAGGGCGGTCCAGTCATAGGCGGCCTGGGCATAGCTGATGTGCTGGCGTGCGGCCAGGGCGCAGGCATTGGTATCGTTGATGGGATTGCTGGTTGCGCCCTCCGCCAGGCCCGTGAGAGAGCCCGTTGAGGTATCGCAGGCCTCGGTACCGGTCAGTGTTTCCGAGGGCAGGGTGTAGAACTGCACCGGGCTATACGGAATGCCAACCACGGGGAAGACGTGGGTGTGCTGGTCGTAGGTGTAAATCCAGAAGAGCTTGTCCTTGATGAGCGCGCCGCCCACGGTGAAGCCGTAGATCTTGCGCAGATCCTCGGGCTTGATGTGCGAAGCGACATTCTTGCCATCGACCAGGGTGGTGATGGTGGTGTAGTCGTTGTAGGCGTTCCAGTTGCTCTCGCGGTCGTAGAAGTAGGCCTGGCCGTGGAGATGGTTGGTGCCGCTCTTGGTCACGGAGGTGATGACGCCTCCGGCGGCGCGGCCATACTCGGCGGAGTAGACGCCCGTGTTGACGGCGAACTCGCGGACAGCGGAGCCGGCGGTGGAGTAAGCCTCGCGGGTGCGCCCGCGCTCCTCGGAGAAGAAGGCCTGGTTGTCGTCGGCACCGTCGATCTCGACGTTGTTGAGCAAGGTGCTGATGCCGCGCACGCTGACGAGGCCGTAGCCGTTGGCGTCGGAGACCACGCCTGGCGTGGTCATGGCGAGGCTCGACCAGCGGCGGTTGTTGATCGGAATGTTGCTCAGGGCCTTGAGATCGAGAGAAGAAGTGAAGTCGGGCGAATCAAGGTTCATCACCGGCGTCTGCTCGGTGACTTCAACCGAGGTGGAGGAGGCGGCGACGGCGAGCCGGGGCGAAACCGTGGTGACCTGGCCTACCTGGACAATAGCACTGGCATTGTAAGCGGCAAAGCCGTTGGCCATGACGGAGACGGTGTAGGTGCCGGGCTCAAGCAGCGGAGCCTTGAAGAAGCCGCTCGCATCCGAGACGAGATTGACCGTGAAGCCGGTGCTGTTGTTCTTGATGGTGACAGCAGCTTTGCTGATGGCTGCGCCCGAGGCGTCGAGAGCGGTTCCGGCAATTGCGCCCTGGGTCGATGATTGCGCCCTGGCCGTGAGACCTGCGCACAGTGCGAGAACACAGAGCGCAAAGCAGGCAACGGCGGAGCTGATTTTCTTGAAAATCATGGATGGCACTCCTGAGTCAGTAAATTCAGTTGTAGAGTTGTGCGAGCCCCGGCGATCGTGCCAGCCAGTCAGGCTCCGTGCGCGACACTCATCCTCAGTTTTCGTGCGAGAGGGAGTTCGGTTTCCCAGTTTCCGCCGCAGGGCTGCGTGCAGAACCGGCTCTGGCGTTTTGGACGGATAAGTCCAAACGCAGCATCGCATATCAGTGTAAATGCGCGGTTACAATCCTGCCGCTGTTTTGTCATGTGGAATTTGCAGGATTCTGGCGGGCCATTGCGGGCGCAAGACGGCAAGAAACCACGCAAAATGCATGTTTCAACAGGTTTTTCCGCGGCAGGCGCATCCGGAAAGAGTCCTGCGGAATCAGAACAGATGCAACGTATTCTTCTGGAGGATCTTGCGTATGTCGAATTCTTTCCCCGACACCGGTGCCATCAAACACGCGCCCGCCATGGACGGCGTTCTGGATATTTTTCTGGCGCGCTGGAGCCCGCGCTCCTTTGCCGATCGCCCGGTGAGCACCGCCGACCTGAAGCGCATCTTTGAGGCCGCGCGCTGGATGTCTTCCTCGAGCAACGAGCAGCCTTGGCGGTTCATCGTGGGTTTGAAGGGCACGGAGACCTTCGACAAGATCGTTTCGTCGTTGGGAGGTTTTAACCAGGCTTGGGCTCCGAAGGCTCCTGTGCTGCTGCTGGGCGTGACGCATACGCAGTTTGCCAAGAACGGCACACCAAATTACTACGCCTTGTTTGATCTGGGCCAGGCCACGGGCGCCATCACTCTGGAGGCGGCCGCGCTGGGCATTGCTACGCACCAGATGGGCGGCTTCGACAAGGAGATTGCGCGCAAGGCTCTTGGTATTCCCGAGGAGTTCCTGATTGGCTCGGTGATGGCGCTGGGCTATGCGGGCGATCCTGCGGCTCTGCCTGAGTCCTACGCCAAGTCCGAAACCTCACCGCGCAGCCGCAAGCCGGTAAGCGAAGTGGCTTTTTCCGCCTGGAATGAGCCGCTGAAGCTGGACTGAATGCCGGCGGGCTCGGTTGGCGTTCACGATAGAGTGGAGACTGGAGGATTTTGCCCCGGTGTCCAGTCTTCGCCCACCCCGGCCGCTGCAACGTCAGAAGACCGTTCGCCGCCGTCCTGTGCGGCACGCACCGCGGCGGCGCGGCGGCATGCGCTGGCGCACCAGGCTGACTCTTGCGGCTCTGGTGATTGCGGCGGGAATCGTGACCTGGGTTGCGCTGGCGCGAGCTTTTGCTCCGGCCTCCAATACCAGCCTCACGCGCTTCGATGCCATTATCGTGCTGGGCTATCCGGCGGACTCCGATGGCAACCCGACTCCGGAGCAGCTCGCGCGTGTAACGGAGGCGGTGCACGAGTACCAGAGGGGCGCGGCTTCGCGGCTGATTCTCACCGGAGGCCCAGCACACAATCACTACGTGGAAGCCGAGGTGATGGCCCGGAGCGCGGCGGCCTACGGAATCCCTCCTTCGGCGATCTTCATTGAGCCGCATGCCCAGGACACAATCGAGAATGCCTGCTATGCCGTGCGCATCATGGAGCAGCATGGATGGCGTTCAGCAGAGGTGGTCTCCAGCCGCTACCACCTGCCGCGGGCCGGACTGATCCTGAGCAAACTGCCGATTGCGTGGCGCACCCACGCCGCACCACCGCTGGAGCCGGAGTCCGGCGTGTTTTCGGCGGCCGTTACCGCGGTTGAGACCCTGAAAACCGCCCGCTACCTGCTCTACACAAGCTGGGCCGAACATTGCGAACCGTAGCCCTGCACGGATTTCCGGCAAACCGAACGCCGCGCCAACCGTCTACATCGCAAGGCCAATCCCGCAAGCTCAGCCAGTGCCGATTGCATATCCGGCGCCGGAGGCTGGTGAGGTGTGCCCTAAAATCCATCCGGCCCGGCCGGGCGCGCGTTGTCCGTCCTCGGCACGGTCCTGTAAGCTGAGTAACGATGCGTCTTTTCGTTCGATTTTCCATTGTTCTCGCCGCGGCGTCTGTAGCGGCGTTGTTGGGTTTGCCCGGTGCCCAGGCACAGGAGCAGAGCTCGTCTTCGGCTTCCGCCCAAGCGGACGCGCAGACGGCGACCCCGTACATCGTGGTCGATCCGCTGGCGGGCGTCCGCTACGATAACCGGTTCGACATCTCGCTGGGCATGGCCTACGACCACATGAAGGCCGGCCCCACGCTGCTGCAGGGCTCGAACCTCGGCGGTCTGGATCTCGAAGGCTCCTACTGGCTGACGAAGCACTGGGGTATTCAGGGTTCCGGCCGTGCCTATGTGGGCACCAGCGGCGCCGGACCCAACCCGTACAACATCAACGGCCCGTTTGTGGCGCAGTACTTCTTTGTCGGCGGCCCGGAGTGGCTGGGCCCGCACAACAAGCACGGCGCGCTGATTGCGCATGCCATGTTTGGCGGGGTCTACGGCGACTTTGAGCATGACCTGCGCGGGGTATCGCCTTCGGCCGTCGATTTTTATAACAACCAGATTGCTCCGGCGGCCATCATCGGCGGCCACTTTGACCTGAACCGCTCCGCGCACTGGGTCTTCCGC
>DASZRQ010000144.1:0-26054 GCA_035549115.1 Occallatibacter sp. | reverse complement strand
AGCACCTCGCCCTTGCTGAGCCGATTCGTAAAGGGGCTGTCCACCGTCTCCGTGCGCAGGTGCACCTGCTTGCAGATGTACTTGAGGCCCGCATTGCGCATCAGCGCGCCCGGCAGCAGGCCGGCCTCGGTCAGAATCTGGAACCCGTTGCAGATGCCCAGCACCACGCCGCCGCCCTCGGCAAACTTCTTCACTGCCTGCATCACCGGAGAAAAACGCGCAATCGCGCCCGTGCGCAGGTAGTCGCCGTAGGCAAACCCGCCCGGCACCAGCACCGCGTCCACGCCCTGCAGGTCGTCGGAGTCATGCCACAGAAACGTGACCGGCTGGTGGGCGATCTCGGCAATCACATTGTAGGTGTCGTGATCGCAGTTCGATCCGGGAAAGACCAGAACGCCAAATTTCATGCTTCAAGGGTATCAGCTTGGCAAGAGACAGCTTCAGGCAGTTTTTCCAGCGTAATTCATCAGTTAATTGACCGTCAGTCGGCCTCAGTTTGCCCCTTTGCCTCGCACCGCTTCTTGATGACTTGCAAAATCTGCTCCTGAATCGCCCGCATGACAGCATCCGTCCACAGCCCCGCATAGGAATTGAAATGCGTGGACAAACGTTCTCGGCTTTCCAGATGGAGCAACACACCGTCCGCGCGCGGTTCCAACTGATACTCACCTTCGAGCACGTCGAAATACTGTCCACCAATCTTGGCATGCTCATCCAGGGTTGTAGCGGGAATGGAATCTGTATTGGCGTGGATAGAGAATCGCAGGACCGAGCCTTCCTGCCACTGATTTATTGTCTCTGTAAAAATAAGCCCGCCAGTAAAACTCGCCTCGCGCACTCCACCGACTCCCTCATGCGAGAGCGTCGCTGCCAGAGGCTTGGGGAAACCTGCTCGCTCAATCCAGGAACCGGGCAACTCATCCGGTTTGATAAGCCGGACAGACTTGATGTTGTCCCATACAACGTGCATAGGAGCATGGATCAAAATCTCCGTTTGAACCGTGCGAATTTGCTGCGGCACTGGAATGAGGCCTTCAACGGCCAGCAGCAAAAGCGGCAGCGCCAAAGCGCTTAGCCGATCTCCAATGCGCATTTGTATGCGCTGCCACACAATGCGTGCCGCAATGCCGCCAAGTATCCCACCGAAAAACATGATCGGCGATCCCAGCAGCACACAGATGATTCCTTCCCATTTCAATAGAATGGAAAGCAGGATGACCGCAAACAGCGGAAGGATGGGAAGAAAAAGCCAGACATACCAGCGAATCCGCTCACGAGGTGTAATACGCAGATACTCGGCGACAGTCCAATATCCAATTGCAACTGGCGCAGCGAGCAGAAACGCGAGCGTCATTAGCGACGCAGTTTCTCCGAACCGATCGTTGCCGAAGATGAAAGCGAAGCGGAACAGCAAGCCGACAATTGTGCCAGTAATTACGCTTGAAATAATGACGGCTTTGGAGCGCCATGTGCGCAAATAAGTCAAGGAGCCTCCGCTGGTGTGGCATGAGGATTATGCCACGCTACCGGCCTTCAGCGGTTTTCGCCCGCATCCACCCCTGCGACTCCCGCGCAAACCGCCGCTGAAACCCTCGCGTCACCGGCAGCCCCAGCCGCGCCAGCGCCGCCCGTGGCCGCGACACTGCCTCCACCTCGTACCGCACCTCGCAAGTCGCCGCATCCAACCTCAGCAGAAACCGCTCCTCGCCTTCCTCCACATGCAGCCGCGTCGTCTTGTAGATAAACCCGAACGCATCCGCCCGGTCCACAATCTCCGTAATCCGGCTCACATTCAGCGTCCACAGGCCCAGCGTGTGCGCCTCCACGGCCACCGCCGCGCCGGTCTCGATCTTCGCGTCGGGATTCGCCACCCGCACCCAGCCCAGGTCGAACATCGCCCATCGCGCAAACGCTGTCTTCGCCGCCGCAAACGCCGCTTCACCCTGCCGAGAACAGACACGCTCCGGTCATGCGCAAACAGCAGCCCCAGTCGCGCCCTCAGCCCGCACTCGGGCGCGAGCCACCGCGTTGCAGGCAAAGGAAGCGCCCGCGCCATGGCCGCGCGCTCTTCGACCGCTCCCGCCGTCGGCCTTGCAAGCGTAAACACGCCCTCAGTATGTCAGCTTCAGCTCCAGCCCCTTGCCGTCGTCAGGCGTCAGCATCGTCACGCGGTGATGCTCGGAGTCATATGCCGTCTCCACCGCGCTCGCGCCGGCGCAGTTGATCGCCGACACGGTCGCGTTCGCCGCCGGCCGTGCCGCGCCGTAGACTTCCACGTTCAGCTCGCTCCACCATGGCGCAAAGCTGCCCTCTCGCGGAGCCACCGTTACCACCACGCCTTGCGCGGTCGCCCGGCACGTGAACTTCTCGCGCAGATACGCGCCTGTGCGAAAGTCGTAGCTCACGCCATCGTCCAGGTACAGGCTCCCCACGCAGTCGCCGCCCGCCGCCGTCGGCGGATACACGCGCAGCGTCAGCGGTCCCTGCGGCTTCTCGTCGGTGCTCTGCACCAGCGGCTGCTCCGGCACAATCGAGCCTGCCCGCACAAACACCGGCAGCGTATCCAGCGTGCGATGGATGCGCACCTCCGGCTGCGCCACGGCCGTCAGGTCAATCGCCCTGCGTCCCGTCGAGCCCTCCACCCGCGCGCCGGTCCAGTAGTCATACCAACCCACTGGCGGCAGCGCCACCGTGTAGTCGTCCATCTCGTCTGGAAACGGGCTCTGCGCCACCATCAGGTCGCTGCCCAGCATGAACGCGCCCGCGTTGCTCAGGTCCAGCGGGGAGCCATCCACCGCGCCCCTGGGGAACTCCAGAAACAGCGGCCGCATCATCGGCAGCCCCGTCCGGCTCATCTCCTCCATCGTCGTATAGAGGTAGGGCATCAGCCGGTAGCGCTCCTCGATGTACTTCCGCCGCAGGCTCACATCCTCCGGCGTGCCATCCTCCCACGGCTCCTGTGGATTCGTGCCCACCGCCGTGTGGTCGCGGTCGATCGGCTGAAACGCCGCCACCTCCAGCCAGCGCGTCAGCAGCTCCGGCTGCGGAGAAGCCGCAAACCCGCCCACATCCGCACCTGCCATCGCAAACCCGCTCAGCCCCAGGTTCTCAAGCTGCGGAACCGTCTGCCGCAGGTGCGCCCAGTTGCTCGAGTTGTCTCCCGTCCACGTCGCCGCATACCGTTGCCCGCCCGCATAGCTCGCCCGCGTCATGACAAACGGCCGCACATTCGGCTCCAGCTTCAGCAGCCCCTCGAACGTGCCCCGCGAGTTCTCCATGCCGAAGACGTTGTGAATCTCCAGATGCGTCGCCGTCCGCTTTGCAAATCCCGGCTCGTCGATGCGGTGCTGCACATCGTCCGGCATCGTCTTCGATGGCACCTCGAAGATCGCCGGTTCATCCATATCGTTCCAGAAGCCCGCGATGCCCTTGCTCACAAAATCCGCATACAGCGTGCCCCACCACTCCCGCGCGGCCTTCTGCGTAAAATCCGGGAACACCGCCTTGCCTGGCCACACCACGCCCACATACGTCGAGCCATCCGGATTTTTCACAAAGTGGTCGCCCGCCATGCCCTCGTCGTAGGGTTTGTAGCCCGCGTTGGGCAGGTCGGCAATGTGCAGGTCCGTGATCACCACCGTGCGAAAGTGTTCCGCGCGCAGGTCCCTGATCATCCGGTCGAAGTGCGGAAACCGCTCCGGGTCCACCGTGAAAGGCCGGTTCTTGAGCTGGTAGTCGATATCCAGCCAGATCACGTCCGCCGGAATCTGCTCGCTGCGCAGCCGCGCCGCAATCCGCCGCACCTCGGCCTCGGGGTAGTAGCTGTACCGCGACTGCTGATACCCCAGCGCCCACAGCGGAGGCAGCGGCGTCTTGCCCGTCAGCCACGCCCACTCCTCCACCACCTGCTTCGGCCCCGGCCCATACAAGATGTAGAAATCCAGCGGCCCGTCCTCGCTGCCAAAAGCGTAGGCGTCGCGGTACTCCTTGTTAAAGTCGAAGCTCGCCCGCCACGTGTTGTCGAGAAAAATTCCCGCTGCCACGCCCTGCCGGAAGGTCATGAAGTAGGGAATCGACTTGTAGATCGGGTCCGTCGACTCCTGCCACCCGAACGCGTCCGTGTTCCAGTCCGTGAAGGCCTCGTTGCGCCGGTCCAGCGGCCCCGGCTTGTCGCCCAGGCCAAAGTAGTGTTCGTCCTCCGGCGACTTCATGTACACGCGGAACTCACCGCCGTTGTACTCGATCGGCCGGCTCGACCTCTGCTCCACAATCGTGTGCCCGGCCGTGTCCGTCACCGTCAGCGCAAACGGGTCTCTGTGCACGCTCACGATCAGCTTTGCCGTGCGAAAGCCCACCGCTTCCGCGCTCGACTCCGGTGTCACCGTCACGCTCGCCGCACGCGCGCTCTTGAGCGCCGCCCACGAGGCATCTTCCGGCAGTTGTCCTGCCGGTCCCACGCGCACGCGCAGTACATCATCCCGCAGCGCCGTGATCGTCACGATCGCCGCGCCTGCATGGAGTTCGATTCCGTTGGTTGTCGCCCGGGAAGCGGTAACCCGGTCCAGCCGGACAAAGCTCGTCTTACCTTGGCTCTCTCCGGTCGTATTCGCTTGGGTCGTTGCGGCTGAAAACAAAACTGCAAATACTGCAAACAGGAAAGTCCCTGTCTTCTGCACCTGGCACCTCAGGGAGCCTGGATTCGTTGTTGTCGCAACAGCATACTGCTCCCGATGCATGCTTGGGAAACAGGGAATTGCGGCACACTCCCACTCCACAGTCCCGGATACACATCCCATCCTTCCCCAAAAGTTGCAGCCCGAGTACCCTGAATATGTGGTTACCTGTGAGTCAATGAATAGTCACTTGAGTTTAGTGGCCTCATCTTTCGCCCTTTGACAGTCCAAAGAATTCGTTGTCCCTTGGTCGTACTGCAGTATTTCTCTCCAGAAGAAATAGTTTAAGAAAACTATTTCCTGTAAAAACTGACTCCGACTCTGCGCACGCAGGGCCATCAGGCCTCTCGCCGTCTCATCCCGGCGTCTCCCCGGCAAAGTGCAGAACCTGGCTGCTCGCTCTTGCGCGTCCGCGGCTTCATGCCGCGCATGCATGTGCTCGTCCTTTGCCCTTGCGGTTTGCTTTGGAGACGTAAGAATGAAACGTGGTTTCGATCTACTCTGTGCCTTCTGCCTGCTTCTGCCCGTCCTGCCCGTGCTTGCTCTCTGCGCCGTCCTCATCAAGCTCGACTCGCCCGGCCCCGTCCTCTTCCGCCAGATGCGCATGGGCCGCCACTTCCGCACCTTCCAGATGCTCAAGCTGCGCACCATGGCCCACCGCAGCCGCGGCTCGGCCTATACCCTCGGCGCCGATCCCCGCATCACGCCCGTGGGCCGCTGGATGCGCCGCTACAAGCTCGACGAGCTGCCCCAGCTCTGGAACGTCCTGCGCGGCGAGATGAGCATGGTCGGTCCCCGCCCCGTGGTTCCCCAGCTCACCCAGGAGTTCTACCGCGAATACGAGCGCCTTCTCGCCGTGCGTCCCGGCATCACTGATCCTGCCGCCCTCAAGTATCACGCCGAGACCGATCTGCTCGCCGCCGCTCCTGACCCGCTCCATCACTTCAAGACCGTGGTCACGCCGGACAAGCTGCGTCTCTCGTCCGCGTACATCCATCGCGCAACCCTCTGGACCGATCTCGGCCTCGTCCTGCGCACCGCGTATGTGCTCCTCCTTGTTCTTCCATTGCGCCGCTCCGGCGTCGCGCGGGTCTTTCAGTTCCCACGCATGTGGGACCACCCCGCACCCCAATAAACCCATGGTTTCCCCGTGCGGAAGGTGATTCAACTACATATTTGCCGCAGCGTAGTGGATTCCGCATCCGTCTATCCACGCTGGGTGCGATTGCTGCTTTCATCATCGCGGACCACCGGCTACTATCCTTTTATCCGCTTCATGCGCCGGGAGCTGCGATGCCTCGCCTCTATCTGCCCGATCTTTTGCTCGTCCATGGCCACGCTTCAAGCGGCCGCGGCCTGCTCGTGGCCGAGGATGGCGCAGTCGTCGCCGAGGCAACGCCCGAGTCCGCGCCCGGCGCAACGATTGTCCGTCTCGCTGGCAAGGCTCTGCTGCCCGGCCTCGCCAACGCGCACTCCCACACCTTCCAGCGCCTCTTCCGCGCCCGCGCGGAGGGCCGCCGCATCGGCGGGGACACCTTCTGGACCTGGCGCGAGCAGATGTATCGCGCTGCCGCCTTCTGCTCCCCCGATGATCTCTTCGACGTAGCCCGCGCCACTTTTCTGGAGATGCTCGCCTCCGGCATCACCCTCGTCGGCGAGTTCCACTACCTCCACAACGATCCCGCGGGCAGCGCCTACGCCGACCCCAACGAGCTCGCCCATCAGGTCATCCGCGCCGCGCAGTCCGTTGGCATCCGTATCTGCCTGCTGCGCACCTGCTACATGCGCGCTGGCTTCCAGAAAGATCCCCACCCCGGCCAACGCCGCTTCTACGAGACCGAAGACGCCTATCTTCGCAATCTCGATGCGTTGCTCGCCTCTGTCGCGGGTCAGCCGCTCGTTACCGCCGGCTCCGCGCCGCACAGCATCCGCGCCGTGCCGCTGGACGCGCTCAAAAACGCCGCAGCCTTCGCCCAGGGCAGGGAACTCCCGCTGCACATGCACATCTCCGAGCAGCCCGCCGAGAACGACGCCTGCCTTGCCGAGTACGGCGCAACCCCCGTCGCCCTCGCCGCGCAGCACGGCATCCTCACCCCGCGCACCACGCTCGTCCACGCGATTCATTTAACGGAGCAGGAATTCGGCCAGGTCTCCGCGGCGCGCAGCACGATTTGTTCCTGCCCCACCACCGAGCGCAACCTCGGCGACGGCATCTTTCCCGCCGATACCGCCGCACGCCTCAACATTGCCGTCGCCTACGGCACGGACAGCCAGGCTCAGATCGACATCCTCGAGGACGCCCGCCAGAACGAGTACCATCTCCGCCTCGCCCAGCGCGAGCGCGGCATCCTTGACCAGAAGTTTGCCCGGATGCCCGAGCAGTCCATCGCCGCGCGCCTCTTCTCTGCGGCCACCGCCAACGGCTACCGCGCTCTCGGCATTGCCGGCGGCGCGCTTGCGCCCGGCCAGCCCGCCGACTTCTTCACCGTCTCCCTCGACGATCTCGCCCTGCTCGGCGCGGACGCCGCATCGCTGGAGTCCCAGGCCGTCTTCGCGCTCGGCCGCTCCGCCATCCGCGACGTTGCCGTCGCGGGAACCCTCGTCCTCACCGACGGCCATCACCCGCTGGACCGCGAGATTCGCGCGCGTTATCGTTCGGTTCAGCAGCGCTTCGCAAACCAGGAGGCATCATGACCACCGCATCCGCTCCTCTCGTGCGTGCCCCGCGCGGAACCACCCTGCGCTGCAAGGGCTGGCAGCAGGAAGCTGCTCTCCGCTGCCTGATGAACAACCTCGACCCCGAAGTCGCCGAGCGTCCGGAAGATCTCGTCGTCTACGGCGGCATCGGCCGCGCCGCGCGCAACTGGGACTGCTTCCACGCCATCGTCCGCGAGCTGGAGAATCTCGGCAACGAGGAGACGCTCCTCATCCAGTCCGGCAAGCCCGTCGCCGTCTTCCCCACCCACGACATGGCTCCCCGCGTCATCCTCGCCAACTCCAACCTCGTCGGCAAATGGGCCAACTGGAACCACTTCCGCGAGCTGGAGCAGAAGGGCCTCATCATGTACGGCCAGATGACGGCCGGAAGCTGGATCTACATCGGCACGCAGGGCATCCTGCAGGGCACCTTCCAGACCTTCGCAGCCCTGGCCGAAAAGCACTTCGGCGGTTCGCTCAAGGGCAAGCTCGTCGTCACCGGCGGCGTGGGCGGCATGGGCGGCGCGCAGCCGCTCTCCGTCACGCTCAATGACGGTGTCGTCCTCGCCATCGATGTGGACCGCACCCGCATCGACCGCCGCGTGGAAACCCGCTACTGCGACCGCGTCACCGAAAGCCTCGATGAGGCTCTCGCTCTCTGCGATGCCGCCGTCAAAGCCGGAGAAGCTCTCTCCGTCGGCCTCGTCGGCAACTGCGCCGACGTTCTTCCCGAGCTTGTCCGCCGCGGCATCCAGGTCGATGTCGTCACCGACCAGACCAGCGCCCACGACCCGCTCAACGGCTACGTACCGCAAGGCCTTTCTCTGAGTGAAGCAACGGAGCTTCGCGCAAAAAATCCCGAGGAATACATCCGCCGCTCCACCGCGTCCATGGTCGTCCACGTCGACGCCATGCTTGCCCTGCAGCGCGCCGGAGCCGTCGCCTTCGACTACGGCAACAACATCCGCCGCTTCGCCTTCGACGCGGGTTGTGCCGACGCCTTCCTCATCCCCGGCTTCGTCCCCGAATACATCCGCCCGCTCTTCTGCACCGGCGCAGGTCCCTTCCGCTGGGTCGCGCTCTCCGGCGATCCCAAGGACATCGACCGCACCGACCGCCTCGCCCTCGAGCTTTTTCCGCACAACGAGATCCTCACTCGCTGGCTGCGCCTCGCCCGCGGCCGCTTCGCCTTCCAGGGTCTGCCCGCGCGCATCTGCTGGCTCGGCTACGGCGAGCGCGCCGAGATGGGCCTCGCTATCAACGACCTCGTGCGCAAAGGCGAAATCTCCGCGCCCATCGCCATCGGCCGCGACCACCTCGACACCGGCTCCGTCGCCAGCCCCTATCGTGAAACCGAAAAGATGCTCGACGGCACCGACGCCGTGGCCGACTGGCCCATCCTCAACGCGCTGCTCAACACCGCGTCCGGCGCATCGTGGGTCAGTTTCCATCACGGCGGTGGAGTAGGCATGGGCTATTCGCTCCACGCAGGGCAGGTCACTGTGGCCGACGGCTCCGACAATGCCGCCCGCCGCATCGCCCGCGTTCTCAACAACGACCCCGGCATCGGCGTCGCCCGTCACGCTGACGCCGGCTACACTCTGGCCCAGCAAACCGCCCGCGACAAGGACATCCACATCCCCATGGCAGGCAAGTAAACGCATGACTGGAACGGCGGCCATCGTCAACATCGGCCAGCTCGTCACCCTCGCCGGGCCCGCGCGTCCCCGCGTCGGCGTGGAGATGCGCGAGCTGGGCATCCTCTCCGACGCCGCGCTGCTCATCGAGAATGGCCGCATCGCCGCTGCCGGTCCTTATCGCGAGCTCGTCGACAAAATCCCGCCTCACGCCGTCGTCATTGATGCGCAGGGCCGCTGCGTCACCCCCGGCTTCGTCGATGCCCACACCCATCTCGTCTTCGCCGGCAACCGCGCCGCCGAGTTCGAGCAGCGCATCGCCGGCGCAACCTATCAGCAGATCGCCGCTTCAGGCGGAGGCATCCTGCGCACCGTCGCACTCACCCGCGCCGCCAGCATTGAGGAACTGCTCGCCGTCTCCCGCCGTCACCGCGACTGGATGCTCCGCACCGGCACCACCACCATGGAGGCCAAATCCGGCTACGGCCTCGACCGCGCCACCGAGCTCACCATCCTCCAGGTCATCGCCCAGCTTCATCTTGAAGGCCCCGCGCACATCGTGCCCACGCTGCTTGCCGCGCACACCGTGCCGCCGGAGTACGCCGACCGCCGCACCGAATACGTCTACTCCGTCGCCGAGGAGCTCATCCCCGAGGTCGCCCATTCCGGCATGGCCCGCTACTGCGATGTCTTCTGCGACGACCATGCCTTCACGCCAGACGAGACCCGCATCATTCTCGCATCAGCCAAGGCCCACGGCCTGCGCCTTCGCGTCCACGCCGAGCAGTTCCGCCCCGGCACCGGCGCGGCCATCGCCGCGGAGCTGGGCGCGGCCACTGCCGATCATCTCGAAACCGTCACCGACGAAACCCTCCATCAGCTCCGCTGCGCTGGCGTGCAGCCTGTCCTTCTGCCTGGCTCCGTCTTCGCCCTCGGCCGCACCCAGTACCCGCCCGCCCGCCGCATCATCGAGCTCGATCTTGGCCTCGTCCTCGCCACCGACTTCAATCCCGGCTCCTCGCCCATCTCGTCCATGCCCTTCGTCCTCTCGCTCGCCTGCATCCACATGAGCATGCTCCCGGCCGAGGCCCTCACCGCCGCCACCATCAACGCTGCATACAGCCTCGCCCTCGGCCCGGAGATCGGCTCCCTCGAACCCGGCAAGCGCGCCGACCTTCTCATCCACGAGTTCACCGACTACCGCGAGCTGGCCTACTTCATCGCCGCGCCCGCGCATCCCCGCGTCTTCATCGCCGGAGAAGAGATCGCGCTGTGACCGCCGCAGAGATTCTTCGCGCCCTCGTCGCCATTCCCACGCCTTCGGTTGTCTCGAATGTTCCTCTCATCGACTGGGCCGCGGCCTTCGTCGAGGCTCGCGGCTGGCATGCGCAGCGCTTCGCCTATACCGATGACAACGGTATCGCGAAAGCCAACCTCATCGCCCGCCCTGCTTCCCTCGATCCTGCCTCATCCATCGATCTCGCCTTCATCTGCCACACCGATACCGTTCCCTACGCGCCTTCATGGTCACGCGCACTCGATCTGCACTCGAGCGCCGACGGCCGGTTTCTCCACGGTTGCGGCTCCTGCGATGTAAAAAGCGCACTAGCCTGCTTCCTTGCCGCTCTCGACACGGGTGAGCCCATCACCGCCAACGCCGCGCTCATCCTCACCGCCGACGAAGAGATCGGTTGCAAAGGCATGGACCGTCTGCTTGCCGCCACGCAACTCCGCATCCGCTCCGCCATCGTCAGCGAGCCCACCTCGCTCCGCCCCTGCATCGCCGGCAAAGGCTACGGACTCGCGCGCATTCGCATCGAGGGCAGGGAAGCCCACTCCGCCTTCCCCCGCGAAGGCGTCTCCGCCATCCACATCGCCGCCCGCTTCATCACCCGCGTCGGTGATCTGGCCCATGCAGAAACAGATACCCTCTTTGATCCCGCTCACACCACGATCAACGTCGGCCTCATCGAGGGCGGCACCGCGAAGAACATCGTCCCCGGTGCATGTTCCTTCCTCGTCGAGTGGCGTCCCATCCCCGCCGATCCGCCGCGCAGCGTCCTCGCCGAATTGGAGTGGCTTGCCGATCAGATCCGCATGGAAGAGCCCCACGCCCGCATCCACATTGAGCCCCTGCGCGCCGAGCCCGGCTTCGCTCCTGCGGCGGATGGCCCTCTGCTCAAGCGCCTCACCGCCATCGCCGGCCAGTTGCGCACGCCCACCGGCATCAGCTTCGGCTCCGAGGCCAGCCGTCTCGCCCGCGTTGCCCAGGAGATCATCGTCATCGGCCCCGGCGACATGCACACCGCCCACTCCGACCGCGAATGCGTCCCCCTCGCCGAGCTCGAAGAGTGGACCGAAACTCTCCGCATGCTGCTCACCTCAAATTGAGGCTGCTCGTCGCCCCCGCATCCGCTCCACTACAAACACCGCCACTCCCGCGCCCACCAGCACCACCGTGCCGCCCACCACCTTCAGCACCGCCAGCGTCTTGTGCGGCTCGTCGCCCGCGGGAATCGTCGACAGCACCACCGTCACCGCCGTGCTCGCAAATCCCAGCGCCGCCAGCAGCACCGCCGCCGGCCGTCCTCCCGGCACCCGCCGCACCTCCAGCCCCGCGGGCCGCGCCTGCAGCTTCATCATCGCCGCAAACAGAAACAGGTACGGCAGAAAGTACGCCAGAATCCCCATCGCCACCAGCACGTCATACGCGCCGCGCACCGTCGTGCCCGCCTGCCCCGCCAGCGCCACCACAATCCCCGCCAGCCCATACGCCGCAATCGACACCCACGGCGTGCGGTATCGCGCATGAATCTTGCCAAACGCCCGCGGCAGATAATGATCGATGCCCGCCACAAACGGCAGCCGCGAGGTCGACGACAAAAACGTTGCCGCGCCGCCCACGGCATTCAAGCCCACCAGCAGCGCAATCGGCGTCAGCACCCATCCCGCATGCAGCCGCTCGCTCAGCGCGCGAATCCCATTCACAAATCCATCCGGTCCGCCCACCGCGCTCGGCGGCAGCGCCGCCAGCAGCGCGCTGGTGCCGCCCAGGTACCCGATCGCCAGCATCGAACCGCCCACCAGAATCGCCCACGGAATCGTGCGCCGCGGATTCTCAATCTCCCCGCCCATCGCCGACGCCGCCTCCACGCCGCCGAAGGCAAAAAACACACTCGACCAGAACACCGCGTTGTCCAGCGTCCAGTGCGGCACAAACTGCGCCGCCGGGTAGCGCACCGCCGGCCCGAACTTCCACCAGGAAAGCGCCGCCAGCGCCATCAGCGCGGTCAGCGGCAGCAGCCCGCCCAGTGAGGTCACATTGTTCAGCCATTTGCCCGCGTTCACGCCGCGAATATTCAGCAGCGTAATCACCGCCAGCCACGCCACCGCGAACCCGAGATAGTACAGCGGATTCGCCGCCAGCCTCTGCCCGCGCGTCCCAAACGCAAACAGCGCCGACGCCGCGCCAAAGTACAGCACGCCGGAGAAGTACGGCAGGTTGCTCATCCAGTAGGTCCACGCCGCCACAAATCCGGCAAAGTCGCCGAAGGCCTCGCGCGTCCACACATACAGGCCACCCTCGTCCGGCAGCCGCGACGAGAGCTCCATCACGCTCGCCGCCAGCGGCACAAAGAAGCAAGTCAGCGCCGCCAGCCACACCACCAGAATGCTCGGCCCCGCCGCTGCCGCCGTCGCCGTCCAGCGCACGCTCATGCCGCTCACAAAATAGAACAGCACGAGATCCCTGAACCGGATCCCTCTCTTCAGTGCGGGCGCTGCGGGCATGTGCCCTCGACCATAGCAGAGCCGCACCTGCTGAACAACGCGTTTCTGCTCAGAGCATCAGCGCGGTGCTGAACGATCGCCATACACCGCATCCCGCAGCACCGCCATCGCCGCATTGCGCCCGTTGATCCCGATCACGCTTCCGCCCGGATGTGTGCACGCGCCGCACAGATACACGCCCTCCATCGGCGTCCGCGCGCTCAGCCGCTTCGACCACATATACGCCGGCAGGCACTCGCCCTGAAAAATATGCCCGCCCGTCAGTCCTACCTTCTTTTCAATGTCCGGCGGCCCCAGCACCTGCGCGTCGATCACCGCTTCGTCGATATTCGAGCAGAACCGTTTCAGCGACTTCATCGCCAGCGCCTTCACCTCGTCGCGCCGCCCGTCCCATGTGCCCTGCGCAAAGCTGTACGGCACATACTGCGCAAACACGCTCATCGTGTGCGTGCCCTCCGGCGCAACCGTTGCGTCGTGCGCGCTCTGGAAGTAGAGCTCGCACCACAAGTGCTCCGGCAGCTCGCCCCGCCGCGCCGCCGCGTAGCCCGCCTTCCACTCGTCTTTGGTCAGCGGCGCGTTGATCTGTCCATAGTGGTGCGGCTCGTTCACGCCCGGCCGCGCTGTGAAATTCGGCAGCTCCTTCAGATGCACATTCAGCTTCACCGTGCATCCCTCAATCGGCGTCTCCTCGATCCGCGCCCGCCACTGCGCATCGGCCGCATCGCCCAGCATCGTCAGTGTCCGCCGCGGGTCCGCATTCGAAATCACCACCCGCGCCGCGATCCGTTCGCCGCCTTCCAGCACCACGCCCTCGCCCGGCACAATCCGCGCCACCGGCACGCCCGACACCACCGTCGCTCCCGCCTCGCGCGCCGCATCGCAAAAGTAGAACGACACCATGCCCATGCCGCCGCGCACGTACCCCCACATCCCCGGAATCCCGCCCAGCCGCCCCGACGCATGATGAAACCGGATCGACGCCGTGCCCTTGTCGAACGGGCTCGCATTCGTCCCGATCACGCCCTGCCCCAGGTACGCAATCTGCAGCCGTTCGTCCTGCACATAGCGCTCCACAAACTCCGCCATCGACCAGTCGAACAGCAGCGCCCGCGCCTCGTCGTCCGCGCCCAGCCGCTCTTCGATCTCCTCGCGCGTCGGCGCATCGCCCAGCCATGCGTCGCGCGCCCACGCCTCCGCGCCTTTGCCCGTGGGCGTCGGACGCAACGCATCGCGCAGCCGCCGCACCACGTCGCACATCGCGTTGAACCCATCCACATCGCGCGGCGCAAGCCGCCGCACTTCTTCCGTGCAGCGAGCATCGTCATCCCAAAGCTGAATGCTCGACCCATCGAGGAAGGGAACAAACAGCCCATTCACCGCCGGCGTCCAGGTAAACCCCCGCCGCTCCAGCTCCAGCTCTTCCACCACCAGCGGATGCAGCAGCCCCGCCAGATACGCGCACGGCGACATCTTCACGCCCGCGAAGGGCTCCTCGATCGTGCACGCTCCGCCCACGCGCATCCGGCTCTCGATCACCAGCACCTTCTTGCCCGCGCGCGCCAGATACGCTGCGCACGCCAGCCCGTTGTGTCCCGCGCCAACCACAATCGCATCCCAGCGCGTCCCCGTCAGCTCGCGCATGGGAACCGCAAGGCCAATCTCGCCCAGTACCGCCGCCGTAGCAGAAGTCATATACGCGTTTGTACACCATGCGGCCACACGTACAGCCGCTTTCCATGCTGGCGTGCGCCGATGTAATTCTGTGCGCTGCATCACGCGGCGGCCTTTGCTGCCTTGTTAAGATGAGGGCGGACTTTCAACGGGTCCGCTTTGAACGATGCGGACCTGCAAGGAGAAGCAAATGCCTTATTCGCATGGCGCGAGCGCCATCCCCGCAAAAATTCTTGTGCCCATCGACTTCAGCGCGTCCTCCCATGCCGCGCTCGATGCCGCCGCGGAGCTCGCCGAAAAATTTCACGCGCACGTCTATCTGCTCCACATCATTCCCGCCTTCCCCAACGTGTCGCTGCCCGACTCCATCACGGAAGCTGCGGTCATCGACAAGGCCAAGGCTGCCGCGGGCGAGCGCTTCTCCCTCTCTGAGGCTGCGCTCAAGGCCAAAAGCATCAAGGTCACGCACAGTGTCGAAGTCGGCGAAGACATCGCCGGCGCCATCCTCGATGCCGTCGAACGCGAGCACGCCGACCTCATCGTGCTCACCACGCACGGCCTCTCCGGCTGGTATCCGCAGGTCTTCGGCTCCATCGCGGAAAAGATCATCAAGCTTGCGCAATGCCCGCTGTGGCTGCTGCGCACGCCCAAGCCGGAAACCACCGCCAAGGTCCCCTTCGGCCGCTCCATGGAGTGGTGGTAAACCGTCGCCGCATCTTCTCTGTCTGCGCACCGCAGGTTCCGTGTGCAGATACCGTGCAGATACCGTGTAGGTATCGCATAGGTACCGCATAGGTACCGTGCCCCATTCATCGCGGCGTTCTTTGCCGCGATGAATGGGAGACATACAACCCCTGGCGCGAAGCGTGTCCGCTGGGTGCCCCCGGTCCCAGGCCGTTGGGGACCGGGGTAGGAAGCGCGAAGCGCCTCCGCCGCACCGCAGGGGTTCACTTCACGCTCAGCGCGCCGTCCACATCCACCACCAGGTCATCGCCCTCAATCTGCACCGAGTGAATCTTCAGCCGGTCCAGGCTCACCTTGTATCCCGAGCTCGCCGTCGAGCCCTCCAGCGCCTTGCGCAGTAGCCCCGCCGCATCCACCTGCATGCTCGAAGGGATCTGCCGGCTCAAGAACGGCGCCAGCAGAAAGTTCAGCTCCCTCCGGTCGCTCACCTTCGTCACCTGCGCATCCCGGAACCCGATCGTCTCGCCCTCGCCATACGGCTCCAGAGAAACCTCCGAGGTCGGCGACAGCGAAAGTCCCACGCACGTCCCGGCAATGGCCTGCCCCAGCCGCGCATGCGTCTTCACCCGCACCACGATCCTGTCCTGCGTAAAGCTCAGCTCCGCGTCCTCGGCATACACATGGCAGGCCGTCTTCGCCGAGCCCTTCAGGTAGTAGCGCCCGCTCGCGCCGCCGTTCGGCGTGCTGAAAAGCTGCTGCCTGAGCGTCCGCTGCAGGGCCTCCCGGCTCACCCGCAGCTCCACTGCCCGGCAGGACAGAGCGCCCGCCAGGGACGCCAGAATTCCCAGCGCCAGCAGCCGTTGTAGGGTCCTCATAGCTCTACTCTCGCATGCACTACGAGTTTTGCACCGATCCCGGTTCCATGCTCCGCCGCCCGGCGCGTCTCAGCCCTTCTCTAAATAAATCAAACTAAATGCCTTAAGTACCCACGCAATCCCGCTCGCTCAGCAAGCGTTTTCCACGGAAAAACTGCCCGTATCCTATTGATTTTTGGAGGAAAAATCCTTAAAATAAGAATCCAGAGTTGCTTCGGATGTCTGGAGGATCCCCAGCCCGCCGGCCGAAGCCCGCAAGACAATCACTCCTGTCTTAAGGACAAATCATCAATGGCAAAGCGTCGTGGAAATCCGAATTGGGGCAAGCCGGAGCCCATTGGCCCCGTTGTACCCACCGTGACCTCCTTCGAACAGATCGTCAAGGAGTTCAAGCTGACTCCGGATCAGTACATCCGGTCTACCCGCCTGCGCGAGTGGGCCCGCCGGAACAAGAATTCAAAGTACATCCCGGAGGCTCTCCTCGAAGCCTGGGGCTTTGAGATCGAGTCCACGTTGTAGTTTATCTTTGGGCCATGTGAGTCAAAAGCGCCGCTTTCGAGCGGCGCTTTTGCTTTCTGTCCGCACCCGCGCACCGTTACTCCTCCGGTCCCGCTCTTTTGCCCTCCGCATCCGAATCGTCGACAATAGACCCAGAGCGCCATGCCCGAGTCCGCACGCATCTTCGAGCCGCCGTTCACCGACGTTCCCGGCGCCGTCGCCGACATCCGCGCCGGCCGCATGGTGGTCGTCGTCGATGACGAGGACCGCGAGAACGAGGGCGACCTCACCCTCGCTGCCGAGCATGTCACCCCCGAGGCCATCAACTTCATGGCCCGCTATGGCCGCGGCCTCATCTGCCTCTCGCTCACCGAGGAGCGCGCCGATTTCCTGCGCCTCTTTCCCATGACGCAGCACAACTCCTCGCGCTTCGGCACCGCAGTCACTGAGACCATCGAGGCCCGCGAAGGCGTCACCACCGGCATCTCCGCCGCGGATCGCGCCCACACCATCCGCACCGCCATCGATCCCCGCTCCACCGCCGCCGATCTCGCCCGCCCCGGCCACATCTTCCCCCTGCGCGCCCGCAAGGGCGGCGTCCTCGTCCGCGCCGGACAAACCGAGGCATCCGTCGATCTCGCCCGCATGGCCGGTCTCAACCCCTCCGGCGTCATCTGCGAGGTGATGCGCGACGACGGCGAGATGGCCCGCATCCCCGACCTCATCCCCTTCTGCCGCGAGCACGGCCTCAAGATTCTCACCGTCGCCGAGCTCATCCGTTACCGTCTCCGCCACGAGCGCTACATCGTTCGCGCCGGCGAAACCCGCATCCAAACCCGCTATGGCGAGTTCCGCATGATCGCCTACGAGTCCGAGGTCAACGGCGGCGAAAGCCACATCGCCCTCGTCCGCGGCGACCTCTGCCCGGATTGTCCGGCCGTGCACCTCGGCTACGACAACGGCCGCACTCCGTGTCCGCACGCCGTGCTCGTCCGCGTCCACACCCGCTGCACCGCTGGCGATGTCTTCGCCGCCGACTGCCGCTGCCGCGATACCCTCGACCAGTCCATGCGCATCATCGCCGAGGAGGGCTGCGGCGTCCTGCTCTACCTCCACAACACCTCGCGCGGCTTCGAGATCGACCACGCCCCCGCAGAAACCCCGGCCTTTGAGGCCGGCGGCGCGGCCCTGCCCGTCCAGGCTCCCGAGCGCGGCCACTCCCGCCTCATCCTCCATCAGGAGCTGCGCGCCCGCGAGGGCTCCCAGGCCCGCACCGGCCGCATCCTCCGCGCCATCGGCCTCGGCGGCCAGATTCTCTCCGACCTCGGCATCCGGCGCATCCGCCTGCTCTCCAACACGCCCATGCACATCCCCGCCCTCGAAGGCTTCGGCCTCGAAATCGTCGAACAGGTCCCCATCCCCGTCGAAGAGTGCTCCCGCGTCAGCTAGCACTGCTGCCGTTTTTCATGCAGCCACAATTAATCCATGTGTCAGGGCACGACTTCAGTCGTGCCGAAAAGGTACATAAAAACAGAGAAGGGTTTTAGCCCCTGTGGGTGCCGGGGTTAGGTTCCGTCATTTCCTCTCACGCGACGTATGGAGAATGCGCAGAATCTGCACCGCTTCGTCGCTCTCGGAATAAACAACAATGTAGGGCAGCGGCGCAAGCACCAGCTCCCGCGTGCCCGCAACGCGACCCTCACGGCCCGACGCGGAAACCGCTTCAGTTGTTTCGTGGCGTCATAGAGCCGCAGAATCGTCGACTGCGCAAATGCAGGATGGTGGAGAAAGAGATACTGGGCAATCTCGTCCAGATCGGCTGCGGCGGCCAGAGACCAGCGCAGCCGCTTCATGCCTGCAACAAGCGGCGGACGCGCTCATCCATCGCGTCTTCTTCAAGGAATTCGCCCCGCGCCATCTGGTCGACGCCGGTCTGCACCTGCCGCGCAAACCAGCTTTCATCGGCCAGCAGCCGCTCCGCGGCTTCTACCAGCAAATCGCCGGGACTGCGTCCCGCCCGCGCCGCCAACTCTGCCAGCGAGTCGATCTGGTTCTGCGTCAGGTTCAATTCCATGCGGTTAGCCTAGGCAGCCGCCGCTGCCGTGTCAAGCGCCGCCCCTACGGCGTCTTCTTCACCGCCAGCACCGACCGCTCCATCTCCGCCATGTCCCCCGCAGACTGCGCGTTGCACTTGAACACCAGCACATACTGCCCAATCTGCGTCGCGTACACCGCCGAGGGCTTGCCCTGCATCAGGAAGCTCAGCTTCTCAAACGTCATGCCCGCCGCGCCCGTCGCCTTCGACCGCTTGAAATCCGAAAGCATCGGCCCGGGGTGCAGGCTCTGCGCCAGCCGGTCAATATATCCGGCCGCGCTGGCAATCCCCGTCGAGTGCGGCCCGGCCACATGCAGCTTCTCGGCGGCCGCCACAATCCCGTAAGGCTGGCTGCCCTGGCCCGCCATGAATAGCGGATACGAGTACGCATGCACACTCTCCGCGGCCGAGTCCGGCTTCGGCAGCGGCTTCGCATCCAGCATCGCTGGCCACGTATACGAGATGTGCAGAAACGGGTTCACATACGTCCTGCCGCTGATCCTTCCGTCGGCAGGGGACTGGGCAAAACCGGCGGCTGCGCACAACACCGCCAGCACAACAGGGGCAACGTTCAACCGAGGCATCGTCATAGTGGTCTCGCCTCAGTATCGGGCCCATGTCTCATATCTCCTGTGCGCTGCAGCACTCCTGTTCCGTCCCGGAATCCATGCCTTCGGGTTCGTCAGGCCCATCGTCACTGACCTTGGCTGCCCCGCCTGGGTGCCCCCCAGTGCCTCGCACGTGGGAGCCGGGGAAAGCAACCAGTCCCACAGCCAAAAATCATCCCCCGTGTCAGGGCACGGCTTCAGCCGTGCCAAACAGACTCAAGAGAGAGAAAGGGCTTTAGCCTCTGAACCTTGTCAACCCCTCTTCCGCGCAGCATCCCCGCAACCCCTTCATTCCATGCGCAATTCTCTTTGCGTCCGTTTGCCGATTATTTCCCGCTCCCGGTGCACAATAGAACCGTGCAGTTCCAAGGAGTGTCATGTCGGCCGAATCACATCCCAATCCGGTCATCGCCCGCTGCCCGGCTATCGCCTGCTGCATGGAGGCGCGCGACGAGGCCATGCGCAGGGCAAGAGCAGCAGGAGGAGCCGACAGCTACGGCCTCCACAAAGCAGGCACGGAGGCCTGTCGCACCGCGCTTCCGCCACTCGACAGCCGCGAGCCGTGTATCTTCAGCGCTGAACTCCCGAACCGGGGCATCGCCCTGCAGTGGCTCGCATGGCGTTTGAGGGCAGAGCTAGGGCTGCCGGCGGTTAAAGAGGAACACGCTCGAGCGGCGCAATGAATCCGATGCCGGGAACCGTCAGCTTATGAAGCGCCTTGTCGTTCGTAATGAAGAGATCGACTCCCGTATGAGCGGCGCATGCAAGCTGAATGGCGTCCGCCGAGCGCAGCACATGCGTCGCGCGCAGGGATGCGTAGCGCCATGCGATCGAGGAATCGAAAGAGATGATCTGTGAGGTCGAGCGAATCGCGTGGTCGTATTGCTCGATCAGCGATGTCTGTCCAAGCCGGGTGGGTTTGACCAGGACTTCTCCAAGCGTCATAGATGACGTGACAATGCGGTCGCCGCGCTCCAGCATGCGCTTGCGGATTTCGAGCATCCGGCCGCGATAGGGCTCGACTCCCTCAAACATGTAGATGAAGAGATTGGTATCGAAGAAGACGCGACTCATCGATCCTCTCTCCTGAGGTTGTCGACGTACTCATCCGCATGTTCGTCGGCCCAGATGTGTTGCCCTGAGCCGATGAGACGAATGAGTGGGTCATTCTCGATGGCGGATTCAGGCGATGGTTCTGCAATTCTGCCAGCCCAGATTTCATACCAGCCCAAAAGGGGGCGATATTCTGGCGGCAGGTCATCCCGCTCCGGCACGCTTTTTGAAAGCCTGCGTCCTTCCCGTCTTGTTGCATACGTGAAGTCGCCAGGGCGAAAGAGTCTGAGATTGCCGCCTGGCGTTGTTTCATAGAGCATGCGGTATTTCGTCGAAGAAGGCGGCACATTGGCCACGAGATGCTGCTTGAGGTGGGCTGCGACAGACGGAGCCTTTAACCCCTCCATCAATCCCAGTTCGCGCAACTTCTGCCGAATTTCGCTTTTGGTGAAGTCTGGTCTGTCGGGCATTTGCTGGTGAAGGGTCGCAACGGCAATCCATATCCGGTCGGCAAGTTTGATGTCCAAATCGAGATGATTCATATCGCCTCCGACTCTATCTAGGATCATACTGATATTCCTAGGAATGTCAAGAGGGAAGAAAAATCCCCCGGATTTCTCCGGGGGATTTGGTTTTGCGCCGAAGACGCGGTTCGCTGGATGCGTAGTCCTAGTACATGCCGTCCATACCGCCGCCGTGGCCGCCTGCGGGGGCCGCGGCCTTGGGCTCGGGCAGCTCCACCACCAGAGCTTCGGTGGTCAGCAGCAGTCCGGCAATCGAAGCCGCGTTCTGCAGGGCGGTGCGGGTCACCTTGGTCGGGTCGATAACGCCGGCCTTCACCAGGTCCTCGAACACGCCGGTGGCGGCGTTGTAGCCGTGCTGCGAGTCCTTCGATTCGAGCACCTTGGCCACAACCACGGCGCCCTCTTCGCCCGCGTTGGCGATGATCTGGCGTAGCGGCTCCTCGATGGCGCGGCGAATGATCTGCGCACCGATCTTCTCGTCGCCTTCCAGCTTGGCGATCAGAGCGTCAACCGCCGAAGCGGTGCGCAGCAGGGCCACGCCGCCGCCCGGGACGATGCCGGACTCGACAGCCGCACGGGTCGCGTGCAGGGCATCCTCAACGCGAGCCTTCTTCTCCTTCAGCTCGGTCTCGGTTGCCGCGCCCACCTTGATGATGGCCACGCCGCCGACGAGCTTGGCCAGCCGCTCCTGCAGCTTCTCCTTGTCGTAGTCGGAGGTGGTCTTCTCGATCTGCGAGCGGATCTCCTTCACGCGGCCGTCGATGTCGCTGGTCTTGCCCGCGCCGTCCACGATCGTGGTGTTGTCCTTGTCGATGGTCACGCGCTTGGCGCGGCCCAGGTCCTCGAGCTTCACGCCCTCGAGCTTGATGCCCAGGTCCTCGGTGATGGCCTTGCCGCCGGTCAGGATCGCGATGTCGCCCAGGATGGCCTTGCGGCGGTCGCCAAAGCCCGGAGCCTTGACGGCAGCCACGTTCAGCGTGCCGCGCAGCTTGTTCACCACCAGGGTTGCCAGGGCCTCGCCCTCAACGTCCTCGGCAATGATCAGCAGCGGCTTGCCGCCGCGCGCGACCTGCTCCAGCAGGGGAAGCAGATCCTTCATCGCGCTGATCTTCTTCTCGTAGATGAGGATGTAGGGATCGTCCAGCACCGACTCCAGGCGCTCTGCGTCCGTCACGAAGTACGGGCTCAGGTAGCCACGGTCGAACTGCATGCCGTCCACAGTCTCAAGGCCGGTGTGCATGGTCTTGGACTCTTCGATGGTGATGACGCCATCCTTGCCCACAACCTTCACCGCCTCGGCGATGATCTCGCCGATCTCGGTGTCGCCGTTGGCGGAGATGGTGCCCACCTGCGCGACCTTGTCATCGGAGACGGGCTTGGAGATCTTGTCCAGAGCCTCGTTGATGGCCACAACGGCCTTGTCGATGCCACGCTTCAAGGCGGTCGGGTTCGCGCCCGCGGCCACCGTCTTCACGCCTTCGCGGAAGATGGCCTGGGCCAGAACGGTGGCGGTAGTGGTGCCGTCGCCGGCCACGTCGCTGGTCTTGGAGGCGACCTCGCGCACGAGTTGCGCGCCCACGTTCTCCAGCGGGTCCTTCAGGTCGATCTCCTTGGCGACAGTCACGCCGTCCTTGGTGATGGTGGGGGAGCCGAACTTCTTCTCGATAACGACATTGCGGCCCTTGGGGCCAAGGGTCGCCTTCACGGCGTCCGCGAGCGCGTTCACGCCGCGCAGGACGGCCTGACGGGAATCCTCTCCGTGCAGAATCTGCTTTGCCATGTTGCTAACTCTCCTAATTCGCGATTCGTGCTACTTAGTTCACAGTTCTCAGTTCGTCGTTCACAGTCGATGCGTTCTCAGTTGCTATGAACTGAGAACTACGAGCTGTGAACTCGCGCGGCGCTGTTACTTCTTGACAATGCCGAGGACTTCTTCCTCACGCATGATCAAGAATTCTTCGCCGTCGATCTTGATCTCGGTGCCGGAGTACTTGCCGAACAGGACGCGGTCGCCCGCCTTCACATCGAGGGGGAAGACCTTGCCTTCGTCGTTGGACTTGCCCTTGCCGACGGAAATTACTTCGCCTTCCTGCGGCTTTTCCTTGGCGCTGTCCGGGATGATGATGCCGCCGCGGACCGTCTCGGTCTCTTCGACACGGCGGACCAGGATGCGGTCATGGAGCGGGGTGAAGGTGGTGGTCACGGATGTTGCTGCCATTGCTTCGCTTCTCCTTCACGCGCGGGCAGGGTCGTGCCCCGGCCGCGGGTTTCTTGGGTTGAGAGTGAGTGCAGATACTTCGGACCGGCCCATCCAAAACTGCTCAAAGGGCCTTTGGCAATTCCGCTGGCAATGCGCTAGCAGTCCTGCCTTCCAATTGCTAACGATAGGAAATCCCGGATCAACTTGTCAAGCGCTCAAGGTTAAATGTGAGTGACTTATGCTCATATTTTACGAAAATGCAGGCACCGCATCATCTAAGTTATTCATTCAAAAGTATAAATCAGTCCTTCAGATGCTGAATCGCGTGGAGCCAGTGAATCCTGCGGCGAAACTGCAGGGCACGAACGCCCAACGCCCGGAAAAAAGGGATGGCGATCAGGGCCTGGGCCAGAGCGCAGAGCGGAACAAGCACCAGGTCGGCCAGCGCGGGCACTGCCGCCAGGGCGCGGAGCAGCCGCAGGCGCAGGCCGGATTGTGCGGCAAACCAGTTGAGCTGGCCGCGCACGCGATTCTCCGGATGCCTGCGGGCGAAGAGCCGGTCGCCTGCGGCAAAGATGCGCGCGTCGCGGATGAGCGTCGCGGCGGATTTGTCGTAGTGCTGACGGGCCACGGCCTCGGGAACCGCCACAGGGCGCGCGCCGGCGGCCAGCAGCCGGTAGCCAAACTCAAGGTCCTCACGCATGCGGAAGGCCTCATCGAAGCCGCCCGCGCGGAGAAGAAGCTCGCGCCGGAGCGACGTGTTGCTGAAGACCGAGGGAATATCAATCCAACCGTCCGCGGATTCGAGAGTCCAGGTCATGCCGCGTGCGCTGAACTCCTGTTCGAAGCATGCCGCGGCCAGGGTGCGCGGGCTGTCCGGGCTCAGCGCAAGCGAGCCGAGCGCGATGAGGCCGTCGGCATCCGCGTGTACGGAGGCGTGCGCGGCAATCAGGCCGGGATCGCAGAGCATATCGTCGTCGAGAAACAGAATCAGCTCGCCAGCGGCGGCGTGGATTCCGGCATTGCGCGCGGCGGAGGGGCCGCGATTCGGCTGTTCCAGAACGCGCAGGGGAACAGGCGCGGCGAGCGCGCCAAGCGCCTCGGCGGTGCCGTCGGTGGAGCCGTCGACAACAACAATGATTTCGGACGCGGGAAGCCGCTGCGCGAAGAGCGTGGAGAGCATGCGCTGCACAAGGTCTCGCCGGTTGTAGGTGGGGATGACGATGGAGATCTTCATGCGCGGACGCTCAGTGCGGAACGGACCAAACTCGGCTGCAACCGAAATGTAGAATCAATCTACTATTGCATGCGCCTGCGACGGGGAGAAAAGCCGTGCTGAAAGAACTGCTGCCAAAGCCGGTGCGTGCATGGCTGCGCGGCAGGCGTCAGGCGCTGGATCGCAAGCTGCTGGTGCTGGACCGCGTGACGGACTGGGGTGTGCTGCGCCGCACCACGCCGTATCGCAGCGGCCTAGGCGGGCGGCGCGGCAGCTACATCGACCGCTTCTACATCGAGACCTTTCTCGCGCGCCACCGCGAGGCGATCCGCGGACACGTCGTCGAAATCCAGAGCGACGAATATACGGTGATGTTCGGCGATGGCCGCGTGACGAAGTGTGACATCCTCGACATCAACCCCGCGAACGCGCAGCGCACGCTGGCGCTGGACCTGACGCAAACAGGCCAAGCGCCGGAGAATGCCTTCGACTGCGCCATCTGCACGCAGACCTTGCTGCTGATTCGCGATTATCCGGCGGCGATTCGCACGCTCTACAGGATGCTGAAGCCGGGAGGCGACCTGCTGGTGACGGTGCCGGGCATCTGCCCCGTGATTCGCGGGCCGCTGGTGGCCGGCGAGGGCGAAGACTGGTGGCGGTTCACCGGACGCTCCGCGCAATACGCATTCGCAGAGGTTTTCGGCGCGGAGAATGTGCGCGTCGAGACCTACGGCAACGTGCTCGCGGCCACGGCCTTTCTGCATGGGCTGGTGCAGGAGGAGCTGACCCGCGAAGAACTCGAGTATCACGATCCTGACTACGAGATGATCGTGGCCGTGCGTGCAACGCGCAACGCAGGGGCGCTATTGGCATGACCAACCCGCGTGTTTCGGTTGTCATTCCATTTTTCAACGCAGCCCGTTTTCTGCAAGAGACGGTGGAGAGTGTACTGGCGCAGACATTTCCTGACTGGGAACTGCTGCTGGCCGATGACGGCTCCTCGGATCAAAGCACGCAAATGGCTCTGGCTTATGCGGAGTCACAGCCTGGGCGTATTCGGTATATCGAGCACGATGGCCATGTCAACCGCGGTCTCACGGCCACGCGCAACCTCGGGGTTCATCACGCGCGTGCGGCGATTCTTGCGTTTCTCGATGCAGATGACCTGTGGCTTCCGGAAAAGCTTGAGGTGCAGGTGGCCGAACTCGATGCCCATCCTGAGGCCGGTTTTCTCTTTGCACCAACTTTGTATTGGTACGAATGGGATTCCACCGGCAATCGGGGCCAGCGGGACTGGATTCCTCCTCTCGCGCCGGGAAGCCGCGTGTATGAACCATCTTCGCTGTTCTTGGCGAGTTATCCGTTCGGCCCATGGGGATCGCCGTGTCCCTGTAGCTTTTTGGCGCGGCGCAAAACTCTGGATGCCGTGGGCGGTTTCGAAGAATGCTTTCACAACGGCACATTTCAGCTGTATGAAGACATTGCATTCATGGCGAAGCTGTATCTGCAGGTGCCAATCTATGTCAGCAGTGCCTGCCTGGATCGCAACCGCTGCAGTCCGCACTCGATGACCCGCCAGGCGGAGAACATGCGGAAGGAAGAGGCCGCGCGGCGCTACTACTTCCAGTGGCTGCGCGGCTACCTGCGCCGGCAGGCGGTCCACGATCCCGCCATCTGGCGCGCGGTGCGGCGGGAGTCGTGGTTCTATGCGCTGCCGCTGCCTGCGGCAAAACTCGTGCGCCGCGTGGGGAACAAGGCCCGGCGCGTCATGCAGCGTCTGGCTGGTTGAGGGCCGCCTGTACACTTTCGTTTCATCGAAATCCAACAATCTGTG
>DASZRQ010000143.1:0-81753 GCA_035549115.1 Occallatibacter sp. | reverse complement strand
CTGCTGCTGCCGCGCGTGAACCGGCGCATCCCGGCATCGATTATCGGCGTGCTGGTGTGCACGGCGATCAGCGTATTTTTCCATCTGCCGGTGGAAACCATCGGAACCCGCTTCGGCGGCATTCCGCAGGGACTGCCGCCGTTTACGCTGCCCCGGTTCCATCCGGACCAGATCATTCCTCTTATCCCTTCGGCATTCACGGTTGCTTTGCTGGCGGCGCTGGAGAGCATGCTGTCCGCGGTTGTGGCGGACGGCATGACGGGGGACCGGCACAACCCGAACGTTGAGCTGGTGGCGCAGGGTGTGGCCAATATCACCTCGCCGCTTTTCGGAGGCATTCCGGCAACGGGCGCGATTGCGCGCACCGCGACCAACATCCGTTCCGGGGCGCGGTCTCCCATCTCCGGCATGATCCATGCCGTTACGCTGCTCGTCATTCTTCTGGTTGCCGCTCCGCTTGCCAGCTATATTCCGCTGACCACGCTGGCCGCCGTGCTGTTTGTGGTGGCCTACAACATGGGCGAGTGGCGGGAGATCGGCGGCATTCTGCAGCTTGGCTTTACTGCGATTCTGGTCTGGCTCGTGACCTTTGCGTTGACCGTGTTTGCCGATCTCACCGTTGCGGTGAGCGTCGGCATGGCGCTGGCCGCGCTGGTCTATATCTATCGTGTTGCGGAGACCACGACCGTATCCACGGTGACCGACGACTACATTCGCGACGGCCTGCCGCATACCCTGCAGGGGCGCATCCTTCCCCCGTATGTCTCGCTGCTGCGGATTCACGGGCCGTTTCTGTTTGGGACGACGGAGAAGCTGGTGGAGGCGACGGCGAATCTCGAAGCCTTTGCCCCTGTGGTCATTCTCCGCCTTCGCAACATGACGGCCATCGACTCCTCGGGCATTCACGCGATCGAGACCTTTGCCAAGCGCCTGCGCGCCTCGGGGCGCAGCCTCGTGCTGTGCGGCGCCATGGACCAGCCCTCGCGGCTTCTGCAGCAGCCGCGTTTCATTGCGCATGTCGGCAGCGAGAACATCATGCCGAATATCCAGGCGGCACTGGACAGAGCAAGCGAGCTCTACGCCGACCAGACGGCCGCGTAGCCCGCGCGGCTACCTCTGCGGCTTTTCAAACGGCTGTTTCTCGGTGATGCGCGGGCGGTCTTCCGCCTGCAACTGCTTGCTGACCTGCTGCACCTCGCGGAAGACGCGCAACAGATTGCCGCCGAGAATTTTGCGGCAGTCCTCGGCCGAGTACCCGCGGGCCATGAGCGCGGCGGTGATCTTGGGCAGGTCGGCAGGCGAGTCCAGGCCCTGCGGCAATTGCCCGTCCACACCGTCGAAGTCCGATCCGAGTCCGACGTGATCCACGCCTGCGACTTTGGCGATGTGATCGATGTGGTCGATCAGCATGGAGAGCGGCGGCCTCGGAATGCGGTCCGCATATTGCCGCTGGAGCTTCGCGATCTCCGCATCCGGTGCTTGCTTGCCCTCGGCCTTGTACTTATCCTTGAGCGCCTGCACGGCCTTTGCGACTTCAGGCTGCTGGGCCTTCTGCGCATCGCGGTAGGCCTGGGAGATGAACGCCGAGTAGAAGTTGACCTGTACCACGCCGCCCTTGCTCTCCGGGCCGCCGGAATTGGCGACGGCGCGGAGCATGTCGTCGGTCATGTTGCGCGGAGCATCACAGAGGGCGCGGGCGGAAGAGTGCGAGGCGATGACCGGCGCGCGGGTGATGACGAGCGTGCGATAGAAAGTCTTGTCGGAGACGTGGGAGATGTCAACCATCATGCCCAGCCGGTTCATCTCGTAGACGACATCTTTACCGAACTCCGTCAGACCCTCTTTGGTGTGCGGGACGGATGGATCGTCGATGTCGCCCGAAGAGTCGGCCCAGCCGTTGGAGTTGGACCAGGTGAGAGTCATATAACGCACGCCCAGCGCGTAGTAATCGCGGAGCAGGGCGAGCGAGCCCTCGATGGAGTGGCCGCCTTCAATGCCCATGAGCGCGGCCAGCTTGTGCTCGCGATGGGCCCGCTCAATGTCCTCGGGCGAGGTGGCGAGAAGCATCTCGCCGGGATGCCTGGCGACCTGCTGGCGCACGGAGTCGATCAGCTCGAGGGTGCGAAAGGCGAAGTGGCCCTGGTTGGGCTTGGGATCGACCCAGATGGAGAAGAACTCCGCGCCCAGGTTGCCCTTGCGCGCCGACTCAAGGTTGAAGTTGCCGCCGTTGAGCGGGTCGCTCAGGTCGTAGTGCTCGTCCACGAAGCGCTGGGGCGTGTCGGCATGGGTGTCGATGACGATGGCGGAGCGGTGAACCTGTTCGGGAGTCAGCTTGTGGGTCATTTTTGCGGAGGGCTTTGCGGGTGCAGCCGTATTTTGCGCATGCAGCGCGGTGAGTGCAAGCAGCAGGCAGGCGGGCAGACAAATCAGGGCGCGTTTCTGCATAGGCTTGGCGCCAGTGTATACCGGTTCGCAAGCCCGGATTGCTTTCTGCGCAGCGAAGATGAGGCGAATCGAGAGGGGGGAGGGGGGTATGCCGCCTTTGTCTCCAGATGCACAGCCACGCAAGGACGGAATGAGAGGCTGCGCGCGGCGATGGGCCTTCGACATGAGTTCGATCTCCGATTCTGAAAGTGATGGAGCGGTGTGCTGCTATTTCCATCATGCGCCGGAGGAGCGAAATTCTATGCAAACGGGGGCTGAGATTTTACGGCCTGAAATCAGCAGGTTAGAAGAAAAGTTGTGGCAAGGGGATTGACAGCATGAGGGAGCCTGCCAGTTTTGTACCGGTTTTCAACCGCACGCAGGACAGAATTCTTTCGTGCAACGGCAGCTAGAATCGAAGGCAGCCATGGCCGAATTTACCCATCTGCATCTGCATACGGAATACTCCCTTCTCGATGGCGCCTGCGACATTGAAAAACTGATCGACCGCGTGGCGGCGCTGGGCCAGAAGTCCGTGGCGATGACCGACCACGGCAACATCTACGGCGCGGTGCGGTTCTTCAACGCGGCCAAGGAGCGGGGCATCAAGCCGATTCTGGGCTGCGAGCTGTATGTGTGCAAGGCGGAGGACCACCGGGCCGAGAGCCCGAACGACCAGTACAACCATCTGCTGGTGCTGGCGGAGAACGAAGAGGGCTACCGCAATCTGATTCGGCTTACCTCCGAGGCCTCGCTGCATGGCTTCTATCGCAAGCCGCGCGTCAGCAAGAAGTATCTGGCTGAAAACGCAAAGGGACTCATCGGGTTTTCCGGTTGCCTGAGCGGCGAGCTGTGCGAAGAGCTGATGGCCGGTCATTATGATGCGGCGAAGAATGTGGCTTCGCAGTATCAGGACATCTTCGGCCGCGGCAATTTTTATCTTGAAATTCAGAATCAGGGGCTCGAGCAGGAACACAAGATTCAGAGCGATCTTTTCCGGCTTGAGACAGAGCTGAGCATTCCGCTTGTGCTGACCAATGACTCACACTACCTGTGCGGCGAGGATCATCACGCGCACGATGTGATGCTCTGTGTGCAGACCGGCGCGAAGGTGCACGACGCGGACCGCTTCAAGTTCGACTCGGACCAGTTTTTTGTGAAGAGCGCGGAGGAGATGGCCCGTCTGTTTCCGGACTCGCCCGGCGTGACCGCGCGCACGATGGAGATCGCGGAGCGGTGCGAGTTCAAGCTGAAGGGCGTGGAGAATCCATTTCCTGAGTTTGCCGTGCCGCCGGGGCACACGATTGACAGCTACTTCGAGGAGATTTGCCGCGAAGGCTTCAGGCGGCGTCTCGAAACCTCGGTGCGGCATCTTGAAAGCCGCGGGCAGTTGCGCCGGCCCATCCACGAATATGAGGCGCGCCTGCAGTACGAGATCGATGTGATCAAGCAGATGAAGTACTCGGGCTACTTTCTGATTGTCTGGGACTTCATCAAGTACGCGCGCGATCATGAGATTCCTGTCGGACCGGGGCGCGGGTCCGGCGCGGGGTCGCTGGTGGCGTATTCGATGGAGATCACGAATATCGATCCGATCCAGAACGTGTTGCTCTTCGAGCGCTTTCTGAATCCGGAACGCGTGTCGATGCCGGATATCGACGTGGACTTCTGCATGAACCGGCGTGGCGAAGTGATCGACTACGTGACGCGCAAGTATGGCCGCGAGCAGGTGGCGCAGATCATCACTTTCAACACCATGGCGGCCAAGGCATCGATCAAGGACTGCGGGCGCGCGCTTGATATGCCTTATGGGGATGTGGATCGGATTGCCAAGCTCATTCCTTCCACAGTCGGCATGACCATCGACAAGGCTCTTGAGGATGTGCCGGACCTGCGCAAGGTGTATGACAGCGAAGCGCAGGTGCGTGAGCTGATCGATACGGCCAAAAAGCTGGAGGGCCTGGTGCGCGGGCAGGGCGTGCACGCTTCGGCAGTGGTGATTGCGCCGCGCCCGCTGACGGAGCTGGTTCCCGTGGCGCGGACGAAGAATGACGAAATTGTGACCGCCTACGACATGAAGGCGGTGGAGAAGCTGGGCCTGCTGAAGATGGATTTTCTCGGGCTCACCACGCTCACGGTGATTGTCGACTGTCTCAAGCTGATCGAGCAGAACCGCGGCGTGAAGGTGGATATCGAGACGATTCCGCTGGACGACGAAGAGACCTATAAGAAGGTGTTTCATGCGGCGCTGACCTCGGGCGTGTTTCAGTTCGAGTCGAACGGCATGCGCGATATTCTGCGCCGTTATAAGCCGGAGAAGCTGGAGGATCTGACGGCGCTGACGGCGCTGTTCCGGCCGGGGCCGATCCAGGGCGGGATGACGGACGACTTTATCGAGCGCAAGTGGGGACGGCGCAAAGTCGAGTACATGCTGCCTGAGCTTGAAGGCATCCTGAAGGAGACGCTCGGTGTCATCGTGTATCAGGAGCAGGTGATGCAGATTGCGAACGTGCTTGCGAACTACTCGCTGGGCGAAGCTGATCTGCTGCGCCGCGCCATGGGCAAAAAGAAGCCCGAGGAGATGGCCAAGCAGCGCGACCGCTTCATGTCCGGCGCGGTGGCGCTGGGCCACCCCAAGGCTGTGGCGGGCGAAATCTTCGACCAGATGGAGAAGTTTGCCGGCTACGGCTTCAACAAGTCGCACTCGGCTGCCTACGGTCTGGTCTCCTATCAGACGGCTTATCTCAAGACGCATTATCCCGTTGAGTTCATGGCGGCGCTGCTCACTTCGGAAACCTCGAAACCGGAAAATGTTGTCAAGTACATCCAGGAATGCAAGGAGATGGGCATCCGCGTCGACCCGCCCGATGCTCAGGTGAGCGGCGCGCAATTCACGCCGCACGGAGACGCCATCTGGTTCGGCCTTGCGGCCATCAAGAACGTGGGCGGCAACGCGATCGAGTCCATCCAGAAGGCGCGCACCGAACTCGGAGGCCGCTTCCGCAACTTCTGGGAGTTCTGCGAAAAGATTGATCTGCGCGTGATCAACAAGCGCGTGATTGAGTCGCTCATCAAGGCCGGCGCGCTGGATTCTCTCGGCAAGCGCGGGCAGCTTGAGAAGGTGATCGACAAGGCGATGGAGCGCGCGCAGAAAGCGCAGCGCGACGCCGAGCATGGACAAGCCGGGCTCTTTGGATTGTTCAATGAGGCGCCGGCGCACGGCCACGGCGGCGACGATCTGCCCAACGTGCCTGACTGGGAAGAAGGCGTGCGCCTTGCCTACGAGAAGGAAGTGCTCGGGTTCTTTGTCTCCGGGCATCCGCTGGACAAGTATGCGGAGAAGATTCGCAATCTACCCGGTGTGATTTCAGTTGCAGAGGCACTTGAGCGCAAGCCGCCGGAGCGGCGGTGGAGCAGGGATGCGGACCCCGCGGACGAGTTGCAGGTGGCGGGCATTCTGCATGGTGTGCGCGTGCAGAAGAGCAAACGCGACCAGAAACTCTACGCGCAGGGCGCGCTTGAAGACGTAACCGGCAAGATTGACCTGATCTGCTTCGCGCGCGACTATGAGAGGCTTGCCGAGCAGTTGAAGATTGAAGCGCCGGTGCTTCTTCGCGGCACGCTGATGGGCGAGGAGGATGCCGCGCCGAAGCTTGCGATCAGCTCGATTCAGGCCCTCGAACAGGTGCAGGTCAAGCTGCCGGGCGGTGTGCGTGTTCGCATCAATCTCGACCGCGCCAGCGAGGAGATGTTCGGGGCGCTGAAGAGCGCTGCCGATGCCGCGCCGGGGCCGGGCAAGTTGATGCTGCACCTGCAAAAGAAAGGCGAGTTCGAGGTCATTCTCGAGCCCGAACAACTGAGCGTTGCTGCCGACCGCGGATGGATTGAGCGCGTCGAGGAACTGGTGGGCAAGGGAACCGTGCAGGTGCTCTGAGCGCGCGGCGTTTAGTCACGGACCAGGAGCACGTGCAGAAAGCGTGGACCGTGCACGCCTTTAATGCGCGTCATCTCGATGTCGGCTGTTGCACTGGGGCCTGAGATGTAGGTGGCCAGCCGGGGCGGTTGTGTGCAACGGGCAAAATACTCCGGCAAAGTTTCCACCACCTGGCTTGCGCGCAGAATGCACAAGTGCCAGTCGGGCAGAAGCGAAAGCGCGCGCCGGCCTTCGGCAGCCGAGTGATGCAGGACAATCGTTCCCGAGTCCGCGATTGCTGCAAAAGCAGTCGTGACCACTCCATCGCATGCCTCAATCGCCGCATGTGAAAGATCCTGGTCAATTTTCCAGTCATATCCGGCAGCGAGCCATGCAGGATCGAGTCCTGGCGGCACCACTAAAATGTGCTTGCTGTTTGCCTGAAGAATCTTTGCAATGCAGGCAGGCAACTCGGCAACTGTGCAAGTGTCAACAACGGCATCGTATTCACGCAGGCGTTCGATCAGCAAATGCACACAATCGCCGGGTTCGAGAGCGCCTTTGTGCGTGTAGGCACGGGGCAGATGTTCGTATGTATTGCCGCCAGGCCGCTGCGTTGCATGGCTGATGCGGTCGAGGATGAGGCTGCGAGAATCGGCGGGCGTCATTGCTGTTGATTGTCCTTTCTTTCCGCCCACCACTCGCGGAAACTTTGCCCTGGCATGCCGCGCAAGTCGCGGGTTGCCGTCCATCGCGCGCCAAGGCCGGGCAGCGATCGAATCCAGCCGTCTTTGCCGGTGAAGGGCAGCAAGGCAATGCGCCCGAGTCTTTGGGCGGAGCGAAAGCGGCGCGCGGCGGCAAAGATGCCACTCGCGGCACGCATGCCAACATACATCGCATCGAAGACGCGCACGGGCTGTTCGCGCTCCCTATCCACAACCTGCGTGCGCAGCTCGATCAGCACCTCAGGGATGTTGATTTTGACGGGGCAGACCTCATAGCATGCCCCGCAAAGCGATGAGGCAAAGGGCAACGATTGCGCATGCTCCATGCGCATGAGCTGCGGGGTAAGAATCGCGCCGATCGGCCCGCCGTAGACCGAGCCATAGGCATGGCCGCCAGTCTGCCGGTAGACAGGGCACGTATTCTGGCAGGCGGCGCAGCGAATGCAGCGCAGGGTCTGCCGTTCAACTTTTTTTGCGAGGATATCCGACCGGCCATTGTCGAGAAGTACGATATGAAAGCGCTGCGGCCCGTCGCCGGGAGTGACGCCAGTCCAGAGCGATGTGTACGGATTCATGCGCTCGCCGGTGGCCGACCGGGCAAGCACCTGCAGCATAACTTCGAGGTCGGTAAAACGCGGCAGGACTTTCTCGATGCCTGCCAGAGTGATCATTGTGCGGGGCAGAGTGAGACACATGCGCCCATTGCCCTCGGACTCGACCACAGCGACGGAGCCTGTTTCAGCGATAAGAAAATTCGCGCCGCTGATGGCAGTAGGCACGCTCAAAAACTTTTGCCGCAAGTAGCTGCGCGCAGCAGCCGTCAGTGCCTGCGGATCGTCGGTGAGATCGCTGCGGCCCATGGAGCGCGCGAAGATTTCGCGCACCTGGCTGCGGTTGACATGCAATGCCGGCGCGACAATGTGCGAGGGCTCATCCTTGCCGAGCTGCAGAATGAGCTCGGCAAGATCCGTCTCATAGGCATGAATGCCGTTTGCCTCGAGCGCGGGGTTCAACTGAATCTCGGCTGAAGTCATCGTCTTGATCTTGATGACTTCGCTGGCGCCCTCCGCGCGCAGAATATCGAGGATGATGCGCCGCGCCTCGGCTGCGTCCGCTGCCCAGTGAACCGTGCCGCCGGCCGCCGTGCAGCGCTCCTCAAACTGCGTCAGGTACGTGCCGAGATTTTCAAGCGCATGTGCGCGGATGGCTGCCGCAGCGGAGCGCAGCTCCTGCCAATCGGACTTCTCAGCGACGAGCATTGCGCGCTTACCTTGAATAACGTCCGTGGCATGCGCCACATTTTTGCGCAGTTGTGGATTGCGCAGGACCGGAAGCGCCGCCTGCGGAAAGGGCGGCGCTAGGCGAGGATCAAGCTCTGTGTGGCTCACAGAAACTCCTCGGCAGGTTCTGTTTCCGTGCTGGCCAGAATCTGCGCCAGGTGAATGGTCCGCATGCCTGCGAACTGCCGGTGCAGAGCGCCGCCCAGGTGCATCAGGCAACTGTTGTCGAGCGCCGTGCAGTACTCGGCACGGGTGGTGAGCACGTCGCGCAGCTTGGAGGCGAGCATGGCCGAGGAGACTTCAGCGTTCTTGATGGAGAAGGTACCGCCGAAGCCGCAGCAGCGATCGAGGTTTTCGAGCGGAGCCAGCTCAAGGCCGCGTACCTTGCCGAGCAGCCGGAATGGCCTGTCGCCGACATGCAGGCCGCGCAGGCCATGGCAGCTTGCGTGATAGGTAACCCGATGCGGAAAATACGCGCCGACATCCTCTACGCCGAGTTTATCGATGAGAAACTCGCTGAGTTCGAAGATGCGCGGCAGCAGGGCTTGGAGGTCGCGGCGCAGATCTTCGTTGCCCAGCTCCTCAAACAGCACCGGATACTGGTCGCGGATCATGGCAACGCAGGAGGACGAGGGGATGATGACGATCTCGGTATCCCGATAAAGCCGCACGAAGCGCTTGGCCTGCGAATAAGCCTCGGCGCGGAAGCCGGTATTGGCGTGCATCTGGCCGCAGCAGGTTTGTTCGGGGTGAAAGTCGAGGGTTACGCCGAGGCGCTCGAGGAGTTTGACAACGGCGCGGCCTGTTTCGGGATAGAGCGTGTCGTTGTAGCAGGTGATGAAGAGTGAGGCACGCATAACAGCTTCCTGCCGGAGAATTTGTCCGGAAACGTCAGGTTAGCCGAAGGGCGCGGGGCTTGTCGAACAAAGGCAATGTGCGCGTCATCACTGCATTCCTGAAAGAAAAATGGAAAGGAATTGGGTGCTCCTCGCCGGCGGCTAAGCCAAGCTATTTTGTCTGGCTGTCGAGGTCGAGGTTGAGTAAAAGGACGTTGACGCGCGGTTCACCGAGAATGCCGAACTGACGTCCTGTGATGTGCTGTGCGATCAACTGGCGTACCTGGGCCTCGCTCAGCCCGCGTGCTTTGGCAATGCGTGGGGCCTGAAAGTAGGCTGCATCCGGCGTAATGTCGGGGTCGAGGCCCGAGCCAGAGGTTGTTACCAGGTCGATTGGCACGGGCGTGCCGGGGTTTTCCCTGGCGAGCTTGTCGATATCGCCCTGCATCCGCTGTACCAGCTTGCTGCTGGACTGCGCAAGATTCGATCCGCCCGATGAGGTGGCGTCGTATCCGTTGCCCGCGGCCGATGGACGCGGATGGAAGTAGCGATCCGAGGCAAAGCCCTGCGCGAGAAGCTCCGAGCCGATGATCTGGCCATTCTTCTGGATGAGGCTGCCGTCAGCCTGGCGAGGAAAGAGAAACTGGGCCGCGGCTGTGATGAGCAGCGGGTATCCGATGCCGAGCAGCAGCGTGGTGACCAGTGTGAAGCGGACGGCGGTTCCCCAGAGGGAGTGCTTCGGCGCCGCTGCCTGTGCTGCGGCCGGATGCGCAAGCGTGGAAGTTGTTGCCGCGTGCATGGAAGTCTCCTTGCTTTATGCCAGGTGCAGTGCAACCAGCAGCATGTCGATAGCCTTGATTCCAGCGAAGGGCACGAGCACGCCGCCGACGCCATAGATGAGCAGATTTTGCCGCAGCAGAGCCTCGGCTGCCCTGGGCTGGTACTTGACGCCTTTGAGCGCCAGCGGAATCAGCGCCACGATGACGATGGCGTTGAAGACCACGGCTGACAGGATGGCCGACTGCGGTGAGTGCAGGTACATGATGTTCAGCGCGTTCAAAACCGGAAAAGCCCCGGCGAACATGGCGGGAATGATGGCGAAGTATTTGGCGACATCGTTGGCGATGGAAAAAGTCGTCAGCGCGCCGCGGGTCATCAGCAGTTGCTTGCCGATCTCGACGATCTCGATGAGCTTGGTGGGGTTGGAGTCGAGATCGACCATGTTGCCGGCTTCTTTTGCAGCCTGGGTGCCGGAGTTCATGGCGACGCCTACGTCGGCCTGGGCGAGGGCGGGTGCATCGTTGGTGCCGTCGCCGGTCATGGCGACAAGCTTACCCTTGCCCTGCTCGCGCTTGATGAGGTCCATCTTGTCTTTCGGCTTTGCTTCGGCAAGAAAGTCATCGACACCGGCCTCACGGGCGATGACGGCGGCGGTGAGCGGGTTATCGCCGGTAATCATGATGGTGCGGATGCCCATGGCGCGCAGCCGCGCGAGGCGTTCTTTCAGGCCGCCCTTCACGATGTCCTTGAGGTAGATGACGCCGAGCGCAGTGGCATTTTCCGCGACCACCAGCGGAGTGCCGCCCAGATGCGCAATTTCTTCCACGTTATCGCGCACCTTCTTCGGCAGAGACGAGCCCTGATCCTCAAGGAAACGTGTGATGGCGTCCACCGAGCCCTTGCGGATGCGGATGCCGGGCAGGTCGACGCCGCTCATGCGCGTCTGGGCGGTGAAGGGCACGAACTCGGCATGAATGCCGTTGATGTCGCGGCCGCGGAGGTTGTACTGCTCCTTGGCGAGGACCACGATGGAGCGGCCCTCGGGGGTTTCGTCGGAGAGCGAGGCAAGCTGAGCGGCGTCGGCAAGCCGCTCCGCGGTTACATCCGGCGCGGGACGGAACTCCGTTGCCTGCCGGTTGCCCAGTGTGATGGTTCCGGTCTTATCGAGCAGCAGTGTATTCACGTCGCCCGCTGCCTCCACGGCGCGGCCGCTCATGGCAAGGACGTTGTACTGAACGAGCCGGTCCATGCCTGCGATGCCGATGGCTGAGAGCAGGCCGCCGATGGTGGTAGGGATGAGGCACACCAGCAGCGAGACGAGCACGAAGATGGTTTGCGGCGCGTGCGAGTAGATGGCGAAGGGCTGCAGAGTAACGACGGCGAGCAGGAAGACGATGGTGAGGCCGGAGAGCAGAATGCTCAGCGCGATCTCGTTGGGCGTCTTCTGGCGCGAGGCTCCTTCGACGAGCGCGATCATGCGGTCGAGGAATGTCTCGCCGGGGTTCGAGGTGATTTTGACCTTGATCCAGTCGGAGAGGACTTTTGTGCCGCCGGTGACGGCCGAGCGGTCGCCTCCGGCTTCGCGGATTACAGGGGCCGACTCGCCGGTGATGGCGGACTCATCGACGGAGGCCACGCCTTCAAGCACTTCTCCGTCGCCCGCGATGTAGTGTCCGGCTTCGACAAAGATCATATCGCCGGCGCGAAGCTGGCCGCTGGCAACCTCTTCAAAGCTGCCGTCGGCTTTGTAGCGCCTGGCGATCGTCTCGCCTTTGGCTTTGCGCAGCGTGTCGGCCTGGGCCTTGCCGCGGCCCTCGGCCATGGCCTCTGCGAAGTTGGCGAAGAGCACTGTGAACCACAGCCAGAGGGTGATCTGCAGGTTGAAGGCAAAGCCGGGCCGGTTATGAAGCAGGTTGTCGCAGAGCAGCGCCGAAGTCAGCAGGCTGCCGACTTCCACCACAAACATTACCGGGTTCTTGACCATCCAGCGCGGGTCCAGCTTGCGCACCGAATCCACTAGCGCCTGGCCGATGATTTTCGTATTCCAAAGACTCGTCTTTTCCGCCATAACCGTTCGTCTCTCTTGTGCGGGTTAAAAAAGCTGGCCAGACTTCAGTAGCAGGTGTTCGAGGATGGGGCCCAGGCTCAGCGCGGGAAAGAAGGTGAGCGCACCGAGAATGAGCACCACGCCGATCAGCAATACGGTGAAGAGCGGCGTATGCACCGGGAATGTGCCGGGCGAGGGCGGCACGCTCTTTTTCTGCGCCAGATTGCCTGCCAGCGCCAGCACGGGAATCATCATCAGGAAGCGGCCGATGAGCATATCCCAGCCCAGCACGACGTTGTAGCCCCAGGTATTGGCATTCAGGCCCGCGAAGGCCGAGCCGTTGTTGCCCGCTCCCGAGGTGAAAGCGTAGAGGATTTCGGTAAGCCCATGGGGTCCGGCATTGTTGAGCGAGGAGAGGCCGACGCTGGGCGAGAGAACGAAGACCGCGGTGAGACTGAGAATGATGAGCGGAAAGATGAGCACGTAGAGCATGGACATCTTTACGTCGTAGGCTTCGATCTTCTTGCCCAGATACTCCGGCGTGCGGCCCACCATGAGGCCCGCGATGAAGACGGCGAGCACCACGAAGATGAGCATGCCGTAGAGCCCGGAGCCGACGCCGCCGAAGATGACTTCGCCGAGCATGATGTTGAGCAGGGGAACCATGCCGCCGAGGGGCGTGAAGCTGTCGTGCATGCTGTTCACCGCGCCGCAGCTTGCGTCCGTGGTGATGGCGGCGAAGAGGGAGGACTCGGCGATGCCGTTGCGGACCTCCTTGCCTTCCATGTTGCCGCCGGGCGCGGTGAGCGTGGCTGCTTGCTGCGCGCCGTGGATGAGCGGATGGGGATGCGCCTCGGCCCAGTAAATGGAAGTGAAGCCCGCCGCGAAGAGAACGAACATGGCGGCAAAGACGGCCCAGCCATGACCGCGCGAGCCGGTCATTTTGCCCAGCGTGTAGGTGAGTCCGGCAGGGATGATGAAGATGGAGAGAATCTGGATAAAGTTGGTGAAGGGAGTTGGATTCTCGTAGGGATGGGCCGAGTTGGCGTTGAAGAAGCCGCCGCCGTTGGTGCCCAGCATCTTGATGGCTTCCTGCGAGGCGACCGGTCCCTGTCCGATGGTCTGTGTCTGCCCTTCGAGCGTGTGTGCAACGGTATAGGCATGCAGGTTTTGCGGCACGCCCTGCGCAACCAGCAGCAGTGCATAAAGAATCGACCCTGGCAGCAGAATGTAAAAGATGGTGCGGGTCGTATCCACCCAGAAGTTGCCGATGGTCGCGGAACTGGTCCGCTTGATGCCGCGCACGAGGGCGACTGCGGCAACAATGCCGACGGCCGCGGAGAAGAAGTTGTGCGTGGCGAGCCCGGCCATCTGGGTCAGGTAGCTCATGGTGCTTTCCGGCGTATAGGACTGCCAGTTGGTGTTCGTGGTGAAGCTGGCGGCGGTGTTCCAGGCAAGGTCCGGTCCCACGGCGGCAAGGCTCTGCGGGTTCCACAGCCTGATGACGGCCTGCATGCGCTCAAGGACATAGGTGAGCAGCATGCTGACGGCCGAGAAGCCCAGCATGGCGAAGGCATACTCGCGCCAGTTCATCTCCCGATCGGGGCAAATGCCGCAGAGCCTGTAGAGCAGCCGTTCAATCGGGCGCACCAGCGGGTCGAGCCAGGTATGCTCACCCTCCAGAACGCGCGCCATATAGAGACCAACGGGGCGGACCGTAAGCAATAAAACCACGCAATACAGCGCAAACTGCAGCCAACCGTTCGCAGTCATTTCAGAATTTCTCCGGGAAGAGCAGGGAGACGGTGAGGTGAATCATGAGGATGATTGCCAGAATGAGCGCAACTGCCGTAATCCAGTCCATGGGCTACCTCAGCTTGTGACACGCCTTGACGTAGAGAAACGCCAGGCCGAAGAACAGCGCCGTGAAGAAGAGCATGAGGAGGTCTTGCATAGCGGAAACCCCGATCCGCGCGCAGGCATGACCCGGCGCAACAAGATCGATTCTGCCTTCGGCTGCGTTGGGAGGGGGAAAGGGAAAGCTAAAGAAAAGATAAAGACGGCAGACGGCGCGGGTTTACTGCTCTTCGCCCGTCCAGCCCTCGGGCACAAAGCGGTAGCCGACCCAGGGTTCGGTCTGGATGTACTGGCGGCCGGTTTCGCCTTCGAGTTTCTTGCGGAGCTGGCCGACAAAGACGCGCAGGTATTCCGGCTGATGGGCCGAGTGCGCGCCCCAGACCGCGGTCAGCAGAGCGCGGTGCGTCATCACCTTGCCGGCGTTGCGCGCCAGCAGAACCAGCAAGTCGAATTCCTTGGGTGTGAGATGGATCGGCTTGCCCTGCACAGTGATCGCATGGGCATCCACGTCGACGACGAAGTCGCCGACCTCGATTGCCGTGGCGGTGCGTTCCGGCGCACGCCGCAGGTGAGCGCGCACACGCGCCAGCAGTTCCTGAATGCCGAAGGGCTTGGTTACGTAGTCATCAGCGCCCGCATCCAGCGCTTCCACCTTTGATCGCTCGTGATCGCGCACGGAAAGCACGATGATGGGCGTTGAAGAGGCTGTACGAATAGCGCGGCAGATGTCCACGCCCGTCATCTCCGGCATCATCAGGTCGGTCACAACCAGATCCGGCTGCCACTCGCTGAAGACGCGCAAACCCTCCTCGGGATCGTTGGCGATGCGTACATCAAAGCCCTGCGCGGTGAGGGCCGCGCGAAGGACGCGGGTAATCTGGGGTTCGTCGTCGATGACAAGAATACGTTCGGGCATTGCCGTTCACTTCCCGGATGCAGATTACATCATCGTCCATTGCCGGTATCATTCCCGATGAGATGCTCGCATCCATGCCAGCTCATACCCGCAGCGCGCTCCAGTGGACCGGAACGACGCTTGCGGCCGTTTTGACCACGGTTGTTCTGGTCTGGCTCGGCGCAGGATCGACGACTGCCGGCATGGTGTTTCTGGTGTTCGTTGTGTGGACGGCGACCCAGGCGGGCATTGCGCTCTCGCTCTATTGCGCGCTGCTGTGCACGCTGGCATTTGACTTCTTCTTCCTGCTGCCGCTGCATACCTTCAATCTGGCTGGAGCTCCGGAGCGCGTGGCGCTATTCTGCTTTGTCGCCTGCTCACTGGCGGCGGGCCGGGTGGCGGAGCGGGCGCGGCGGCAGGCACAGCAAGCCGAGCAGCGCCGGGCCGACGTGGAGCGGCTCTACACGCTCAGCCAGGAGATGATGCTCATCGACGATGCCGCCGGCCTGGTGCAGCAGCTTCCGGGGATGATTCACCGCATCTTCGCACTGGAGGGCGTGGCGCTCTATGTGCGCGACGGCGATCGCTACTTCGCTTCGTCGCCGGAGCTGCCCGCCAGCCTGAAGGCGAGCCTGCATGCGATTGGCCCGAGCCAGGGAACGCTGGAGATTGTGCCCGGCGAGTTGACGGCCATGCCGCTGATGCTGGGCGTGCGCCAGGTTGGGGCGCTGGGATGGAAGCCGAACGCGCTTTCACGCGAGGTGGCGACGGCTGTGGCCGCGCAGGCGGCTATCGCCCTGGCCCGCGCCATGGCGATCGAGGCCTCTACACGGCTGGAAGCGGCCCGCGAAAGCGAGCGGCTGCGCACGGCGCTCATCGACTCGCTGACCCACGAGCTGCGCACGCCGCTGACTTCGATCCGCGCCGCGGCCACGACGCTGATGCAGGGCGAAGGGCTGGACGATGCGGCCCGTCTCGATCTTGCCGCGCTGGTGGATGAAGAGAGCACCCGGCTCGATGCGCTGATTGGCGAGGCGGTGGAGATGGCGGAGATCGATGCGAAGGTGGTGCAGGTGCATGCCACGCCGCAGTCTCCGCGCGCGCTGCTGCAGCAGGCGGCGGAAAAGTCGCGGGCCGCACTGGCCCGGCATCAGGTAGTGCTGTCCACGGAGGAGCCGGATGCGCCGGTGCTCTTCGATCCGCAGCTTCTGGGACGCGTGCTGCGTCATCTGCTGGAGAATGCGGCGCGGTATACCCCTGCGGGCAGCCGCATCGTGCTGCGCAGCCGGCGCGTGGCGGAAAGGCTCGAGTTCGAGGTGGCCGATGACGGCCCCGGCATCGATTCGGCCGATCTGCCGCTGATCTTCGAGAAGTTTTATCGGGGCAAAAAGAGTGGCAGCAAAGGCAAGGGAACCGGCATGGGGCTGGCGATTGCCCGCGCCATCATGATTGCGCACGGGGGCGGCATCGAGGCTTTCAGCACGCCGGGGCAGGGAACGGCGATGCGTTTCTGGGTTCCGCTGGGCGGGAAAAAAGGCACAGACACAGCGTAAGGCCGCTACTCCGGCGCGCCGCTCCAGTCACAATCGATAGAGCGATGGGTTCTGGCGCTTTCCGCCGCGCACTCGAGCACGCGCGCAACCCGCCAGGCATCCAGGCCGTTTACCGGAGCCTCCGCTTTGCCCAGCAGCGCATCGCGGACGCCCTCGTAGAAGATGCGGTAGTCGCCGGCGGCCGTTTCAATGGGCTGCTCCGTCAGCAGGCCGTCCGCATCCGTGTGCAGCGTGCCCCAGCGCTCGGCCGGGTCCTTGCCCCAGTTGGCATCCTCAATGCGGGCGATTTTGCCCAGCGCCTCTTCCTGTGGATCGAGGCCCCACTTCCAGTAGTTTCCCTTGGTGCCGCGCAGGTGAAAGCGGGGCCGTGCCAGCGACGAGAGGCAGTTGGCGCTCAGCGTTACGGAAAACTCCGTGAAGTAGTGCAGGCGGATGGTGAAGGAGTCGTTGGCGCCTTCGCCGTCGCGCTCGCGGCGCACTTCTGCGCTGACGGATTCGGGCGGTCCAAAAAGAACCAGCGCCTGATCGACGAGGTGGGTGCCGATGTCCAGCAGGAGCCCGCCCTGTTCGGTCTCTTCCTTCCATGCGCGGGAAGAGAGGCCGGGACGCCAGCGATCGAAGGTCGACTCATAGTGCACCAGCGAGCCAAGCTGCTTCTCCTGCAGGAGCATCTGCAGGGTTCTGAAGTCGCCGTCCCAGCGGCGGTTGTGAAATGGGATCAGTTGCAGGCCCACGCCACCGGCCAGCTCGACAAGCTGGGCAATCTCCGCCGGGGAGACAGCGGCCGGTTTGTCGACCACGACGTTTTTCGCGGCCTCAAGGGCGCGCAAGGCGATGTCGAAATGGGTCGCGTTCGGCGTGGCCACGACGACCAGTTTGATGCTGCTGTCGGCGAGGAGCTCGTCGATGCTGCGATAGGTCGTGATGCCGGGGTAGAGAGCCGCGGCATTGTCCGTGGTGCGTTCCACTACCGCCGCCAGCTCGAATCCATCCACCGAGGAAAGCAGGGGCGCATGAAAGACACGCCCGGCAAGGCCAAAGCCGATCAGCCCTACGCGAATCATTCGTTCTCTCTCCAGCCGAAGGGCTTGAGCCCACTTCGTTAGCCTTCGAGTTTATACCGGGTTTCGGCCAGGCGATAGAGCTTTCGCCACACTAACCGATTCATGGTAACCACCATGAGAGAGATGAGGATGGTGGCCAGCAGCAGGATGGGGAATCGGCCGCTGTCCGTGGCCGCACTGATCTGCGCGCCGAGGCCGATGGTCTGCAATGTGCCGCCCGGAACATGGGAGTATTCCGCAAAGACCGAGGCGTTCCATGCGCCGCCGCTGGCCGTCACCATGCCGGTGATGAGGTACGGGAAGATGCCGGGCAGGATGAGGCGGGTCCAGCGCTGCCAGCGGGTGAAGCGGTAGAGCGAGGCCACTTCGCGCAGGTCCGAGGGGATGGCCATGGCTCCGGCAATGACGTTGAACAGGATGTACCACTGGGTGCCCAGCAGCATGAGCGCGATGGAGCCGATGCCGAGGCCGCCGCCGAGCTTGACCAGTCCGATGAGCAGAATGGGAAAGAAGGCGGTGGCCGGAACGGAGGCCAGAATCTGCGCAACCGGCTGGACAAACAGCGCAAGCCTTGGGCTGAAGCCGATCATGACGCCGACCGGCACCGTCCACAGAGCGGAGATGAGCAGGGCCGTGTTGACCCGGAGGAAGGTTGCCCCCGCGCCTTCCAGCAGCAGCCGCAGCTCCGGCCAGGTGACGGTGCGCAGCATGAGCGCGGCCTGGAATGCGCCCCAGCCGACGATGGTGAGGGCGAGCGTCCCCAGCGTCCACAGAACAGGCGAGGCTCCGCCGCGCGCGGGGTTCTCATCGAGAGGCTGCACGGCGTGGCGGCTCTCCTTGCGGGCGAAGCGCTCATACAGCGGCTCCTCGATGCGCTCCCAGAGGCGGCCCGGCAGGGTGCTGAAGAGCCGCGAGCGGCGCAGCAGCTCAAGCACGGGCGAGCTGACCCGGTCGGCCGATTCCACCTGCTCGAATTTGAACTTGTCGCTCCAGGCGATGAGCGGCCGCCAGAGGAGCTGGTCGGTGGCGATGACGATGAGGATGACTACGGCGAAGCCGGCGATCAGCGCGCGCATGTCGCCAGAGTCCGCGGCGGTTTGCAGATAGCTGCCAAGGCCGGGGAGCTGGAAGTTGCGCGTGCCCATGGTGAACATCTCGCAGGCCATGAGCGCAAACCAGCCGCCGGCGACGGAGACGATGGAGTTCCAGACGAGGCCGATGGCCGAGTAGGGCATCTCAAGCTGCCAGAACCGCTGCCAGGCCGAGTAGCGGTAGATGCGCGAGGCTTCGAGCATCTCGCGTGGAATGCTTTTGAGCGACGAGTAGAAGCTGAAGGCGAGGTTCCAGACCTGGCCGGTGAAGATGAGCAGGACCACGCCGAGCTCGATGCCGAGCTGATGGCCGGGAATGAGCGCCACCATGGCGAGAACCACGGGCGGCAGAAAGCTGAGGACCGGGATGGACTGAAGAATGTCGAGCACGGCGATCATCCAGGCCTCGACGCGCGGGTTGTACGCGGCGGTATAGCCATAGACGATGGCGAAGGCAAGGCTCAGGAGATAGGCGATGCCGATGCGCACGATGGAGAAGAAGGCATAGCCCGGCAGCGCGCTCAGAGAGTGCGAGATGGGCACGACAGGAACCGGCTTGCCCAGCCAGTAAGTGCCGGTGCTCACGACCGAGAAGAACACCGCCAGGCCGCACGCGGCCACACCCGCGTCAATGACCACGGGCCAGGTGCGTGCCGTAACCAGGGTGCGCGCAAAGGGATGAATCTTCACTCGGCATCCTCGATTGCGCCAATCTCTTCCTCGAGTGCGTCCGGCATCACGAAACGCCGCCGCCCGGCATCGAAGTCGAACAGCTCCGCGTAGCGGCCCCAGGTGACGGCGGTTTCCACCTGCCGCTGGCTCTCCTCTTCGCTGAACTGCTCGTCGAGCATGTCGAGGAAGAACTCTTCGGAGACGGTGTGGTCGCTCTTGGACTCCAGGGCGCGGCGAATCTGGCGCAGCAGCAGCACATTCTCAAGCGCCGCATCGCGGAACAGCTCTTTCTGCCGCAGAATCTCGCCGTTTGCGTACTCGCTTCCGGCTTCGGTGATCGCCGCGTCGCCTTCCTCGACCTTGAGGAAGCCGAGCAACTGGGCGGCATCGACAATGGGCAGCAGGTCGTCGATCTCGAAGGCCAGATCGTCGGCGAGACGGTAGATGTCGTCGCGGCCACCCTTGTCCAGCAGCAGCTCGAGCAGGCCGGCGATGCCGCCGGGGCGCGCATGGGGCAGCATCTGGTAACGCATCTGACGCTGGTCGCGGGGCCTGCGCCCGGTCTGCTGATCGGGAGCTTCGGCCGGGGCCACGTCGGGCCGCGTGAGCACCTTGTAGATGTAGTCCACGAGCTGGGTAAACGGCTCGGACTTGCGGTCGCGGGGCTGGGCGAGCTGCACGCGGAAATCGGTGCGGATGTGGCCTGGGTTGCGGCCCAGCACGATGATGCGGTCGGCCAGGAGAACGGCTTCTTCGATGTTGTGGGTGACGATGAAGACCGATTTGGTGGGCATGGTCTTGTTGGCCCACAGCTCCAGCAGCTCGCTGCGGAGGTTTTCGGCGGTCAGCACATCGAGGGCGGAAAAAGGCTCGTCCATGAACAGCACCTCCGGCTCGACCACGAGCGCGCGCGCAAAACCCACACGCTGGCGCATGCCGCCGGAGAGTTCCTTGGGATAGGCGGCCTCAAAGCCGTCCAGACCGACCGTATCGAGCATCTTCATGCTGCGCTCGTGGCGCTCGGCGGGCGCCACGCCACGGGCCTTCAGGGGCGCTTCCACGTTTTCGAGCACCGTGAGCCAGGGAAACAGGGCGAAGCTCTGGAAGACGATGGAGACGTTGATTGCGGCTTCCGTGATGGGTTTTTCGTGCCAGTAGACTCGCCCCGCGGAAGGGCGCGAAAGCCCGGTGAGCATGCGCAGCATGGTGGATTTGCCGGAGCCGGAGGGCCCGAGCAGCGCGACGATTTCGCCCGGCACAATGCTCAGGTCGGTGGCCGCGATGACCTGAATGCGGTTCTCGCTGGGCTGCGCGTAGAACTTCTCGATCCGCTCGGCGCGGATGATGGCGCCGGTCTGCGCGACAGTGGGGGACTGGACTGCGGCTTCCTGCATGCAGTGTTCTCCGGTTCGGGTCTGCTCGCAGGGCGAGCGGGCAGGTACTGTTGCTAGTCTATGAGTGCGGGATTGCAGAGGGATGAATCGAAGCACGGCCACAGAGCGAACTGGTTCCGCGATGCCTGTGTTGATTCTCTCAATCCAGCGATGGTTGGTGCGGACGCGCGCGTGTGTTAATGTGCGGGGTCAGAGCAGCTTTGCAAGGGGCCGGAATCGCCGCAGGTTATGCGATGGGCGCTGCCGGTACAGCGTATGATGAAAGGCGTGGCGGGTACGTGCACGCATCTCCGCTCACGGGCCCTCAGGCCGCACGCGTTGCGGTATAACCCTGCACGAAGATAAGTGACCGGCAGCATCCTAGGAGAGTATGCACGAAAATCGTGTCAAACCCAAGGTTCTCGTCGTCGACGATGAACGCGTCATCGCCGATACGCTCGCAATGATTCTGAACCAGAGCGGCTTTGAGGCGCAGGCGGTCTACTCCGGCGAAAAGGCCGTGGAGCTGGCGGCCGCATTTGTGCCGGACATGCTGATCACGGATGTGATCATGGCCGACCTGAACGGCATTGACGCCGCGATTCAGATTCGGGCGCTGCTGCCCACCGTCAAAGTGCTGCTATTTTCCGGCCAGGCTGCCACCGCCGATCTGCTGGAGAAGGCGCGGGCGCAGGGGCACGAGTTCGATATCCTCGCCAAGCCGGTGCATCCGCAGGATCTGCTGGCCCGCCTACGCGGCTGATGCGCTAGAGTTCGCGGCGGCCTTCCATGGCGCGGGCCATGGTCACCTCGTCGGCGTACTCGATGTCGCTGCCCGCGGGAACACCTGTGGCGATGCGCGTGATGCGCACCGGGAAACGCCGCAACGCTCCAGCCAGCCATGTCGCCGTTGCCTCGCCTTCCAGCGTCGGGCTGGTGGCGACAATCACTTCATCCACATCGCCGTGCTCCACGCGGGTTACCAGCGAACTGGTGCGGAGCTGGTCCGGCCCCACGCCATGGAGCGGTGAGAGCGTGCCGTGCAGCACGTGGTAAACGCCGTTGTAGCCGCGGGTGCGCTCGACGGCGTCGATGTTGGTCGGCTCTTCCACCACGCAGACCTGCCGCTGATTCCGCGCGGGGCTGGAGCAGTAGACGCACGGGTCGATATCGGTCACGTTGTTGCAGACGGAGCAGAGACGGAGGCTGGTTTTGAGCTCGCGCACGGCCTCGGCCAGGGCGGCGGCGTCTTCATCGGCTCCGCGCAAAATGTGAAAGGCGTAGCGCTGCGCGGTCTTGGTGCCCACGCCGGGCAGCTTCTTCAGTTCCTCGATCAGCCTCGCCATCGGCTCGGCATAGCGTGCCACTGCGTGCGCCTCCCTTAGCTCATTCCCGGCAGCTTGAGCCCGCCCAGCATGCCCTGCACGCTCGACTGGATCGCTTCCTCGGCCTTGCGCCCCGCATCGTTCACCGCGGAGACGATCAGATCCTCGAGCATCTCCACATCCGGCTGTCCGCCGGTGAGGCTCAGCGCGGCTGTGGGGTCGATATGCAGCTTGAGGAGCTGTTTTTTGCCGTTCATGCTGACCGTGACCGCACCGCCTCCCGCGGAGCCCTCGACGATGGTCTCCGCAAGCTTTTGCTGCATCTGCTCCTGCATCTGGTTGGCCTGGGCGAGCATCTCGGGAATCTTGAGGGGATTGATCATCGTTTATCCTTCAGCGTCTCTCTTTGTCTGTCCCTCAGCGGCGGCCTATTTGCCGCGCAGATCGAGCACGCTGCGCACATCGGCATTGAAGATTTCCTTGGCGCGCTGGACTAATGGATTGTCGAGCGCTGCCTGCTGCACGCTGCCGGAGAGGACCGGAGCCGCCTGTGCCGGGCCTGTCACGCCCTCGCCGGGAACCACCATGAACCGTGCCGGAGCGTTGAGCTTCTGCAACTCCTGGCGGATGATCTTTTCCGCGGCGGCGTTGACGGTGAGGGTGAGCATCTTCTTGCCGATGCCGGGAACCTCGATGCGCAGCGTGGCTCCCTCGGAGACCCATGCCGCGGAGCCGAGGAGACGCGCGGCGGAGTCATGGCCCGCGCCAGCGAGCGCGGCGCAGACGGCGCTGCGGAGCGCATCGGCATCCGGCGCTTCACTGGACGAAGCGGGCGGAGCGGCCATCGCTTCTTCAGGAGCCTTGGCCAGCGCGCCTTCGGTGATGGTCTCGGCAAAGCCGGCGGAGGGCTGACTGGCGGCCACGGGAAAAGGCATCACATTGCCGGCCACGGCCTTGATTTCGGCGGCGGCCTCGGACCTGGACTCGGATCTGAGCTCGGACCTGAGTTCGGAGCGGGGCTCGGAAGCCGCGGCGCTCTGCTTCATCGAGGGCGATGAACCCCAGTCTGAGCCTCCGAAGGGAGAACCGGACGGCGGCTGAGCTGGTGTGGACTGCGCTGCGCGGGGCGCGCTTGCCGGAGGACGCGAGGCCGGAGCCGACGCGGCGGGACGCACGCCCGCACCGCTGGCCATGCCGCTGAGGAATTCTTCCAGGGGAAGCAGGCGCTGGGCGTGGACGAGCTTGAGCAGGCCAAGCTCGAGATGGAAGCGCTGCTCTTGGCGGAAGTTGAGATCGTCGAAGGTGCGCAGCACAATCTGCAGATTGCGGGTCAGGTCTTCCTCGCTGAAGAGCAGGGCGGTGCGCGCCGCGCGGGCGCGCTCGTCGGCGGAGATTTGCAGCAGCTCGGTCTGCTCGCCGCCCAGCCTGGCCATGAGGGTGTTGCGCAGGTAGCGGACCATCTGGCGGGCGAGCGACGAGGGGCTGTGCCCGGCGTTGAGCAGCACGTTGAGCTGCTCCATGAGCGCGGCGCTCTGGCCCTGGGCGACGGCCTCGAACAGGCGCTCAAAGACGGCGTTGGGGACAGAGCCCATCAGGTCGCGAATCTGCGCGGCGGCGAGGACCGGCTTGCCCTGCTCAACCGGCGCTGAAGCGATGGCCTGGTCCATGATGGAGAGCGCGTCGCGCATGGAGCCGTCGCCCGCCTCGGCCAACAGGGCGAGCGCGGCATCCTCGGCTTCGACGTTCTCAGCCGCGGCGATCATGCGGAGCTGGGCGAGGATGTCGTCGAACTTGACGGCGTGAAAGCTGAAGTGCTGGCAGCGCGAGCGGATGGTCTGCGGGATGTTCTCGGGCTCGGTGGTCGCCATCATGAAGATGACGTGCGGCGGCGGCTCTTCGAGGGTCTTGAGGAGCGCGTTGAAGGCCGCCTCGGTGATCTGGTGCGCCTCGTCGAGGATGTAGATCTTGTAGCGGTCGCGGGCGGGCGCGTAACGTGCGGCGTCGCGCAGCTCGCGAATCTCGTCGATGCCGCGGTTGGTGGCGGCATCGATCTCGATCACGTCGACGGCGGAGCCGGCGCGCACCTCGATGCAGGAGTCGCAGACGCCGCAGGGCTCGGCAGTGGGCCGCTCGGGCGAGCCGACGGCGGTGCGGCAGTTGAGGGCCTGGGCGAGGATGCGGGCGATGGTTGTTTTACCGATGCCGCGATGGCCGGAGAAGATGTAGCCGTGGGCGACGCGGTTCTGCTCCAGGGCGTTCATCAGCGTGCGCGTCACATGATCCTGGCCGGCCACATCGGCAAAGCGCTGCGGACGATATTTTCTGGCCAGAACCTGATATTCCATACGTGCACCCGCTCCTTAGAAGGGCTCGCCGCGTTGCGGCAGCCTAAGGGCGATTGTATCGTTCCAAGGTTGAAGTTTCCGGCGGGAGTTTCCGGAAGTGGAAAACGGCCGGCGGCGCTATTTCTTCCCGGCTTTTGCCCGCGAGGTCTTACGCTTTTTCACTTCGTCGCGGGAGTACATGGTGCCGCGGCACTTGTGCGCGCCACAGTTGCAGTTGGCCTCGTCGTCGCCCCCGTCGTAGAGGCAGTAGTCGTAGGTGATCTCCTCGCCCGCGGCGATGGAGCGGACGGCGCGAATCCAGACGCGGCCCTTGATCTCCTCGGTCTCACAGTTGGCGTCGCAGCTATGGTTGATGAACATGGCCATGCAGTGGCCGTCGATGACCGTTCGGCCGCTTCCCAGTCCAAACAGGTAGGTGATGGGCTGCTCCTCGTAGGCGGTGTCGGCCTCGGATTTGGTCAGCCGCGGCCCGGTGTATTCGGCCACCAAAGCGCCTTTGCGGATGGGAGTTGTGGTGTAGCAGCCGGCGGCGTGGATGGCGGAGGAACGGATGATGAGCGGCATAAATGGGTGCAGACTCCGGGCGGACTTGAGTGCGGTATGCATCGCATCCTACCATTGAGGAGTGGATGAGGTTCTGTTGAAAGCGCGGAAGGGAATCGGCGGAGCGGCGCGGCGGCACAGTGCGTGCCTGCTGATGCTGGCAGGCATGGCGCTGCTGGCCGGGCCGCTCCGCGCGCAACAGCAACCGCAGCAGCCGAGCCGGCCCGCGCAGAAGCCGGCGCAGCAGGAGTCGAACCCGTTTCCCGATGATCCCAATTCCGTGCCGGTGCTTCCCACGGGAGGCACATCGGCTGCTCCCGCGCCTGCGAATGCCGCGCCGGATTACTCCAATGTTTCTCTGGCGAGCCCGGATGTGGACCCGGTGCGCAGCCCGGACGATGGGCCGGTGGTTCCGGATACGGGCTCATCGAGCTCGAGCACGGCGGGACTGGACCAACTGCTGAAGCCGCCGCCAGACAACGGAAAGGGACGCAGGCACGGCAAGGACGATGACGATGGCGCGGAGATTGCTCCGCACGTGGAGACGGCCAAGGAAGACGAGAGCGTAGGCAGCTACTACCTGGACCAGAAGAACTGGGCGGCGGCGCTGTCGCGGTACGAGTCGGCGCTGGTGCTGGACCCGGAGAATCCCGACGTGTACTGGGGACTGGCCGAGTCCGAGCGGCATACGGGCAAGTACGCCGCGGCCCGCACGCACTACCTGAAGGTGATGGAGTACGACCCGGACTCCAAGCACAGCAAAGAGGCCAAGAAGTATCTGGCTGAGCCGGAGATTGCCAACGCCAAGGCGGACGCGGCAAGCGCCGGCGCGCAACAGCCGTGACTCAGTTGAGGCCGGAGTAACGCAGATAGGCTGCGAGAATCTGCGGGCCCCACAGGCTGCTGACGATGCCCCCGATGCAGAGGAATGTACCCAGCGGAAGCTTGAGCTGGCCTGCGTCCTCGCGGCCCTGATTGCGGGCGAGGATGGCGAGCGCGACCGCCGCGCCGAGAACCACACCGAGAACAAACGACAGCAGAGCGCCGGGCAGGCCGAGCCATGCGGCGAGCAGGGCCATGAGCTTGGCGTCGCCGAGGCCGAGCCCCTCGCGGCGGCGGATGAGCCAGTAGAGGCCGCGGATGGCGAGGATGAGAGCGGCGGCGAGGAGGATACTGCTAAGCCGCTCTGCCAGCGATAGCCAAAACTCTCGTAATGGAACGTGCACGAGCGAGTCAGCGAAAAGTAGGAGTGCAACCCCCAAGGCAATTCCGGGAAATGTTAGCGCGTCTGCAATCCAAAGATGCTCCGCATCGAGCACTGCTATTGCCACCATGAGCCATAAAAATGCCGCAGTGCTGAGTGCCGGTATGAAGCCGTAATATGGCGGCCCCACCATAAATGGCGTGAACTGTCTTTCGGTCAGAAATACTCCTGAAAGCCGCCATCCCACGATGCTCCACAGCAACCCGACAGTCACTTCGACGAGTGGGTAGCGAACACTGATCGCAGTCCCGCAGGTGCGGCAGCGGGCGCGCAAGGCGAGCCAGCTCAGGACGGGAATGTTTTCCCACCAGGCGAGAGTGCGGTTGCAGGCGCGGCAGTGCGAGCGGGGCGAGACGATGCTTTCGCCCTGCGGCCAGCGGCTGAGGCAGACGTTGAGGAAGCTGCCGAAGGCGAGGCCGGCGAGTGCCGCGATGGGTGTGGCTAAGATGCGAAGCATGTGCGGTTTGAGTATACGTCTGAACCAGACGCAGGGCTGGGCCGGGATGCTCTTCGCGCGATGCGGGCCTCGGGAAGACCGCGCGGCTTTACAATAGCTTCGATGGACTCCGCACGCAACGCAGACAGTCCAGAGCCTCCTTCTACGCCGCTCGCCACGGACCCGGCGCGGGCCGGGGAGCTGTTTGAGGAGTCGGCGGCGATCATGGCGCGGCTGCGGGCGCCGGGCGGATGCCCATGGGATCGCGAGCAGACCTTCGACACCATCCGCAAGTACACCCTGGAAGAAGCCTACGAGGTCTTCGACGCCATCGAGCGGCGGGACCTTCCGCACCTGGCCGAGGAACTGGGCGACCTGCTGCTGCAGGTGCTGTTCTACGCCGAAATGGCGGCCAACGAGGGCCAGTTCACGATTGCCGACGTGCTGGACCACCTGAACCGGAAGCTGATCCGGCGGCATCCGCATGTGTTTGGCGAAGAGGCCTCGCGGGCGGCGGGGAATGCCGCACTTGTTGATGCGGACGTTGAAGGTTCTGCGGCTAAAGTGCTGCAGAATTGGGATGAGATCAAGCGCCTGGAGAAGGCCGCGAAGCTGGAGGCCGATGCTTCAAGGCTGGACGGGGTGCAACGGGCGATGCCTGCGCTGGCGGAGGCGTCCAAGCTGGGCGGGAAGGCAGCGAAGGCGGGGTTCGACTGGCCGGTGTGGCGGGACCTGCTGCCCAAGCTGGCCGAAGAGACGGCGGAGCTGGAAGCCGAGGCCGCCGCGGCGGAGAAGAATCCCGAAGACACAGCGCGGAAGGCGGCAGTGGAGGCGGAGCTGGGCGACCTGCTGTTTACGGTGGTGAATCTGGGGCGGCATCTGGGCGTGGACGCGGAGATGGCGCTGCGCGGATGCAATCTGCGGTTCCGCACGCGGTTCCGGGAGATGGAGCAGGCATCGGAGAAGCCGCTGGAGGAACTGAAGCCGGAAGAGCTGGAGGCGCTGTGGGCACAGGCGAAGCGGAAGCTGGCAGCCGAGGCGGCGCGATGATCGTGATCCGGAGCTGCCAGGGGCATGACGAGCTCGAGGCCTGCGTGCAGATGCAGATTGCAACGTGGGGCTACGACGCGAGCGACGTGATTCCGCGGAAGGCCTTTCTGGTGATGCAGAAGGTGGGCGGGCAGGTGATCGGCGCGTTCGACACGGCGCTGCCGGGGGCCGCACCGGAGGGTGATGCCGGATCGCTGGTGGGATTCGCCATGTCTTTGCCTGGCGTGAAAACGGAGAAGGGAATTGCCCGGCCCTATCTGCACTCGCACATGCTGGCGGTGCGGGAGGAGTATAGGAACCGGGGGCTTGGCGCGCAACTCAAGCTGGAACAACGGCGTGAGGCGCTGGCGCGGGGCATCCGGCTGATGGAGTGGACCTTCGATCCGCTGGAGATCCGGAACGCGCATCTGAATATCCACAAGCTGGGGGCCGTGGTTCGGCGGTATTGCGTGGATTTTTATGGTGTATCCTCTTCTCGATTGCAGGGAGGGCTGCCGACGGACCGGCTTGTGGCGGAGTGGCATCTGGATTCGCCGCGGGTGAACGGGCCGCTGGCAGGCGGCGCTCCTGCCAACTACGCAATCGAGGAGCGCATCCGGGTTCCGGCCGCCATCTACCAATGGAAGGCCTCTGACCGCGATCGGGAGCGAGCCGCACGGGTCCAGCAGGAGAACCGCAACCGATTTCAGCAGGCATTTGGCCAGGGATTAGCCGTTCTCGGGTTCGTCCGCGACGAGGAAGGGAATGGAGTCTTCGAATTGGGGTCCCCGACCCAGACGGAGATGGATTGAAGAGGAATCATCAGGCATCAGGGTTTTTGAACTTGCATGAAACAGCTTCCAATTCATTCACGATGAGCCAAGGAACTCACACTTTATGAGAATCGACGGAATCATTCTTCGCGAACTGCGTCTCCCCCTTGTACGTCCCTTTGAAACCAGCTTCGGCGTGACGACGGATCGCCGCATACTGCTTGCCGAGGTCCGCTCCGAAGGGCTGACGGGCTGGGGCGAGTGCACGGCGGGCGAGCGTCCGTACTTCTCAGGCGAGTCGACGGACACGGCCTGGCAGGTGCTGGCGAACGAGCTGGGGCCGATGCTGGCGGCCGAAGCGCCGGAGCATGGCGGGGAGTGCCCGCGGATCTTCCGCAAGGTGCGCGGCAACCCGATGGCCAAGGCGGCGCTGGAAAACGCGATCTGGGATCTCGAGGCGCAGCGCGAGGGGATTCCACTGGCGCAACTGCTGGGCGGCGTGCACGAGACGATTCCCTGCGGCGTATCGATCGGCATCCAGAAGTCGATTCCGGAGCTGATGGAGGTGATCGAGCGCGAGGTGGCGGCGGGATATCAGCGGATCAAGCTGAAGTGCAAGCCGGGCTGGGATGTGGAGGTGTTTGAAGCGGTGCGGACCCGCTGGCCGGAGATTCTGCTGAGCTGCGACGCGAACTCGGCGTACAAGCTGCGCGATGCGGACCATCTTGTGAGCTTTGACGACTTCGACCTGCTGATGATCGAGCAGCCGCTGTGGCACGACGACTTCTACTACCACTCGATGCTGCAGAAACGGCTGAACACGGCAATCTGCCTGGACGAGTCGATCCGCAACCGGCGCGACGCGCTGGCGGCGATCGAGATGGAGTCGTGCCGGATCATCAACATCAAGCTGGGCCGGGTGAGCGGCTTCTCTGAGGCGATCGCGGTGCACAACGCGGCGCAGGAGCGGGGCATTCCGGTGTGGTGCGGCGGGATGCTTGAGTCGGGCATCGGGCGGGCGCACAATATCGCGCTCTCGACGCTGGAGAACTTCTCGCTGCCGGGCGATGTGTCGGCCTCCGCGCGGTACTGGAAGGAAGACATCATCGAGCCGGAGGTGACGGTGTCGGCCAAGGGCGAGATCACGATTCAGGACACGCCGGGGCGCGGCTACGAGGTGCGGTACGACCTGATCGAGCGGCTAACGGTGCGCAAGGAAGAGATTCCGGCGATGGCGCTGGTGGGGTAAGTGGATTTGAAAGCAGCGGGCAATCCGCTGTGAGCGCTAAACGGGGTCCTGCTTTTCGTCTTTCTCCAGGAGCAGGACTCCCTCATAGTTGCGCCCGCCATGAAAGACTCCGAGAATCACCACGCGGGTTTCTTCCACCACAAATGCGATGACAGTTCGCCTGCGAAAGTGGGTGATGCGGAGGCCCGGACGAATATCGTCGCGGAGGATGCCGCGCTGCGGAAAACGCTGCATACGCTCGCAGTGGGCAACGATGGCCTCGGTGTAGCTTGCGGCGATTTCAGCGGATGCGTGCTCTGCGATGTAGCGATAGAGCTCAACCAGTTGCTCCCCGGCCTCGGGCGAGAATACAACTGGATAGAGCATCAGCGCTTCGCGGCGGCAGTCTGCTCTGCCGCGAGCTTCTCGCGTATCTGGCGGGCTTTCAGCACGCGGGAGGGATTGCTTTTGAGCGTGTCGTAGGCGGGCGCGACCTTTTCGCGCAGCCAGCTCTCCACAGCGCGGTCGCGGGCCATCAGGACGCGCAGGCCATCGCGGATGACCTCACTTTCGGTGGTGTATTCGCCGGCGGCCACCCTGGCGCGCACCTGCTCGGCCATCTCCCTGGGCAGCGTGATGCTGAGTTGCTGGGTGGAGCGCATGGGTTTCCTCCGTGGATACTTTGTAGGATTTAATCCTACTCTGAAATTGGCCGGGATTCCAGCACGGGGCTCGATTGCAGCCGTTGCAGGATGGGCGCCCCGGCAATCAATCTCTCTCTGCCTCTGTCTGCGCCGCGCGGCTGATGGATGATTCAAGTGCCAGTACTTCAACATCTTCGGAGACGGGCGGATTTTGGCGGCTGGAGCGCCCGCGGGCATCACACTGCCGGTGAAGGCGGTCCTTGGCCGGTGCTATACTCACAAGGTCGGCTGCGCCAGCGGCCCGCATTTTTCGTTTACTGAGGTTTCCATGTCCGGCCACTCGAAATGGGCCACAATCAAGCACAAAAAGGGCGCGCTGGACGCCAAGCGCGGCAAGATTTTTACCCGCCTGTTGAAGGAAATCGCGGTCGCAGCCAAGGGCGGCGGCAATCCTGACAGCAATGCCCGGCTGCGCACGGCCATCGCGGCGGCCAAGGCCGAGAATATGCCGGCGGACAACATCAAGCGCGCCATCCAGCGCGGCACGGGTGAGCTTGAGGGCGTCAGCTACGAGGAGATCACCTTCGAGGGCTACGGCCCCGGCGGCGTGGCGATCATTGTGGAAGTGCTGACGGACAACCGCAACCGCACGGTGAGCGAGATCCGGCACGCTTTCTCAAAGAACGGCGGCAACCTGGGCTCGACCGGCTCGGTGCTGCATATGTTCTCGAAGAAGGGCGTGATCGCTGTCGAAAAATCAGCGTCGAGCGAAGAGAAGCTGATGGAGATCGTTCTGGAGCACGGCGGCGAAGACCTGAACGACGAGGGCGATACCTGGGAGATCATTACCGATCCCGCAGCCTACGAAGGCGTGCTGAACGCGGTGAAGGCCGCGGGGATTGAGCCGGCGATGAGCGAGGTGACGATGATCGCCTCGACCTATACCAAGCTCGAGGGCCCGCAGGTGGGGCAGATGGTGCGGCTGCTCGAGGCGCTGGAGGAATTCGACGACACGCAGAACGTCTACTCGAACTTCGACATGGATGCCGAGCAGATGGAGCAGGTCGCGGGCTGAACCGATTTCATCAACGAGAACCGCAAGGCCGCCCGGATGTGGCGGCCTGCTTTTTGAAGGGGAGAAGGAAAAAGGTGAGATTGAGCGTAAAGCTTTGTGTGATTTTGCTGGCAGGCTGCATGGCCGCAGCGGCGCAGGAGCCCGCCCAGAGCGGGGACAGCAGCGCATCGGCGATGATGGCGATGAAGGGCGACATGACGGAGAATCCCGTCGCTCAGGTGCGCAATCATCGTAGTTGGGAGTATGGCCCGTTTGCCAACTGGGGCACGGGCGTGGGCGACCGCTCGGATTTCAAGTTCTTCTTCGCGGGAGCGCAACTCGGCAAGGTGATTACGCCGGTGGTGCGCGCAGGCCTGTTCAGCGGGCAGTTTGAGTTTGGCGGCAACATCATTCCTTTCTGGCAGGCTTATACGCCCGCGCCGCATATCCAGACGTTTGAGTACGGCGGCGATGTGTACACCGCGCCTGTGGGCGGCGGCACCTTTACCGGCCTGAGCCTGACGCCGGTCATCTTCCGCTGGAACTTCCTGACCAGGTCGCGCCACATTCAGCCGTGGTTTCAGGCCGCGGGCGGGCTCATCTACACCACGCACAAGTTTCCGCCGGATGTGCTGGTGCAGCAGGGAACGCCGGGCGGAACCTCGGTGTGGAACTTTGCGCCGCAGGGCGGTTTCGGCATCCACTACTTTCTGCGGCAGGGCCGGTCCATCGATCTCGGCGTGAATGCGGTGCACATCTCCTCGGCCTCATTGGGCGACCGCAATCCCGGCGTGAACGCCAGCATTCAGATTCAGGCGGGATACACCTTCTGGAAATGACCGGCAAGACCCAGATCGTCGAGTGCGTTCCGAACTTTTCGGAGGGAAAAGACGCCAAGCGGGTCGAGGCCATTGTGGCCGCGATGCGCGTGGAAGGCGTGCGCCTGCTGGACTGGTCGATGGACGCGGACCATAACCGCTCGGTGGTAACGGTGGCAGGACCTCCCGCCGCCGTGGTGGAGTCGGCAGTGCGCGGCGCGGGCAAGGCCGCGGAGCTGATCGACCTGACACGGCAAGAGGGCGTGCATCCGAGGATCGGCGCGGCGGATGTGATTCCGTTTGTGCCCATCTCCGGCATGAAGCTGGAGCACTGCGTGATGCTGGCGCGGCAGGCGGGCGCGGAGATCTGGCAGCGGCACGGCGTGCCGGTGTATTTCTACGAGGCGGCGGCGGCGCGGCCGGACCGGGTGAACCTGGAAGACGTGCGGCGCGGGCAGTTCGAGGGACTGCGCGACGCGGTGCGCAAGGAAGCGGCGCGGCGGCCGGACCTGGGCGGGCCGGCGCTGCATCCGACAGCCGGGGCCTGCGCCGTGGGCGCGCGCAAGTTTCTGGTGGCGTACAACATCTACTTCGATACGGCGGATGTGGCGGTGGTGCGCGCCATCGCGCGGGAGATTCGCGCGGCCTCCGGCGGGCTGAAGGGCGTAAAGGCGCTGGGAGTGGTGGCGCATGAGCGGGCGCAGCTCACGATGAACATCACCGATTTCGAGGTTACGCCGGTGTCGCAGGTGTACAGCACCATCTCGCGGCTGGCGCTGCGGCACAAGGTGGCTCCGGTGGCGGGCGAGATCATCGGCCTGGTGCCGGAGGCGGCCTGCGAGCGCGAGAGCGAGTGGATGCGTCAATTAACTGGGTTCGACCCGGTCGCGAAGATTCTTGAAGACCGGCTGAAGGCCCCGCTTGCCTGGCCCGGAGAATAGTAACGTCTCCCCGACAGGCAGCATGTTCCGGATAAATTTCCGGCGACGTACAATATCAATGCAGGAATGTGTCTGCTTCCATTGTGGTTTCTCCCCCGTCCTTTACCAATGCATGCGGGAGCAGACTGCGCGGCGCATTCCCGGAGGATGCTCTTGGTACGCATGATTCTTCGGCTTTCGGCCTTTGCCGGCGTGATCGGCATGGCGCTGCCGGTGCAGGCGGCGCAGTTGTCCGGCGATGCTCGCGCGGCCATTCCGCACGATGTGCAGCAGCTTGTGGTGGTGGACTACCGGGCCATGCAGAACTCGGACGCGGCGATGCAACTGCGCGACCGGGTGATGCCGCCCGACCTGAAGCAGTTCGACGATGCGCTGCGCAAGTCCGGCATCAACGACAATCACGACGTGGACAGCCTGGCGTTTGCGCTGTACCGCGTTCCCGGCTCGCAGGATCAGCTTGAGACCGTGGGCATTGCCCAGGGACAGTTCGATATCGACGGCCTGATGGCCAGCTTCCGCAAGCAGCACATCCGGCCCAAGCTGCTGCGCAGCAACCGCATCTATCCCATGGGCCGCACCGGCATGGTGCTGACTTTTGTCGATCCCTCGACGATGGTGTTTGGCAGCTCAGCGGCCGTGAAGCAGGCGCTGGATGTGCGGGATGGGCTGGCGCAGGGCTTTTTGACCAACGGGCCCATGATGGATGCCATGAACACGGTGGACTCGGAGCCGCTGTGGAGCATTCTCGACCAGAAGGGCACGCAGACGATGATGCGGCAGATTCTGGGCGAAGCGGGCTCGGTGGCCGACTACGACTCAGTGCGCAAGCGGCTGGTGGCCTCGTGGTACACGATGAACTTTCAGCACGGCGTGCGCTTCGACCTGACGATCTCCACCGGCGACTCGTTTGCCGCGGCCACGGTTTCGTCGCTGCTGAACGCGGCGGTGCTGTACCGCAAGATGAGCGGCTCCGACTCGGAGAAGGCAGCGCTGGCGGCGACGGATATCTCGTCGAGCTCCGGCCTGCTCAGCGTGCACTTTGCCACGTCTGACTCGGAGTTCAACACCCTGCTCAAGTCCACGCTCTTCCAGAGCATGGTGCGCTAAAGCAGAAAGGCGCGGGGCAAGCCCGCGCCGCGCACTTCCCCGATTCATCTCCTTCTCAACTTGCCTGAAAGAGCCGCGCGTCGTCAGGGACAGGGCGCGCATTGGCAACACGGTTGCGCCCGGCGCGCTTGGCGGCGTAGAGGGCGTCGTCGGCTTTCTGAATGAGCGCCGCGGAGTGACGCGCCGGCGCAGGCACCATGGTGGCGCAGCCGACCGAGACGGTGACATAGCCCGGCGGATTGCCGCTGTGCACGATGCTCCGGCCGCGGATGGAAGCGCAGACGTGCTCAGCCACCTGCAATGCGCCTTCATTCGATGTGTTGGGCAGGAGCACGGCGAACTCCTCGCCGCCGAAGCGGGCTACCAGGTCGTTGGGACGGGTGACGGCTTCCTGCGTTGCACTCGCCACCTCCTTGAGGCAACTATCCCCGCGCAGGTGGCCGTAGGTGTCGTTGTAGAGCTTGAAGAGATCCACGTCGATGAGCAGGAGCGAGAGAGGCAACTGCTCGCGCAGGCAACGACGCCATTCGTTCATGAGGCACTGGTCGAAGTGGCGGCGATTGGCCAGGTGGGTCAGGCCGTCGGTTACGGCGAGCGCTTCCAGCGCACGATAGGCGTTGCGCAGCTCCTGCTCGGCAGCCTTGCGCTTGGCGACATCGCGCACCATGTTGAGCACGCCGGTGACGACGCCGGTGACGGGATCACGCACGGGGCGAATGTTGGCTTCGACCCAGATGTATTCGCCATCCTTTTTCTGCACGCGGCACTCGAGCAGGCCGCCGCTGCCGCCAGCGCGCACTTCCTGAATCAGGGCCTCGGCCTTTGCCTTGTCGGCCGGGTGAATGATGTCCATGCCGTGATGGCCGAGCAGGTCTTCTCGATCCCAGCCGCCCCACTCCGCCGCAGCCGCGGAGACGTAGTTCCGCTTGCCGTTGAAGTCGGCGAGGATGATTACGTCACGGGAGTTCTCGGTGACCAGCTCATGCAGCGCGGCGATCTCTTTCAGGCGGCGGTGGGTGGCGCGCAGATCGTCGGTGATGGCCGAGGTGGCATAGACCATCATGACCGCCGCGGCGATGAAGACCTGGAGCATGATGCTGGGGTTGGGCGAGAGAGCGAAAGGCCCCATGCCGCTTACGGTGAAGGCGCAGGCCTCGACCGCGACCAGCGCGGCGCAGACTGCGCCCCAGCCGCGATCCATGCGCAGCACGGCGACCACAAGCAGCGGGTAGACGAGAAAGATGAGCAGCACGCCGTCCTTGAGGAAGGCTCCGGCAGTGACGGCTCCGAGAAGAAGGAGATAAGCACTGTCGCGACGCCAGTGCATTTTGCCGCGGAGGCGCGCGCGCAGGATGGCGACGAAGGTCGGCGTAATGACGGCCATGCCCAGGCTGTCTGAGACGAACCAGTAAAGGAACACATGCGCCGGCGGAAGCCTGAGCCAGAGCGCGCCGATCAGGGCGCACACAGCCCCGGACAGGAGGGGCATGAGCAGCACGGCGGCGGCGATGAACTGGAGCAGGTAACGCGGCCTGGTGAAGTGGGGAAGTCGCATGGAGCGGCGGCGCAGCAGCAGAGCCGCGCCGAGAGCCTCGGCAATGTCGAGGATGTTGTAAAGCAGGTTGAGACGCCATGCCTCATGAACGAGGGCGCTGCCCACGACGAGCGCGAGGAAGGCCGTGACGACATAGGCCGACCAGCGCCAGCGGGGTGCGAGCAGCAGATAGGAGAGCAGCATCGCGTTCGCGAACCAGATGAGGTTCACGCCCTTTTCGCTGCGGATCAACGTATCGACGAAGATGATGGAGAGCGCGATGAGACCAAAGCATGCGCCAAGACGCACGCATGCGCAGCACCTTCGCATCCACGGAGGCCGGCACAATCTGGCAGTCGGCGAACTTCCCCCGCGCACAACACACTCCTGATGGCCTTATCGGAGAGATTGGGCGGAGGAATAGCGCAGAGAGGAGATTTCTTGTCCGGATGGGGTAAATCTAGGACGGTCCGCTGAGCTGGGGATGGAACTGGATGACGCCGCCGGGCAGGAGGACGATTTCCAACTGGCCGACTTGTTTTTCCTGAAGTTCGGGGCCGGTAGCCTGACGCTGGATGTGGGTGGCGTGCTCGGTGTACTGCACCTTGACCGGGCCGCTGTCGCGTACTTCAAAGCGGTAGTGGTAGTCGGCGCCATCGGCAAGGCGGTCCTCACCGAAGCTGGCGCTGGGGTAGTCGACTTCGAGCAGATCGACGGGCGCTCCGCTGCGGTTTTCGACGGTGGCATCGATGCGATAGGAGCGGCAGCCAGCGGCAAGGAAGGCGAGCGCGGCGAGGGAAACAACAGCAACGGAACGGCGGATCATGCGCGCTCTCCATCTTCGGTTGTGGCGGTTTTGGCGACGGCTTTTTCGACGCGGTCGAGACGACGGGCGAGCTCCGGCAGGCGCTGGAAGAGCGCGACGGCGCGCAGCCAGATGCGGTTGTCGAAGCCGGGCGAGCCGGAGATCATCTTGCCGGGCGGCACGTCGTGGCTCACGGCGGATTGCGCGGTGAGTATGACGCCATCGCCCACGGTACAGTGGCCGGCGATGCCTGTTTGCCCGGCAAGGATGACGTTGTTGCCGACCACCGATGAGCCTGCGAGGCCGGTCTGGGCGCAGAGCAGCGTGTTCTCGCCGACCCTGGAGCCGTGGCCGACCTGAACGAGGTTGTCGATCTTGGTGCCCGCGCCGATCTCCGTGGCTCCGATGGTGGCGCGGTCCACGCAGGCATTGGCCTGCACGTCGACGCGGTCGCCGAGGCGCACCGGACCGGACTGGGGAATCTTGGTCCAGTGGCCGTGCTCGTCCTTGGAGAAGCCGAAGCCATCCGCGCCGACGATGGCGCCGTTTTCCAGGGTGACGTGGTCGCCCAGGATGCAGTCCTCGCGGACGACGGCATGGGCATGGGCGAAGAGATGGCTGCCAGCCTGCATGCCGGGGTAGAGAACGACATGAGGCAGCAGGGTGGCATGCGGGCCGAGCTTGACTCCGGGACCGACGACGACGTAAGCGCCGATGTGCGCCCCTGTGCCGATCTCCGCGGTGGGATCGATGACTGCAGTGGAGTGAATGCCGGGGGGATAGGCCGGCGGCTGGTAGAAGATGCCGAGGGCGCGGGAGAAGGCGTGGTAGGGGTTCTTGATGCGCAGGGTGGCGGCGGAGAGTTCAGGGAACTCGGGCTCGACGACGACCGCCGCGGCATGGGTGGTTCTGGCCAGGCCGCAGTATCTGGGGTTGGCGACGAAGGTGATCTCGGTGGGTCCGGCTTCCTCAATCCCTTTGACACCAGTAATTTCCAGCTCCGCGTCGCCGCGCAGCTCCGCGCCTAACCGGCTTGCCAGCTCGCCAAGTTTCATCGAAGGCATTGTACCGGACCCGGCTACTCGGGTTCCTGCTCCTGGGGGAAGAGTTCTGGCTGAGGCGTGGATGCGGCGCGCTTGCGGGCGGCAGCGCCGATGAGGCTGACGACCTCAAGGATCTGGATGGCCTGCCGGGGCACATAGATGCGCTGGGTATTGGAGCGGGTGTCGGGCGGGGTGAGCAGGAGGCCAGCGCCGTCGATGAGGGAGCGGTCGTTGGCGGCGAGGCCTTCCAGTTCGTCGCCGTCGGCGAGGGTCATGCGCAGCCAGAGGCCGGCGGCGCGGGGGCGCACGGTAAAACGTTTTTGCAGAAGGCGTTCTGGATTGTTCTGTTCGCCGGCGGGGATATCCCGCACATAACACATCCACTTAATGGCATCCCAGGGGATGGCGACGACCTTGCCGCCGGGATCGAGGATTTCAAGGGCCGTTGCCTTCGGGTCAATGGCAGCCCCGGCATAGCCAGCCACCCAGTCGCGGCTGAACTTCCGCACAATCACGGGTTTACGCGAAGAGGCCATTGGTTGGGATTGTCGCACGGCGGGGCGGCGGACGCGAGGGCAAAAGCAGCATTTCCGGTGCAGTCCGCTCTAGCCAACCTATTGAAATTATGTTAAGGTACTGGTTTGCAACCTCTGCCTGCAAGCAGCCTAAGCGTAAGCACATCAGCGACTTGGGGCGGTTAGAGGACGATGGGAGCAGGGGACCGATGCCCGACTACATTTACCTTCTTGAGAACCGGCTGTCTGCCGACCAGCAACATGCCCTGCGCCAGCTCCGCGACGTGGCCCGCGATGCCGGAATCATCCTGTTTCTCACCGGCGATGCCGTCCGCGACCTGACCAGCGGCCATGCTGTCCGCGACCTCGAAGTTGCCGTCCATGGCAACGCGCTCAAACTCAAGAAGCCGGTGGAGCGCGCCGGAGGCAAGGTCTGGGGTGAGGACGAGGCTTCGCACACGCTGTATCTCTGCTTTCCGGGCACGGTCCGGGTGGACCTGGTCAGCACGCACCGTACCGAGTATCCCAAGCCGGGTAAGCCGGTCTACCATCCCGCTTCGATTCAGGAGGACCTGCGCCGCCGCGACTTTACCGCGAACGCAATGGCCATCTCGCTCAACGAGGGATCGTATGGGCTGCTGATGGACCCGCTGAACGGCGCGGCCGATATTGAGGCGCGCACCCTGCGGCTGGTTTCGAACTACGGATTTCTGGAAGAGCCGGCGCTGCTGATTCGCGCGACCCGCTACAAGGCGCGCCTGGGCTGGGACCTCGATCCGCGCACGCAGACGCGGTATGACAATGCCCGCGAGGAGGGCGTGATTTCGGCTCTCTCCGCGCATGAGCGCAGCTACGAGCTGGAGCAGATTGGCCATGAGGACGACGGCCTGAAGGTGCTGCGCGCGCTGGAGGCCGATGGCTGGATGAAGGTGATGTTCCCGGCATGGACCTCAGCCAAGGCGGACGAGAACAAGCTCAAGGCTTTGCACGATCTTGCCGTCGAGCTGCTAATGCAGGGCGTGCATCCGGACATGTCCGCGGCGCAGATGCAACTGTTGACAGCGAAGCTGGCGCCCAAGGACCTGACCGCGCTCAAGAAGGCGCTGGTGCGTCCGGGGTTTGTGGAGGAGTGGAACAGCCTGGATGCGATTGCGTCGAGCTTCCAGAAGGTGCTGCTGGCGAAGGAGAATCAGGTGCCTTCGGCCAGCTTCAAGCTCTTCACCAGCTATGATCCGGAAGCGGTTCTGTGGCTGGGCTTTACCAGCAATGCGGCGACCGTGAAGGACCGCTATGAGCAGTTCCTGAAGGTGTGGCCGGAGGCGAAGCAGAAGATTCCGCATGCCCTGATGCAGGAGATGCGGATTACGCCGGAGCTGCCCACCTATAACGATCTGCTGCACCAGCTCTTTTTGCAGTTGATCGACGGCAAACTGACGACGCCGGAAGAGATGAAGGCGTTTCTGGAGCCGTTCTCGCCGCCCGCGCCGCCTCCGCAGATCACCATCAAGCGCTCGCGGGCCAAGCGGAGCGTGGAGAAGATCAAGGAGCGCTCGTTCGACGACGAGGATGAGCCGGAGGACGCGGGCGATGCCGACCTGGACGACATGGGCGGCGACGACGAAGAGATGGACCTCGGACTGCCCAAGGATGGTCTGGACGATGAGGGCGCCGACGAGGAAGAGGCGGACGAGGGCGAAGACGAGGAAGAAGCGCCTGCCCCGGCCAAACGCGGCAAGAAGGAAGCTGCGTCCAAGGCTCCCGCGAAGACTGCTGCTCCCGCGCCGAAGGCCGCGGCGAAAGCAGCTCCGCCGGCCGCGGCCCCTGCAGCCACAACCCCGGCAGCCAAGGAACCGAAGAAGGCGGCTCCCGCGGCGAAAGCTCCTGCCAAGCCGGAACCCAAGCCCGCAGTGAAGACGCCGGTGAAGCCGGCTGCGAAAAAGGCGGCGCCGGTGAAGAAGGCCGCACCTGCCAAGCCGGCAGCGAAAAAGGCGGCGGCAAAGGCTCCGGCGAAACCCGCGCCGAAGGCCAAGCCAGCACCCAAGCCGCCTGCGAAGAAGAAGCCAGTGCCGAAGCCGGCCAAGAAGGCAGCCAAACCGGCAAAGCCCGCGGCGAAGAAACCAGCAGGCAAGGCCAAGAAGAAGCGCTGACGCGCCGATCACGCAGGGACGGCTCCCGCAAGGAGCCGCAGCGTGATATGTTCAGGGAAATCCGGAGGATTTTTCTGATGGTGTCTGCACGTTCCCGTGCACTTCTGGCCTGCTTTCTGCTCGCCGCCGGCGCGCTGCCAGCCTGCGCCAAAGCCCCCAAAACAGTCACCAGCGAAGGACCAGCCTACCGCTTTGAGCGGGGCGGCTGGACCTATGTGCACCTGGAGGGCTCGCCCGCCGAGATCGGCTACCAGCACGGACGCCTGCTGGCGCCGGAGATCGCGGACATGATCCGCGTGGCGAAGATCGAGACGCTGCACTCGACGCACCGCGACTGGAAGTTCTATCGCGAGGCAGGGCGCACGATGTTCTGGCCACATATCGAAACCGAGTATCAGCAGGAGCTCGCGGGCATTGCAAAGGGGGTACAGTCGCGGGGCGTAAAGCTGGATGTGTGGGACATTGTGGCGCTGAACGGCGACATCGAGCTGCCGGAGTATTACGTGCCATGGCTCGACAAGCATGAGCACGCCGCCAATGCGCCGGCGATTCGGCCGGAGGGGCGCTGCTCGGCGTTTATTGCGACGGGCAGCTATACCAAAGACGGGCGCATTGTGATGGGCCACAGCAACTGGTCAGGCTATGCCGACGGCGAGCGCTGGACGATCATCTTCGACATCAAGCCGGAGCACGGGCACCGCATGGTGATGGACGGCGAGCCGGGCGTGATTACCAGCGAGGACGACTTTGGCATGAACGATGCCGGCCTGATGATCACGGAGACGACGATCACGCAGTTCGAGGGGTGGAATCCGAACGGCATTCCCGAGTTTGTGCGCTCACGCAAGGCCATGCAGTATGCGAGCACGATTGACGAGTACATTGCCCTGATGAAGGAAGGCAACAACGGCGGCTACGCGAACGACTGGCTGATCGGCGACCGCAGGACAGGCGAGATTGCGTACCTGGAGCTGGGCCTGAAGAACACGCCGGTGTGGCGCTCAAAGGACGGCTACTTTATCAGCTCGAATTTTGCGCGGGACCGGGCGCTGATCAAGAACGAGACGGATGGCTTCGATCCGACGAACCTGGCCAGTTCACCGAACGCGCGGCGCGTGACGTGGGAAGACAAGATGGCCTCGTCGAAGGGGCATATCGACGTGTCGATGGCGGAGATGTTTCTGGCCGATCACACGGACAGCTATACGGGGAAGGTGAATGCCGACTCGCGGTCGCTCTGCGGGCACGTGGACCGCGATCCGCGGGGCGTGCCGGAGTGGGATGAGGGGCCGTATGCGCCTGAGGGCGCGGTGACCGGCAAGGTGACGGACTCCGTGCTTGCCGAGCATCTGGAGATGATCGCGCGGGCGGGCCATCCCTGCGGCGAAGATTTCCTGGTGAAGCCGTTTCTGGCGGCGCATCCGCAGTACGACTACCTGAAGCCGGTGCTGCGCGACATGAAGGCCGGGCCGTGGACACAGTTTGGCCCCGGAGAAAAGCCCTAAACGTTAAGCGGTGGCGGCCTGTGCGCGCGGCATCTCGACCATCTGGCGGATGGAGTCGATGACCATCTCCGGCTGATCGAGATGCACCCAGTGCGCGCTGCGCGGCACGATGACCTGGGTGACAGTATCGCCGATGCGCGCGAGGCACTGGGCCGAGAGCGGCGTGGATTTGTCCGGCGTGAGCACCAGCACAGGGATGCCGTGAATCGGCTCGGTCTGGTGCATCTCGCGCACCGTGTCCGGCACGGCGGCAACATGGCTGCGCATGCCCGCATAGAAGGCCGGACGCGACCAGTGCGCCGCGACCACGGGCCAGACCTCGTGCGGCATCTTGCCAACTTCCTGAGTGACGCGGCCCATGACATGGCGTGCGCCGTTGCCGCCCACCTGGGTGAGCCAGCGGCTGGTGCGGCCGGAGCGGCCGAAGAGCGAAGTGACGGCCAGGCGGGCGATGCCGACGCTGGCAATGGGGATGGCATAGCTGGAGAGACGCTTGCCGCGATTGACCTGGGCCTGCTTGCCGGGATTGAGCGGGGGCCACTCGTCGCAGCGCATGGGGTCGACCAGCACGATGCTCTGGATCTCGTCCGGATAAAGCAGCGCGAAGCGGCGCATGACGAGGCCGCCGAAGGAGTGGCCGACGAGAACGTAGGGCGGGCGGATGGCGGCGCGTTCAAGCATGGTGTGCAGCTCGCGGGCGATGTTGCCCGGCGTGCGCGCGCGGCGGCAGGGGCTGCTCCAGCCGAGTCCGGCACGGTCATACGAGGCAGTGCCGGTGAACTGCGCGACGCTCTGCTGAATCTGGAACCAGTTGAGGTTGGTGGCGGCGATGCCCGCCTCGAAGAGCACGGTGGGCCCGCCCGAACCTTTCTCGATGACGAAGAGCTTCTCCCCTTTGCCGATCTCGACCCAGCGGCCTTCGGCCGTAAAACGGCGGCGGTCACGCCGTGCGCCGAGCGACTGGTAGACCATGCCGGCAACCGGTATGCCCGCGGCGGCTCCACATGCCAATCCATCGATCAGGTTCATGGGCTCATTGACCTCCGTTGAAGTGCGTGAGCGCATCCGGGCTGAAGTCCTTCGCCGTCAGGTGCGCCTGAGCGCTGCCACGCTCGATGATGAGCAGCGTCGAGCCTGCCTTGCCCTTCGCCGCTGCTTCAATCTGGTTCGCAGACCAGACGCCGCCGTCGTGGCGCAGGCCGTAGTAAGTGAACTGCCTGACGGCGCCGGAACCCTTCAGCGTCTTTTCCGCGTAAATGGGGAAGCCGATGGTGCGATCGAGCCAGGTGATTTCTTCAGCGTAGTGGGTGCGGTCCGCGGCACCGGGCGTGCTTTTGACGACGTCGCAGTCGCGCGCGCCGCGCTTCTCCTCGCGGAGGAGAGACTGGACGGGCCAGAAAAACTGCGGCTCCAGAAAATCCTCGTAGCTGAAGTCGCCGCCGAGAATGCCGTCGCTCCAGCGCGCGAAGGGAAGAGACGCCGCGCCTGCGCCGGGTTTGGCGATTTCGATGGAGTCGTGCCCCTCAGGGTGCATGGTCAGCAGTATGCGCTCACGGGCGGCGGCTGGCGAGGTGATTTCGAGCAGGACGCGCAGTTCGCTGCCAAACCAGTGGGCCTTGAGGGCGACGCCGTAGCTGATGCGCGCGCCGCCGGCTTCCACATGCACAAGGCGGCCGGTGACACGGTAATCGGCGGTCTTGACGCGCTCGCGCGCCATGTCGAGCGGGGTATGCGTTTCGACGGCGTGTACAGCGCAGGGAACGAGCAGAGCGAGGGCCGCAAGGACGGCGAGGCCTCTCATGCGATTCTCCCGTCGCGCATGCGGATGTGGCGGGGAGCGGCCTGGGCGATCTCGTTCTCGTGGGTCACGATGATCATGGTCATGCCGCGCTCGGTGTGCAGCTTGTGGAGCACGTCCATGATGCGCGCGGTGTTTTCGCTGTCGAGGTTGCCAGTGGGCTCGTCGGCGAGAAGAATCTCGGGGTTGTTGGCGAGAGCGCGGGCGATGGCGACGCGCTGGCGTTCTCCAGCGGACAACTGATTGGGATACTGGCGCACGCAGTAGTCGATGCCCATGACGCCGAGCAGCTCCTCGGCGCGCTTGAGGCGGTTGAAGCCGTTGAAGGTGCAGCCGAGCATGGGCACCTGCACGTTTTCAAGCGCGGTGAGTGTGGGCATGAGGTGAAATGCCTGAAAGATGAAGCCGACATGCTGCGCGCGATAGGTATCGAGGCCAATGGCCTTGCCGAGGGGCTTGCCGTGCAGCAGAATCTCGCCCTCGCTGGGGCTGTCGAGGCCGCCGAGAAGCTGCAGCAGCGTGGATTTGCCGCTGCCGCTGGGGCCGCTGATGGCGATGTATTCTCCGGCGGCGATGGAGAGATCGACGCCGCGCAGCGCCTGGATGCGTCCGCCTTCGTAGCTGCGCCGGAGGCCACGGACTTCGAGGATCGGCTCAGTCATGGCGCAGCGCCTCCACCGGGGAGAGATGCGCCCCGCGCCATGCGGGCAGAGCGCCAGCGGCGAGACCGGCGAGCACGGCGATAGCCAGGGCCTCGATGGGCAGCATCCACGAGAAGGAAGCGGAGACAATGGTTTCTGTCTGCGGCAGGCGGGCAAGCACGCGCAGAGCTGCCCAGCCGGCGGCGAGGCCGACCATGCCGCCAGCAAGGCCGAGCACCGCGGCCTCAGCCTGAATGAGACAGATGACGCGCCACTGGCCCCAGCCCAGCGCGCGCAGAATGCCGATTTCACGGGTGCGCTCGAAGACAGACATGGCCATGGTGTTGGCGATGCCGAGGATGCCGATGAGCAGCGCGATGGACGATGTGCCCCAGGCCACGGCCTGCGCCATGACGACGAGCTGATTATTGCTGGCGCGCTCCGCGGCAGGCACGGCGCGCAGGCCGGGCAGAGCGGTTTCGATCTCGTGCTGGGCTCGGGCCAGAAAGTGCTCCGGAGATTCTCCGGGGGGCGGGGGTTTGAGGCGCACGTGAAATGCGGTGACTTTGCCCTGCAGGCTGCCGAGCTTCTGCATCTGGTCGATGGGCAGGATGACCGCACCGGCCTCAAGCGCCGAGCCGCCGTGGTAGATGCCGCAGACGGTGAACTTCTCGCCCTGGATTTCGATGGTGTCGCCGGGCTGCTTGTGCAGGCTGCTGGCGATCAACTCGCCAAGGAGCGCCTCGGGTTTGCCATCCTCGAATTTGCGGCCGGCAACGATCTTCAGGCCGTCGAACTCGAAGGAATCCGCCTTCCAGCCATAGGCCAGCGCATTCACCTCCGGCGTCAGATCCATCAGGTTCAGGATCATGGGCGTGGCTCGGGCGACGGTGGGCAGCTTGCGGAGCGTATCTCCGGCGGCTTCATCGACCGAGGTGTTGAGGAAGGTCTGCTGGACGACGGCAATGTCCGTGCCGCCGCTCTGGTACATGCGCAGCCACTCGCGGGCAAAGGAGCGGGAGAAGCCTACCAGGCCGACGAATGCGCCGATGCCCATGCCGATGCCGCCAAGGGTGAGCAGGGTACGCAACCGGCGACGCCACAGGTTCTTCCAGGCAAAGCGCGCAAAGGTCAGTTGAGCGGCCATAAGGTATATGAATCGTTCCGGAGCGAGCCTGGTGCGGGGATGAGGTCTGTGAACGCAAGTTTAGCTTTCACCGCGCGCCGTGTCCATGGAGGATTTCGCGCAGCGGTGAACAGCAGAACTGCGCACGCCGATGAAAAGCAGGCTCTGAAGGTCCGAACTCAATCGATTTCGCGTGCGATTGGCGGGCCGGCGAACAGTCAAGAACGCAGACGCAGGATTGAGGGTGACGAAAGAAATACAACGTTTCAATTCGTGCGCGGCAATATCCTGTAAGCGGTCTGGCCGCCTAGCTTTTGGCCAGATTTTAGTAGTGCCCGCCGCCGCGCGCCCGGCCGCCGCCACCACCGCTGCCTTTGCGTGCCTGGTAGCAGTCGCGGCAATATACCGGGCGGTCGCCGCGCGGTTCAAATGGAACCGTTGTCGGCTGTCCGCAGTTGGAGCAGATCACAGGCGTCCCTTGCGCAGGAGCAGAACGATAACCGGAGCCCCCCTGATCGGCTTTCTTTGCCATACGGCATGGCTTGCAGCGTTTCGGAGTCGAATAACCGCGTTCCTGGAAGAACGCCTGATCGGCAGCCGTGAAGGTGAAGTCCTGCCCGCAATCGCTGCAAGTAAGTTGAATATCTCCCGCCATGGGTTTCCTCGTGGATGTGATTGTACAGCCCATTGGACATTTTCGATATAAGGAATCCATGACGCCGGGCAAAGTTTTGCCGGAGCGGGTTTTTCTGAGACTGGCCAAGTTACCGTAAAGCGCCGCATGGCAAGTTATAGTGGCGAAGGGCATTGCCGCAGTCCAGCGAGGCAGCGCGCGCCATCGATGACGAATCCCTCTCCCCAATACGAAGCCGACTGTATCCGCAGAATCCTTGCGGGGGAGAAGCATCTCTTTCATCCATTGATTGCTCCCTGCGAGCGGCCGATCTATCTGCTCCTCTACTCGATTTTGCGCAACGAAACTGAGGCGGAGGATGCGGCGCAGGAAACGGTCATCAAGGTCTATCGCAACCTGCATCTCTTTCGCGGCGATGCGCAGTTCCGGACCTGGGTACTCTCCATCGCACGCAACGAAGGGCTGGGACGGTTGCGCAAGACGGCCTCGCGGCGCGAAGACTCTCTGGACGCGGAGACCGACGAGCAGACCGGAGACTACACGCCCGCGATCCTGATGAGCTGGCGCGAGGTGCCCTCGGCGGCGCTGGAGCAGAAGGAGCTTGCGGCTCTGCTGCGGCAGGCGATCGAGAAGCTGCCGGAGATTTACCGTAACATTGTTCTTCTCAGAGACATCGAAGAGTTGGATATCCGCGAGACGGCGGGCGCCCTGGGCATCAGCGAAGGGGCTGTCAAGGTGCGGCTGCACCGTGCTCGCGCGATGCTGCAACGGGAGCTGGCTCCGCAACTGAAAGCGTTTGCGCCCAAGCGCAAAGGCTGGTTCGGAGGGCGCGCATGAGGATCGACTGCAAACACGTGTGGGAGTACATCTCGGCCTATATCGAGGGCGAGGTGGACCCGGTGCTGCGCGCCGAAATCGACAAGCACCTGGAGACCTGCGAAATCTGCTCGGCGGTGCTGGACTCGACGCGCAACGTGGTAATCCTGGTCGCAGACGAGCGCGTCTTCGAACTGCCCGCCGGATACAGCGAGCGGCTGCATGCACGCATCGACAAAGAGATCGAAGAGGGAAGCGGCCCCGGCAGTGCTCGCGAGGACGGCGCGGGCTAAGTCGCGCTGGAGTGCGTGACCGCATGGAGCGGCACAGGAGGCTTGCGATGCACCATGGGATGCGTCCAGGTCTCAAGGCCGACGAGAATCAGCGTGACGATGGCGAGCACCACCTGAAGCCGCTCGGAGCGCTTTTCCTTCGCGCTCAACTCGCGCTTGCGCCACTGCGCCGAGGGCCTCGAGCGCAGATGCCAGATCCAGAAGAGCACGGCGAGATTGATGATCGCGCCCGCAGCGGCGATGATCAGCATAGGAATGCGGATGGCATCCTGATGAAAGCCGCGCGCCGGTGCATAGGTGCCGCCGGCAGCCGCCAGCGCGGAAAGGCCGATGGCGACACGGATGCCGCTGATGGTCAGAACGGCCGTACAGAGATTCTGTGCAAGCGCGATGAGCATGCTGGCCCAACTCACCGTGGTCCATTTCTTCGAGTCCAAACTAAGAACCTCCATCGGGACGTCCATTCTGACGTGCGGCAGCCTACAGGGTAATGTACCCGAGCACGGCGCAACCGGTTTGACATGGCCGCAGTCCGCATTGGCACAACAGGAATCCGGCTATAAAAAAATATGGACCCATGCCACACTCTGTCTGTAACCTTTCGCGCATGCGCCCAATCAAAGGGTGCGTGCCAATTAGCCGCAGGCAGGCGCCTGAGCCACCTGTGTCGTCGCAACCGGCGGACCTTCTCCGCCCCAACCCCCCAAGCGAGGTCAATCATGAAGAACCAACTGAACGCGATGTTGCTCACCGCTGCTCTCTCCGGTTTGATGGGCGGAACTGTTGCGGCTGCTGCAACGCCGGCGACGACGGCGCAAGGCACCTCGGCCAAGGTGGCCAAGGCCGGCCTGCGCTACACCGGCGCCGACAAACCCGCCAAGCACTCCTGCAAGGGCAAGAACGATTGCAAGGGCCAGGGCGGCTGCAAGTCCAGCGACAACGGCTGCAAGGGCAAGAATAGCTGCAAGGGCAAGGGCGGCTGCGCCACCGACGGCTCTCACATGCCGAAGTTCGCCTAACTCCAATCTGGTTCCAGGGGAGGGCCAGCGCTGCTGCGTAAGCTGGCCCTCCTCTCCTCCTCCCGATTCAATCGCCCCTGGTTTCCTCTATGCCCGGCAATCGATTCAACGCGCATCAGGATCACGGCATCGGCATCGGTCTGCGCATTCCGCATTACCAGCACATCTTTTCGCGCAAGCCGGTAGTCGACTGGTTCGAGATCATCTCCGAGAATTTCATGGTCGATGCGGGACGCCCGCTGGCGGTGCTCGACCAGATTCTCGAACGCTACCGCGTGGTGCAGCATGGGGTGTCGATGTACTTTGGCTCGGCGACCGCGCCGGACCCCGAGCACCTGCGCCGGCTGAAGCAGCTTGTGCGCCGCACGGGCACACCGTGGCTGAGCGACCACCTGTGCTGGGGCAGCGTGGATGGAACCTATACCCATGACCTGCTGCCGCTGCCCTATACCTGGGAGGCCGTGGAGCGCACCGCCGAGCGCGTGCGCATGGTGCAGGACTTCCTGGAGATTCCCGTGGCGGTGGAGAACGTGAGCTCGTATGCGGAGTTCACCGATTCGCAGATGACGGAGTGGGAGTTCCTGAACGAAGTGGTGGAGCGGGCCGACTGCGGGATTCTGCTGGATGTGAACAACATCTATGTCTCGTCGGTGAATCACGAGTTCGAGCCGATAGAGTACGTCAACGCGATTCCGGCGCACCGCGTGGCGCAGATTCACATCGCCGGGCACTCGCGGTATGAAAAGTACATTCTCGATACGCACGATCATCCGGTGATCGACCCGGTGTGGCAGCTTTATGCGCGCGCCATCGAGCGCTGCGGAGCTACGCCGACGCTGCTGGAGTGGGACGATCACATTCCTAGCTTCGACGAGGTGCATGCGGAAGCGAAGAAGGCCGAGCGCTACCTGCACAAGCATGCTGGACAGCTTGCGGAGGCTGCGCAATGACCGCGCCTGCCATGACCCTGGCCGAGCTGCAGCGCACCATGGCCGCCGCGGTGATGCAGCCGCTGACGGAAGACGAGGAGATGCAGACCGTCAGCAACGACGGACGGGCAATGCGTTCGGTGGCGGAGTCGTTCATTGCGCCTAACAGCAGGCTCACTGCTTTCGAGCGGCTGGAGCTCTATAACCGGCAGTACTGGTTCCGGGTGCTGCATGCCCTGGCAGAGGATTTTCCCGCGCTTCGTTCGGTCGCCGGCGCGCGGGTGTTCCATGCGCTGTCTGTCGCGTACCTCACGGCGCACCCCAGCCGCTCGTTCACGTTGCGCAATCTCGGCTCGCACCTCCCGGCGTGGCTCGCGCAGCATGCGGAGTTCACCGGAAGGCGTCACCGGCTGGCCGTGGATGTGGCACGCATCGAGTGGGCGTTTATCGAGGCGTTCGATAACGCGGAACGCCCGCCGCTGACGCTGGAGCAGATTGCGACGCTCGATGCCGGATCGCGGCTGGCCCTGCAGCCGCACCTGCGGCTGATTCCGCTCGAGTATCCCGCGGACGATCTTGTGCTGAAGCTGCACAAGCGCGAGAAGAAGCAGACGACGGAGGCGAGCATTCCCGACGACGACCCGGATACGCCGCCGGCGAAACTGCCCAAGCTGCGGCGGAGGGCCACATGGCTTGCCGCGCACCGCGTGGAGGACTCGGTCTACTATCTGCGGCTGCTGCGCGAGGAGTTCCTGACGCTGACGGCGATCGGCGATGGACTGCCGCTTGCCGAGGCGCTCGAGGCGGGCTTTGCCACATCGCGCATGGCTCAGGAGCAGCGGCCGAAGCATATCCAGACATGGTTCGCGCGCTGGGCCGAGCTTGGATGGATCTGCGCACCCGAGCTTGAGCCGCTGATCGCCGATTAACAATCTCTTCCTTAAGAAAGGAACGTCATGCACACGATTGTGAGCCTCTATGCGCGCGTCTCCGCGCTGCTGGCACGGCTGCAGAGCCCGCTGCTGCTTGCCATTCGCCTCTACTGGGGCTGGCAGTTTGCGCAGGACGGCTGGGGCAAGCTGACGCATCTGGGCCGCGTGACCGAATATTTCACGTCTCTGAATCTGCCCATGCCTCATATGACGGCGCTGATGTGCGCAAGCGTCGAACTCTTTGGCGGCATCCTGTTTCTGCTTGGCATCGCATCGCGGTTCACCTCGCTGGTACTGTTTGTGAACATGACGGTGGCCTACCTGAGCGTGCCGGACGATCGCGTGAACTTCTCGCACATTCTTTCGAACCCGGAAGACTTCTACAATGCGACGCCCTATACCTACTGGTTTGCCGCGCTGCTGATTCTGATTCTCGGGCCGGGATTTTTTGCCGTTGATACGCTGCTGAAGCGGCGCTTTGCCTCAAAGGAGGCAAACTGAAGACTGTGCAGGGTGCATGGTAGGCTGGTCCTCGAAGTTTGCCGCCCTTCGAGGAGCCCGCATGCGTCGAGTTGCGCGCGCTGTTCTTGCCTGCCTTGTCCTGCTTTCTTTCGTTGCCATCGTTTCTTCCTCTGCTGCGCAGACACCCCGCGCGCAGAACGCCGTGCTGGCGCTCGATCATGGCTGGCAGTTCCGCCAGATTGCCGCGGGGCAGACGGCCGAAGCCGGATGGCTGCCGGCAACCGTGCCCGGCGATGTGCATCTCGACCTGCTGGCGAACAAGAAGATTCCCGATCCGTTCTATCGCGACAACGAAGCGAAGCTGCAATGGATTGAGGATGCGAGCTGGGAGTATCGCATCACGTTCAACGTGACGGCGGCCCTGCTGACGCGCAGCAACGTCGATCTCGTTTTCGATGGCGTCGATTCAGCGGCGACTGTCTACCTGAACGGGACAGAGGTGCTGCGGCCGGACGATGCCTTCCGCATCTGGCGCGTGCCGGCAAAGAGCCATCTGCATGCAGGCGCGAATCAACTGCGCATCGTGTTTCCTTCGCCGATCCAGGCCGCGCAGCAAGTGGCCGCGGCGGACCCGTGGTGGCAGCGGACGAAGGTGGATGCAAAGACCTACATTCGCAAGCCTGCGTATGAGTACGGCTGGGACTGGGGTCCGCGCTGTGTGACGAGCGGCATCTGGAAGCCGGTGCGGCTCGAAGCATGGGACAAGATGCGCATCGCCGACTTTGCCATCCGGCAGCGCGACGTGAGCAATGAAGTGGCGCACGTGGATGCCGAGGTCGAAGTGCAGGCCTCAACGAATACGACGGCACAGATTGCGGTGACCTATGGCACTGGCGGCGCAGAGACAAACGCGACGCGCGCGGTACTGCTGCATCCGGGCAGCAACGTCGTCGATATTCCGATTGAGATTCGCCAGCCAAAGCTGTGGTATCCGGCGGGCTACGGCGATCAGCCGCTGTATGCCTTTACGGCGAAGGCGACGATTGGCTGCCAGACGGTGGATGCGCGCGCAACGAAGACGGGCCTGCGCTCCATCGTGCTCGACCGGCATCTCGACCAGTGGGGACGCAGCTTTCAGTTCATCGTCAACGGCATTCCTGTCTTTGCCAAGGGCGCGGACGTGATTCCCTTCGACAGCTTTCCGAATCGGGTGACGGAGGCGGACTACAGACGCATTCTCGAGTCGGCGCGCGATGCGAACATGAACATGATTCGCCACTGGGGCGGCGGCTACTACGAGAGCGACGAGTTCTACGAGATTGCCGACGAGCTGGGCATCATGGTATGGCAGGACTTCATGTTTGGCAACGACTGGCAGCCGGGCACTTACGCATTCAAGCAGACGATCGAGGCCGAGGCCGACGACCAGGTGAGGCGGCTGAGGAATCATCCGAGCATTGTGCTGTGGTGCGGCAATAACGAGACGGAGATGGCCATGGGCTGGGGACCGCGCACCACGCTGCCCGCAGATGTGCGCTTCAAAATGTGGCAGGACTACCTAACGGAGTTCAGCGGCATTCTGAATAGGGTGGTGGCGCGGCTGGAGCCGGAGATTCCGTACTGGCCGAGCTCGCCGAGCGCGGACTACGAAGAGCTGAGTCCGGCATATCAGAGCGGCGATGCGCACATCTGGGATGTATGGCACGGGCGCGTGCCGTTCTCGACTTACGAAACGCACAATGCGCGCTTTGTGACCGAGTATGGCTTTCAGTCTTTCCCGGAGATGCGGACGATCGAGGCCTTTACGCAGCCGGAGGACCGCACCAGCATCTTTACGCCGGTGATGCTGGCGCACCAGAAGAACAACGAAGGCAACGCGATCATCCATGACTATCTGCTCAAGGACTATCCTGAGCCGAAGGATTTCGCGAGTTTTCTTTATGTGAGCCAGGTGCTGCAGGCCGAGGGGATCAAGATTGGCGCGGAGCACTTCCGGCGCTCGCGGCCGGATACGATGGGCTCGATCTTCTGGCAGTTGAACGACTGCTGGCCGGTGGCGTCATGGTCGTCGATTGACTACTATGGGCGCTGGAAGGCGCTGCAGTACTACGCGCGACGGTTCTATGCGCCGGTTCTGGTTTCGCCGCACATTGAGAACGGGGCTGTGCGTGTGTACGTTGTCTCCGACAAGACGGCGGCGCAGACTGCGACGCTGCGCGTGCGGTTGATAGACTTTGACGGCAAAGTGCTGCTTGAAGAGAAGCACGATATCAACGTCGATCCGCTGGCGAGCAAAGTGTATCTCGACTGGCCGCTCGCAAAGCTGGCGCAGGCCGGCGGCGCTGATACGTCGCGGGTTTTTGTCGCCGCGGACCTGACGGCAGGGAACACGGAGCTCTCGCGGAACCTGATTTATCTCGCGCCGACGAAGAATATACGGCTGAAGCCGGCACACCTGACCGTGGAGACGAGCGGTTCCGGCGGAAAGTACACCCTGCGGGTTTCATCGCCTGTGCTGGCGCGCAGTGTGTCTCTCTCCTTCGGCGCGCTCGATGTGCAGCTCTCGGATAACTACTTCAACATTTTGCCAGGCGAAACAGTGGAGATTACGGCGACTACTAGCGCATCTCTGGAGATGCTGAAAGCGCAGATGCACGCGATCTCGCTGACGGATGCATTTTCAACCACACCGGCGACAACCATCCGCGCCGGGCGGTAATGCGTGCAATGAGAAAGGGCCGAGGCGAAATGCCTCGGCCCTTGTGTATGCAGCGTGATTAGAACGAGAACTCGGCCTGGAAGTAGATACGACGAGCGGCCGAGCTGGTGGGCGAGGAAAATATCCCTTTGGCAAGGCTGTAGGAGTGTCCGAAGCGATCGCCTGGCGTTATCGCACCAGTATCCGCGTCCGGTGTAGGCACCAAAACTCCAGAAGGCGTGCCGTAGTCGATATTGTTGAAGAGATTGAGAGCCTGCGCGCTGAAGGTGAGGCTGTATTTGCGGCTGGGGCCCTGGTCGCCGAACATGCCGCGCGGTGGACCGCCACCGCCGTTTAGTCCGCCGGGACCTAACCCACCTCCGTGGCCGCCGCCACCGCGTCCACCTCCGCCGCCATGCGGACCGCCGCCGAATCCGCCCTGCGCGGCAGATTCCGTCTTTGGGCCGATGCCGAAGGAGCGGCTCAGCCGCAGATTGAGCGCAACCGCCGCAGGCCCGTTACCGAGATTGATGCCAATCGGTGTGGCATTATCGGCGGGAGTTGTATCAAGGCACCCGAACTGCGTAGGCACATACTGTGTGGACTCTCCATCGCACAGAGAGCTATCTGCCAGAGCGGGGCGGTTGTTGAAGAAGTTATCCCCGGTCAGATCGTTGTTGGTCGTGATGTTGTAGGGCTTGCCGGACTGCGCGATGAGAAACGGGTTGACGCGGATGCCGTAAGGAGCCGTGTAGTTGGCCATGAGGAAAACCATGTTGGTGGAGGCGAAGGAGGCGCGGCCATAATCCTGGCTCAGGTTGTAGGAGTTCGAGACCTCGCCGCCTGCGCCGCCGTCGGATTTGGCCTGGGTCCAGTTATAGAAGCCGAAGATGCCGAGCCGGGGACTGATGCGCGCATTCAGATTGACGATGACCTGGTTCTGCTTGAAGACCGCTTCGGGATAGAACTGGTTCACGAGTCCCAGCGAGGGATCGGGCCGGATGCCGGTGAGCGTGTCGCTGCCAAACTGGTACGTGCCCGGCAGGTAGGCGTTGGCGTCGCGCGTGACAAGCTGATGCACGCCGAAGGAGCGCAGATAAGTGACCGTGCTGGTGATGGTCTTGGTCACCTGGCGCTCGATGCTGGTACCGATCTGCTGTGCATAAGGCGAACGATAGCTGGGTGAGACCTGGACGATGGTTGTGGAAGTGGACGAGGGCGTGCCACATGAAGAAAGATCGATGTTGCTCAGGCTGTTTGCATCGAAGCATGTGGGATTGGAGATGACGGTCTGATTCTGCGCATCTGCCGAGCCATTCTGACGGGCGATGGAGAGCAGATTCTCTGTCGAGAAGCGGTCATAGAAGATGCCGTAGCCGCCGCGCCACACGGTTTTGGTCTGCGTACCTTTTTTGTGGCCGTCGAGCGCATAAGCGAAGGCAACACGCGGGGCCCAGTCGTTGTGGTCGCTGACGTGATTCTGCGACTCCCAGCGGATGCCGCCGGAGAGCGTGAGCAACCGGCTCACCTTCCAGTCATCCTGGAAGAACAGGGCCGCATCGAAGACGTTGGCTTTTGCGCCCAGCGGGCCAGTGGTGTAAGTGAGGCGGTTGGGCAGTGCGCAGGGATCGCTGGGGTCGGCTGTTCCGGGCGAGGTGCACTCCGGTGACGCGGCGATCTCGGCGAAGGTCTCGCCGTCAGCGAGAGCCGCGAGCATTGCGTTGTAGGCTGTGATCGAAGTGAAGCTGAAAGAGCCATTGAAATTCGCGCTGGTGGAGTTGGCCACACGCAGATCGCGCAGGCGCGTGCCGAATTTGATGGCATGCGCGCCGGCGCTCATTGTGGTTTCATTCCACAGCTCGAAGTGATCCTCATGATCGCTCGAAAACTGGCTGTTGGAGCCGCCGCTGGAAAAATAGCCGGGCACGGACACCTGTGGCGCGGAGCTGACCGAAGTATCGTTCGCGCTGTTGCGGATGTATTGGAAGCGAGTCTCGTTCACGATGTGATCGTTGATGACGAAGGCATCGCTCGCCTGCACGGTGTGCTCATAGGACGTGGACCCGGTGGCCTGCGAGGGCAGGGAGGTGGTGCCTCCCAGCACGCCGCTCTCGCCGTCGCGCCACATCTGATAGCGCAGCGTGAGGGTATTGCGCTGGCCGAGCTGCAGATCGAGACGCGGCGCAATATTGGTACGCACGCGCGGGCTGTAGACGCCGCCTTTCTCCACATCCGTATCCGAGAGCCGCGCCGTATAGACATAGGCGTCCGAGGTGTTGCGCTGCTGTGCGCTCACGAAGAAGGAGGCCCATTTGGAGAGCGATCCGCTCAGCGATCCGTTGAACTGGTAGCTGTCATAGTCGGGGATATCGGCGGTGAAGGGATTGCCGGTGTTGAACGACTTGTCGTTGCCCATGGCGAAGAACTGGCCATGCAGCTTGTCCGTGCCCGGCTTGGTGAGAATCTCGATGCGCCCGTAGCCGAGCTTGTCGAACTCCGCGGAGAAGGGATTCTGGTTGATGCGAATTTCGCGGATGGCGGACTTGGGCGGAAGCTGGCCGCCAGTAAAGCCGTCGATGTAAATCTGGCCGCCGTTGGGACCGGCGGAGGGCCCGGCCAGCGCCTGCAACTCGTTCGAGAGCTCGTCGGGATCGTCGGAGAGCGCGTCAAGGTCCTTGCCCTTGATGACGACGGAGTTGGCGTTGCTACCCGCATCGACGCTCACAGTCGGCGAATCCTCCGTGACGACGACGTTCTGCTGCGCGGCTTCAACCGCCATCGAGACATCGACGCGCTTGGCCTGTCCCGGCGCCACCTGAATCAGTTGCGAATCGAAGGGCGCAAAGCCGGCGAATGCGACGTGGACGATATAACCGCCGGGAGCGAGGCCGCGCACGGTAAATGCTCCGCTGGCGTCGGCTTTTGCCGAGGCCGCAGCAGCTCCGGCGGCGTTTGTCACTGTCACCTCCGCGCCGGGGATGAGCGCGCCGGTCTGGTCAGTGACGTGGCCATGGAGCTCAGCCGTTGCCGTGGATGGGGAAGACTGCGCCCGTGCCGCAGTGGACGCGATCACCAAAGTCAAGGCGATCAAACAATGGAGCCAGCAATGCAATCGTGGATACACGTGTCCTCTCATAATCTGTTGTGCGCAATGGGTAGATGATTTACTGCGATTCTGCTTCGCCCGCACCGCCGGAGCCCATGCTCCAGTTGGAAAGCAGGTCGCGGCTGGCTTCAGGCGCTTCAAGCAATGGCTCCACGCCGGCCAGCAGTGTGACCGCAGTCAGGTTGTCCGGGCTGGCGGTTGCCACGACCATGACCGCCTCGCCCTTCTTGAGATCGGCAAACTGGATGGCCGGAGTGCGATTGAGCATCTGTTGCAAGTCGCCGCCTTGCCGGTGCATATGTTCAGCGGCCGCAGGCTCAGCGGCGGCCGGCGCCTTGAGCCGCGCGGCAAGCATGCGCGCCATCATCTCCGGGAGCGTATGCATCTGCGCATCCGGAGTGACCCGCACCGTCACCTGCTTCTTGCTCAGCAGGTCCTTCATCGTAAAGCTGGAGCTGGCCGAGTCGAGGGCAACAATGGTGCCCGAGAGATTACGAAAGCTGCCTGAGACAACTTCGACGGCATCGAGCTGGCTTCCATCGGCGTTCTTTGCTCCGCGCGCGCGCAACTGATCGCCGGGTTGAATCGCGGAGATGGGCGCAGGCTGTGCAAGATCGAAGCGGATGGAGCCCGGCGCGTACCGCTTGAGGATGGCCGAAGAATCGACATGCACGGTGACTGTCTTCGCCGTTGGCCCAGCGCCGGTGGTGAGGACGATGCTGCCCGCCGAAGCGTCCACGCTCTTGACCAGGCCGCCAACGCCGGTGCGCTGCCAGGCCTCGCGTTCTTCCTGCTGCTTTCTGGCAACGTCGGCCTGCTTGATGGTGATGATCTGCGCAGCCTGCGGGGCATCCGCGGGCGCGCTGGGATCGAGCCGCACCAGCACGCGGTCGCCGGTATTCAGATCGGCCAGCGTAATGGTGACAGCGGCGCTCAGGTCTTTCTGGCCGGGTTCCACGCGCTTCATCACCGCGGTCGACGGAACGATAACCTGTTGCATGGCGCCCGCATCGGTTTTGACGGTCAGTTCGTCGCCGTTGATTGCGGCGACCGTGCCGACAAAGCGGGACGGAGCCTGTGCCACTGCAGAAAGCGCCACGCCAAAGAAAACCAGCGCCAGCGCGAAGGAGAAGTTGCGAATTGGATTCGTGCGTTGCATATAAAAGGGTTTCGAGGAATGCGGTTTTGCCGGATTTTTCCCGAGTCATTTGGGTAGACGAGGCAAAACGGCAAAAGGTTGAAGCGGCTCAGGGAAGGATTTTGGCGGTTTCCAAGAAAGTAAAGCTCCCCGAAGGAGAGGGATGGACGTCCGCAAGCCTTCGGCTATGGACGACGACCGTATCCTTATACCAGAGGTTCAGGGCGGGCAGGTCACGCGCCAGAATCTGCTGCACTTCGACATAATCAGCACGCCGCCGGGCCATATCGGGACTTGCCTCGGCATCGTCCAGCAGGGCATCCAGACGCGGATTCGAGTAGTGCCCGCGGTTGGCGCCTTTGGGAGAAAAGCGCGCGGTCGAAAAGGCGTAGCTGAAGATGTCCGGCTGCTCGTTGCCTCCGATCCAGCGCAGCGAATACATCTGGAAGGCTCCGCGGGTCACGTCTGCATAGAAGGTAGCGAACTCGTTGCTGCGCAGTGCGAGTGCAATGCCCACTTTCGCAAGCTGCTGCTGCAGCACCACCGCCAGCAGGCGCGTGTCCTCGTCCGTGCTGGTTTTCATGGTCAGGCGCAGGCGGATGCCGTCGGCCCCGGCGTGGCAGCCGGCCTCTTCGAGGAGCCGGATGGCGCGGGCAGGATCATAGTCGTAGCGCTGCACGTCGCCGGTCCAGGCCCAGTGCGTGGTGGGCAGCAGGCTCAACGCAGGCTGGGCATGGCCGCCCAGCAGCGTGCGGATGATGGTGGGCCGGTCGATGGCATATGCGATTGCCTGACGCACGCGCGCATCGCGCAGGATGGGGTCGCGCGCGTTGAAGGCGAGGTACTGAATCTGCGTTCCGGGAACGGCATCGACCGCAAGATTGGGACGCTGCGCGAGCTGCGGCAGCGCATCCATGGGCAGCGAGTTGATCTCCACGTCCGCAGAGCCCTTCTCGAGCTCGAGCGCCTCCGTGATTGCGTCGGGCACCACGACAAAGCGCACGCGCGCGATGCTGGGCGCGACGCTCCAGCTCTGGGGGTTACGCACGAGGATCACGTCCTGATCGATCTGCTGGCTTACAAATTCGAAGGGCCCCGTGCCCACCGGATGACGCCAGAAGTCGCGGCCGCTGTCCGCGGGCACGATGCCGATTGCGCCCGTGGAGAGATTGGTCAGCAGGAAATTATCGGGCTTCTTCAGATGGAAGACCACGGTCAGCGGATCGCGAGCCACCACGCTTGCGACCGAAGCATAGGTGGCGGACTTGGGCGTGATGACCGTGCCATCGCGCATCGAGTCGATGGTCCAGACCACATCCTGCGCGGTGAGGAGGCGGCCATTGTGAAAGCGAATGCCCGGACGCAGATGAAAGATGTAGGTGAGAGGATCGGGCTGATTCCAGCTTGCGGCCAGAGCCGGCGTGAAGCGGAAATTGGCATCGCGCGCAACGAGGCCATCGAACATCAGCTCGTCGATGTGCTCCGAGATGCCGTCCGTGCCGACGCGGGGATCGAGGTTCGTGGGGCTGGACTCGATCAGGAAGACAACCGTATTCGGATTGCGCGGCACGGAGTGGCAGCCCGCAAGAAGCAGCGCCACAAGCGCCAGCAGAAAGCTACGGCGCATAGGCCACCTGCCCGAGGATGACGGGACGCTTTGCGCCGGTTGCCGCGAGCACATTGCCGGGGAGCCGATGCCATGTCTGCCATGCGAGCAGCGCGAAGGCAGTGGCTTCCTTGGCGGCGGCAGGCAGACCGAAAGCGTCGCTGGCGGCAAGCTCGCAGCGCAGAGGCGCAAGGCGCTGCGCGAGCATGGCCATCAGCGTGGCATTGCGCGCGCCGCCGCCGGAGACGATGTAGTCCACGGTGTGGCCCCGCATGCGCGGATGCACGAAGCGCGCGTAGCTGGCGGCGATGGATTCGGCCGTGAGCGCCGTCGCTGTGGCAATCGCATCTTCAGGCCGCATGCTGTGCTGACGGCATGCAGCCAGGAACTCCGCAGCGAACTCGCGGCCGAACTGCTCGCGCCCCGTCGTGCGCGGCGGCTTCTGCCGGAAGAATGCATGCCGCAGGCTGGCGCGCAGAACCGGAGCGAGCACCGCACCCTGCGCCGCGATGACGCCGTTGCGGTCGTATGGCCGGTTGTACAGCGTCTGCATCAGAGCGTCGATGATCATGTTGCCGGGGCCGTTGTCGAACGCGATCACATCGCCGGCACGAGCGGCGGCGGGAATTGCCGTGAGATTCGCGATGCCGCCGATGTTCTGCAGCACGCGCCCGCGCTTTGCATCGGCAAACAACACGTAATCGAGCAGGGGGACGAGCGGCGCGCCCTGTCCGTCGGCTGCCATATCCGCGGGGCGAAAGTTCGAGACCACGGGTACGCCTGCGACAGCGGCGATGACGGCGGCCTCGCCGAGTTGCCAGGTGCAGGCAAATTTCCGTCCGTTGTACGACTCTGCATGCGCCTGGTGATAGAGGGTCTGGCCGTGGCAGCCGACGAGATCGATGGTCGCGCCATGGCGCTTGAGGGTTGCGGTGACGGCGTCTGCGTATGCGAGTCCGAGCCGCCAGTTGAGCCGGGCTAACTCTGCCGTTGAGATGGATGCCGCGTTCATCGCGGCAAGCACGCTGCGCCGCAGAGCCGCCGGATAGGGAAACGCCTCGTGTGCCTCCAGCGAGAGCCGCGGGCGCAGGCGGCCTGGCGCAATGCATACCAGCGCGACATCGACGCCGTCAGCGGAGGTGCCGCTCATCATGCCGGCCACGAGCATAGAGCGGGTCTTCATGAGGTCTCCGCGGGAGAGGCCGCGCGCGGAGCGACAGCGTCGGCGGCCGTGGCTGCAACCATTTCAGTGAAGCGCACGATGGCGGTTCGCAGCGTCTCGAACTGCTTTGCGGTGAGCGGGCGCGGGATGCCAGCAGCATAGAGACTCCTGCGCTTGCGCTCGACACTGTGTGCGCGCTCGAGGAGCAACGCGCGAAAAGCCGCCGAGCGCTCAGTCTCGCGCAGCAAGGACTCGTAGGAACGCAGGATCAGCTCCGCGCTGTGGCAAATTTCGATCAGGTCCGAGCCCGCACGGATCGCGGCGACCGCAGCTTCTTCGACGGACATGAACTTGAGAATGCCGCCCATTTCGAGATCGTCTGAGAGGATGATGCCGCGATAGCCGATGCGCCTGCGCAGCATGGCCGCGATCCAGTACGCGGAAGAGCTCGCTGGTTTCTCGCCGCCCGGAGTCGCCGGATACGCCGCGTGGTTGGTCATCACCATGGGCATGGCCGCGTGCAGAGAGCGATAGGGCGCGAGGTCGTCGCTCCAGATTTGCCGCGCGGTGCGGCCGATGGCCGGCGTGACGAAGTGCGTGTCGCCCTTTGCGCCGCCGAGGCCGGGAAAATGCTTGCCGCATCCGGCTACACCGTGCGCCGCAAGGCCAGCGAGGAACTCCGCCGCATAAGCGATCGCTTCGCTCGCCGCAGTTCCGGCAGTGCGCGAGCCCAGCACCTCCGCCGCTTCAGGCAGGCCAAGATCGACTACCGGCGCGAGCGTGGTGTTGAAGCCGAAGGCCTTGACCGCGCGCGCAATCAGCGCGCCATGTTCGCGCGCAAGAGCAGGCTTCTTCCTGGTGCGCATCGCCGCGCCAACGGCCTGCGCGGAGGGAATGGGCGCCAGCGCATCGCGCAGGCGATTCACCGTGCCGCCTTCGACATCGACGCAGAGCACGAGATACGGAGCGCTCAGGCTCGCTGCTTCATCGAGCAGAGCGCGGGTCTGGGCTGCGTCCACGATGTTGCGCTTGAAGAGGATGATGCCGCCGGGGCGAATCAGACGCAGCCATGCGCGTTCCAGCCCGGTCAGCTCCGTGCCGCCCAGCCCCGCTACGATCAGCGTTCCAGCGGCCTCGCGCAGCTTTGCCGTCATGCCTTCTCCTTCAGTTCCTGCTGCAGCTCTTCGAGCAGGTTCAGGGCCTGCAGCGGCGTGAGTGCGTTCACGTCGACGGCTTCGATACGGTCCACGATGCGCTGTGAGAGCGGCGTGAAGATCGTGAGCTGCATCGGCTCCGGCTGTGTCTCCACCTGCACGCTCTTCCGCTCCTGTTTCTCGTGCTGGCGGAGGACGTGACGCGCGCGCTCGATGACCGCGGCGGGCAGGCCGGCGAGTTTCGCGACCTCGATGCCATAGCTCTTGCTGGCCGCGCCGGGCTCAATGGAGTGGAGAAAGACGATGCCGCTGGCGGCTTCCTTGACACCTACGCGGAGGTTGCGCACGCGCTTCAGTTTTTCGGCAAGCATCGTCAGTTCGTGGTAGTGGGTGGCGAAGAGGGTGCGCGCGCCGGTTTCGGCGTGGAGGTATTCAACTGTGGCCCAGGCAAGCGAGAGGCCGTCGAAGGTGGCGGTGCCGCGGCCCATCTCGTCGAGGAGAATGAGCGAGCGCCGGGTGGCGGTGTTGAGAATCGTGGCCGTCTCGGTCATCTCGACCATAAAAGTGGAGCGGCCGCGCGCGACATTATCACTGGCGCCGATGCGCGTGTAGATGCGGTCAACGAGGCCGAAGCGCATGCGATCAGCGGGCACGAACGATCCCATCTGCGCCATGAGAATCAGCATTGCCGCCTGGCGCAGGTAGGTACTTTTGCCGCCCATATTGGGGCCGGTGATGAGCAGCAGGCCGGGACCTTCTTCGCCGGCGTCGAGATAGAGATCGTTAGCGATGAAGCGGCCTTCGCGGGTCTCCTCCATCCACTGCTCGATGACGGGGTGACGCGCGGCGGCGGCTTCCAGCACGGGTGCGGCATCGAGCGAGGGCCGCACGTAATGGCGCGCGGCCGCGAGATGCGCGAAGCCGGCGAGCAGGTCGGCCTCGGCCACTGCCGCAGACGAGCGGCGAATGCGGCCCGCGGCATCGAGCACGAACCGGCGCAGCTCAGCGAAGATGCGCTTCTCGATTTCGATGGAGCGATCGTGCGCGGTGAGTATCTTGCGCTCATACTCTTTGAGCTCGGGCGTGGTGAAACGCTCGGCGTTGACGAGAGTTTGTTTGCGCTCGTAGTCGGCAGGCGCGAGAGCGAGATTGGCCTTGGTGATCTCGATGTAGTAGCCGAAGACTGAGTTGTAGCGCACCTTGAGCGAACCGATGCCGGTGCGCTGGCGCTCGCGCTCCTCGATGGCTGCGATCTGCTGGCGGCCGGTGGTGGAGATGGTGCGCAGCTCGTCAAGCTCTGCGTCGATGCCTTCGGCAATCGCGCCGCCATCGGCCATGGTCAGCGGCGGCTCGGCGACCAGCGTGGCCGCAATGCGCGCGGTGATGTCCTCGAGGGGATCGAGCCGGCCAGTGAGCGTGCGCCACAAAGGAGCAGCCATCGCCGCGAGTGCGGTCTTCAACTCCGGCAGCCGCGCCAGACTCGCCGCCATGGCGCGCACATCGCGCGGACCGGCGGAGTCGAGGCTGAGCTTTGCGAGCAGGCGTTCGAGGTCGAGGATGCCGTTGAAGGCCCGGCGCACTTCTTCACGCTTGAGCAGATCTGCGTGGGCCTCGGCCACGGCCTCGTAGCGGGCTTCGATGGCGGCAGCGTCGACGAGCGGACGCAGGATAGTGGCGCGCAGCAGGCGCTTGCCCATCAGGGTCTGGCACTGGTCGAGGGTGTGGAAGAGAGTGGCGCGCGTGTCCTGCCCCTGAAACAGCGGCTCAACGAGCTCGAGGTTGCGCACCGTGACCTGATCGAGCTCGAGGGCGGTGGAGTGCTCCTGAAAGCGGAGCGAGTCGATGTGCAGGGCCTCGTTTTTCTGCGTGGTGCGCACGTAGTGCAGCACCGCACCGGCGGCGATGGCGGCAGCGTCGTGACCGACGAGGCCGAAGCCCTCCAGGGTGCGGACTTTGAGTTGCCGCTCGACCAGCGGCACAGCAAAATCGCGGGTCCAGACCCAGTCCTCAACGCGGGTGCGCGCGGCAATGCGCTCAAGCTGCGCGGGGATTTCCGCGCCGGCGGCGAGAAGCACTTCGCTCGGGCTGGCAAGGAGCAGCTCTTCGATTGCCTGCTGACGCGCCGCGACTCCGGCGAACTCCGCGGTGCGGAACTCGCCGGTCGAAACGTCGAGCAGGGCGATGGCAGCCAGAGGCTCGGCTCGTTTTTCACGGACGGGTTCAAAGTACGCGGCAAGAAAGTTGTTCTGCGCCTGATCGAGACCGGCGTCGAGGGCGGTGCCGGGCGAGAGCACGCGGGTGACTTCGCGCCGGACGATCTTTTTGGTGAGCCTGGGGTCCTCCATCTGGTCGCAGATGGCGATGCGGAAGCCGCGCCGCAACAGGCGCGTGAGGTAGCTCTCGACCGAGTGGTAGGGCACACCGCACATGGGCACCTGGCGCTCGCGGTCGCGCGCGGTGAGCGTGAGCTGCAGCTCGCGGCTGGCGACGACGGCATCATCGTAGAAGAGCTCGTAGAAGTCGCCCATGCGGAAGAAGAGCAGAGCGTCGGGGTTCTCCTGCTTGGCGGCGGTCCACTGGCGCATGAAGGGCGTCAGCTCGGCGGGCTTTTCCGGGGTTTTTGCCGCGGCACCGCGTGCGGTCTGCAGCTCCTGCCCGTCAGCGGACGGGGAAGGGATTTCAGCCGCCGTGGGTTGGGTCTCTGCCGGTTGCATCGTATGTACAGATTACCGTTCCCGCGCACGGACCGCGGCACGTCCACGAGCGGACACGCGGTGGGAATCACGGGCCATAACTCCCTTTATTGCCAGCCTCATCCATGGTGCGGATGTACCGGCGGGGTGATTTGCGTCACAGTATACTGAGCATTAAGGCCTTAAGGTTGAGTTCGGTATGTATCTGCTTTGGCTCCGAGTCGCCGCCTTCCTCTACGCGGCAGCCAGTATCGCGATCTTCCCCGCCGTGCTGTTTTCCTCAGCCCGGTGGCGCAGCGCCTGTGTTCATCTCGGGGGTCTGGCCTTCATTCTGCATTTTGTCTCCTGCGTGGAGATGCTGGTTCTGGCGCACCGCTGGCTGCCCGTGGGGGCGCGCGAAGCCGAATCGCTGCTGGGTTTCCTGATTGTGGGCCTCTACTACCTGGCGTGGTGGCTCTATGACGCCATCTCTCTTGGAATCTTCGCCTTACCCGTTACATTTTTCCTGGTCTTCGTGCCGGCGCTGGGTGTCAAGGGCTATACCTTCCCGTCAGAGGGGGTGCGGACGAGCTGGCTGATTGCGCATATTGCGGCGCTGCTGGCGGCGTATGCTGCGCTGGGGTTCAGCCTGCTGGCTTCGGTTCTTTATCTGGTGCAGGAGCGCCGCCTGAAGGCCAAGACAGGGCAGGCCGGACAGCGCACGCTGGACTGGCTGCCGCCGCTCGATACGCTGGAACGGCTTTCGCATGCCATGCTGCTGTTCGGCTTCCCGTGCATGACCGTAGGTTTGGTTCTCGGCGCCGTGCTGGTGCAGGAGACTTCTCTAGGGGCCGCTTATTTTCTCGATCCCAAGGTGCTGGCTTCCTTCGCCATGTGGGGTCTGTATGTTCTGTTGATCCTGCTGCGCCACTCGGCAGGATTGCGTGGCCGCCGGGCGGCGTACCTCTCCGGCGCGGTTCTGGCCGTGATGCTCGGCGTGTGGGCGGCCAACCTCGTGAGCCACGTGCACAGGTTCGGTGCCCCATGACGCTCGCTCTCATCGGCATCAACCACCGGACCGCGCCCATCGAGCTGCGCGAGAAGGTCGCCATCTCTCGCGAGGAGCTGCCGGAGACGACGCGCGCCCTGGCCGCCGTGCCCGGCGTGGCCGAGTGCATGATTCTCTCCACCTGCAACCGCGTGGAGATGCTGGCCGCGCTCGACTCTCCGGAGGCGGACCTCGCAGGCTTTTTGCATCGCCAGTTCGGGCTTGACCCGGCCCTGCTGGCGCCGCACATCTACCGGCACATGGACCAGGACGCAGTTCGCCATGTCTTTCGCGTCGCCGCCAGCCTGGATTCGATGGTTGTCGGCGAGTCGCAGATCCTGGGGCAGGTGAAAGAGGCTTATACCGTGGCGCGGACGAGCGGAACGGTGGGCACGGAGCTGGATCATCTGCTGCAGGGAGCCTTTGCCGCCGCCAAGCGCGTGCGCACGGAGACGGAGATTGGCTCGAACTCGGTTTCCATTGCTTCGGTCGCCGTGGAACTTGCCCGCAAGATCTTCGGCTCGCTGCAGGGCCGCACGGTGTTTCTGGTGGGCGCGGGCAAGATGAGCGAGCTGGCCGCACGCCATCTGGTGCAGCAGGGAGCAGGCGCGATTCTTGTCACCAACCGCACACAGGAGCGCGCGCGCCAGCTTGCCGAGCCCTTCAAGGGCCGCGTGATTCCGTTCGACCAGCTCCACGAGGCCGCGGGCGAGGCGGACATTATCATCAGCTCCACGAGCGCGCCCCACGCTATCTTTACCCGCGAGCACGGGCAGAGCTTCATGCATCGCCGGCGCAACCGGCCCATGTTCTTCATCGATCTGGCGGTGCCCCGCGACGTGGACCCGGCGATGGGCAAGCTCGAAGGCCTGTTCGTCTACGACATCGACGACCTGCAGCAGGTGGCCGCATCCCACATGGCCGAGCGCAGCCGGGAAGCCGGCGATGCCGAGGCCATGATTGCGAGCGAAGTGGAGCGCTTCCACCAGCGCCGCCGCTCGGTCAACGCCGCTCCAGCCATTGTGAGCCTGCAGCACCAGGCCGAAGAGCTGCGCATGGCCGAACTCAAGCGCATTCACGCGCGGCTCGGTTCGCTCACGCCGGAGCAGGAAGCGGCCATCGATGCGCTGACCCGAGGGCTCGTGAATAAGTTTCTCCACCCGCCAATGCAGGCCCTGAAGCAGGCCGCGCGCGACAACGATACCGCTCGCATGGAGGCGCTGTGCGAGGCGTGGTCGCTGCCCACGGCGGCAGAAGAGCCGACGCCCATCTCCGCGCCTGCCCAGCAACCCGCGCGCGAGAAGCAGGCCAGCGCCGCAGGAGGCAAATGAATCTCCGCATCGGCAGCCGCGGCTCGCAGCTTGCCCTCTGGCAGGCACACCACATCGCCGGTCTTCTGCGCGATGCGGGGCATACCGTCGCAATCGAGATCATCAAGACGACAGGCGACCGGCTGCAGGAAGTGACCTTCGCGCAGGTGGGTTCCAAGGGAATGTTCACCAAGGAGATTGAAGAGGCGCTTGCCGACGGCAAAGTCGACCTGGCCGTGCACTCGCTCAAGGATCTGCCGACGGAGCTGCCCGCGGGTTTTGCGCTGGCGGCCACGCCACGCCGCGTCGATCCCCGCGATGTTTTTGTCTCGGAGAAGTACGCCAATCTCGCGGCATTGCCCGCCGGGGCGAAGGTGGGCACCAGCAGCCAGCGCCGGCGGGCGCAACTCAAGGCGCTGCGCCCGGATATTGAGGCTGTGGAGTTTCGCGGCAACGTGGATACGCGGCTGCGCAAGCTGGGCGAGGGCCAGGTGGATGCGATTCTGCTGGCCGCCGCGGGGCTCGACCGGCTCGAAAAGGCGGAGTGGATTCGCCAGCGACTGGACCCGAAGGATTTTTGCCCCGCCGCAGGCCAGGGATCGCTGGGGATTGAAACGCGCGAGGGCGATGCGGCGACGAAGACGGCGCTTGCGTTTCTGGACGATGCGCCGACGCGCTACGCAGTGACGGCTGAGCGCGCCGCGCTGGCCGCTCTTGGCGGCGGCTGCCAGGTGCCCATCGGCGTGCATTGCCGCACTGTGCTGGCCGATCCGCATCAGGCGGAGATCTTTGGCGTGGTGGCCGCGCCGGATACAGGCCGCACGATCCGCATCCATCACCGCGCCGCGCACAGATCCACACCGCCGGAGGCGCTCGGCATACTCGTCGCTCAGTTGCTGCTGGATGAGGGCGCGGCGGAACTGCTGGCAAGCGCGGGCGAGGCCGCGCAGTGACAACGCTGCCGCTTGCGGGCCGCCGCATCCTGGTGACTCGCGGGGCAGGGCAGGCAGGCAGGCTGAGCGCGGGGCTGCGCGCTCTTGGCGCAACGCCGGTCGAAGTCCCCGTGATTGAAATTCAGCCGCCAGCGAGTTACGCGCCGCTCGATGTTGCGCTGCAAAGGCTCGCGGCCTATGACTGGCTGATTCTGACGAGTGCCAATGCGGTGCACGCGCTTGCGAAGCGGGCTGAAGCTCTCGGCACAGCGCTCGGAAAGCCGGGCGCGCCGCAGGTGGCCGCAATCGGGCCTGCCACGGCAAAGGAAGCTGAAGCCATCGGCCTGTCGGTCGCGCTCATGCCGGAGTCCTACGTCGCCGAAAGCCTTGTCGCCTTGCTCGTGGAGAAGGCGCACGGCAGGCGCTTCCTGCTGGCCCGCGCGGAGATTGCCCGCGATGTGATTCCCGATGCGCTGTGTGCCGCCGGAGCAACGGTGGATGCCGTCGATGCCTACCGGAATGCGATGCCTGAGGCTGCGCCGGAGCAGTTGCGCGCGGCGATTGGGCAGGGAATCGACGCTGCCACGTTTACCAGCTCTTCCAGCGCGACGCACCTGAAGGCCGCGGCTGCATGCGCCGGCCTGGCGTTTCCGTTTCCGGGTGTTGCGGCGGTTTCCATCGGGCCGATTACTAGCGCGACGCTGCGGGAGCTGGGATGGGAGCCGGCCGCGGAGGCGGCGCCGCACGATGTTCCCGGCCTGATTGCAGCGGTCGCAGGCTTTATCGGGTGAAACGCGGCGAGTTTCGCGTCTTTACGAGTGCCAGGTCTTGTCCTTCGAGTGGCACAGCATCTCGAGGTTGCAGTCCTTGCAGCGGGGCTTGAGGGCAACGCATACCTTGCGGCCGTGATGAATGATCTGATGGGAGAAGCTGATCCAGCGGTCCTGCGGCAGAATCTTCATCAGCTCCTGTTCGACTTTCTGGGGCGTATCGCCTTTGGTCAGGCCCAGCCGATGCGTAATGCGGAAGACGTGCGTGTCCACGACGACGCCCTCGGCCTTGCCGAAGCTCACGCCGAGGACGACGTTCGCAGTCTTGCGCGCCGCACCGGGCACGGTGATCAGCTCGTCGAGCGTCTGCGGCACCTTGCCGCCAAAGTCCTCGCTGATGCGCTTGGCAGCGCCCAGAATCGACTTGGCCTTGTTGCGGAAGAAGCCCGTGGTGCGGATGAGGGCTTCGATCTCCGGCTGCGTGGCCCTGGCCATGGCCTGGGGTGTCGGGAAGCGGCGAAACAGCTCCGGCGTCACCATGTTCACGCGCGCGTCCGTGCACTGCGCGGAGAGGATCGTGGCTACGAGAAGCTCCCACGGCGAGCGGTGGTCAAGCGCGCAGACGGCATTGGGATACGTCTCATCCAGCCCCTTGAGAATCGCTGCGATGCGCTCGGGGGCGAGGTCTTTACTCGCACTCTTTAAGGGCTTCTTCGGTGCCGTTTTTGCCGCTGCCTTCTTCGTCGCCACTGCTACACCTTTTCTGCTGTTCCAAGCAAGCGTGCCTGTTTGCCCTGTGCCTGCAGGAGCGTAACGGCTCTGCGATCGAAGCTGACGAACTCCTGGCCGCCCAGCCACTCGCCTTCATAGTGCAGCGCGCCGTCGGCAAAGTCGCCACCCGCTTCCAACATGCGCAAACCGGCCTCCGCTGCGGGCTGGTCGGTTACCACACTCGGGCTTGCCAGCAGCGCGCGGAGCGATTGGGCCACCTGCTCAGCCGGCCATTTATACCCCCGCCGGAGCACCCAGACAAATTCGCAGAGCGCGGCAATCGGTACAGCGATCAGCTCCGCCTGTCTCAGGACACGGGCTGCCGCCGCCGATTGGTGCGGCTCATCCGCCAGCGCGCCGCGAAGCAGAACATTCGTGTCCGCGATGATGTTCAACGCTTGCCCGCCCAGGCATCTTCCGTGATCTTCCTGATCCGCGCAATGCTCAAGCGCGGCCCGCCTTTGCGCTTCAGGCTTCCAATGAAGTTGTCGATGGAGCCTTCCTTCGCCGGAACGCCAAGGACAATCCGTCCGTCGGGTAAGGGATTGACCTCGACCTTCTGGCCGGGGGCGATGTTCATATGCCGCAGCAGTTCCTGTTTCAGCGTGATCTGCCCCTTGGCGGTGACTGTAAGCGTGGTCATGGCCCCTCCCTGCAAGTAAGGCAAGTATACCTTACTTGCGCTCAGCGCGAGGCGTCGAGCCTGCCTTCCGTCCATGCGGCCAGTTTCTCAATGGGCAGGCGCACGCCGAGGAAGAACTGCCCGAAGAGGGCATAGACGGCGCTGACTTCGTCGAAGCGCATCTCGTAGATAAGCTTTTTGAAGATGACAGGATCGTTGGCGAAGAGATCGACGCCCCACTCCCAGTCGTCCATGCCTATGGAGCCGGTGATGATCTGTTTGACCACGTCGCCGTAGCGGCGGCCGATCATGCCGTGCAGGTGCATCATGCGCTGGCGCTCGGCAAAGGGCACGGTGTACCAGTTGACCTGCTCGCCGCGCTTGCGGTCCATGGGATAAAAGCAGAGATACTTCGCCTCCGGCATGGCAGGGAAGAGCCGCGGCTTCATGGCTTCTGTGCCGCGCGCCAGCGAGGCATCGACCTCGGCCTGCCACTCAGGAGAGAAGGTTGCCGCTCCCTTGGCGCTTGCGGCCTCATAGGTTTTGCGGCTGGATTCGTAGAGTCCCAGTTCGACGACCGATACATAGGAGTGCTTGATCTCGAGGAAATCGAAGAGCCGCGTCTGCGCGAGATCGAGCTCCACCTGGTTCAGCGCCTCGAACGACTCGCGAAAGTGAACGAGGATCAGGTCGCCCTTGTGCCCGAGCTGCGAGAAGACCGCGCTGCGCACCGGCGCATCGGCGCTGGCACGCTCCAGAGCCTTGAGCGCGGCGACCGCTTCGGCGACGATCTGCGCCCGGTCGCTCCCGGCAACAGCGCGCCAGCGTGTCCAATCAAAACGGAAGAACTGATGCAGAACGGCGGAACCTTCCAGAGTCAGCGGAACCGGAGGAAAATCGGACAACGCAGTCACCTCGCGCCTTATCTCGAATCAACCCTCAATCGTAGCAAAGGCCGAGCAGCCGCTGTCCGCCCTGCGGGACGCTCCATGCGGCTGCCCGCAACCGGCCTATATACTTGAATCTGTCCATGAGCGAACGGATTCTCGCGTATCTCGTCCAGTTCATCACGCACGTTATCGATCTTGGCGGATATGCCGGAATCGCCGCGCTGATGGGCATCGAATCGGCATGCATCCCGCTGCCGTCCGAGATCATTCTGCCCTTTGCGGGCTACCTGGTTTATCTGCACCGCTTCAACCTGATAGGGGCTGCCACGGCGGGGGCCATCGGCTGCAACCTGGGCTCCGTCGTTGCGTACTGGATTGGCGCCAAGGGCGGCCGGCCGCTGGTGGAGCGCTATGGCCGCTGGGTGCTGATGAGCCATCGCGACCTGGACCGCATGACGCATTTCTTCGAGAAGTACGGCTCGATCACCGTCCTGATCGGCCGCCTGCTTCCCATTGTGCGCACCTTCATCGCCTTCCCGGCGGGCATCGCGAAGATGCCGCAGTTGCGCTTCCACATCTATACCTTTGTGGGATCGTGGCCGTGGTGTTTTGCCCTGACCTACGCAGGCATGAAGCTGGGCGAGCGCTGGCATACGGACCCGCGCTTCGAGCAGGCTTTTCACCGTCTTCATCTCGGCATGGAGCTCGTTCTTCTTGCCGGCATTGTGTGGTTTGTCTGGACCCATGTCCGGCGCGCGCGCGCCGAGGGATCGCAGGCGAGCTAAACCTGCCCCTCGGGGCGTACACTGTTTCGTTTGTAGAACGCAACAATGCGCGGACGATTTTGAGCGCCGCGAACCACAAGGAAGGTTAGGAGAGACATGAGCAGCAAGGTTGCGCCCGCCAAGGGCAAACTGGGAGTGATGGTCGTCGGCCTGGGCGCCGTGGCCACCACATTTATTGCTGGCGTTGAGGCCGTTCGCCGCGGCCTCGCCAAGCCCATCGGCTCGCTTACCCAGATGGGCACCATCCGCCTGGGGAAACGCACGGACAACAATTCGCCGCTGATCAAGGACTTTGTTCCGCTCGCCGAACTGAACGATCTGGTCTTCACCGGCTGGGACATCTTCGAGGACAACGTTTACGAGTCTGCTGCGCATGCCAAGGTGCTGGACAAGGAGACCCTCGACCAGCTCAAGCCGTATCTGGAAACCATCAAGCCGCTGCCCGCGGTCTTCGACCAGTACTACGTGAAGCGGCTGAACGGCACGCACGTGAAAAAGGGCAAGAACAAGAAGGACCTTGCCGACCAGGTGCGCGCCGACATCCAGGCCTTCAAGAAGACCGTCGATCGCGTGGTGATGATCTGGTGCGGCTCGACGGAAATTTTTCTTGAGCCGACGGCCGTGCATGCCTCGCTGGAGGCTTTCGAGAAGGGACTGGAGTCGAGCGACATCGGCATTGCGCCTTCGCAGATTTATGCTTACGCGGCGCTGAGCGAGGGCGTGCCCTTCGCCAACGGCGCGCCAAACCTGACTGTCGATATTCCGGCGCTGATCGATCTCTCGAAAAAGAACAGCGCGCCGATCTGCGGCAAGGACTTCAAGACCGGACAGACCTTCATGAAGACCGTGCTCGCGCCGGCCTTCAAGGCGCGGCTGCTGGGCGTCTCCGGCTGGTACTCGACGAACATTCTCGGCAACCGCGACGGCGAAGTGCTGGACGACCCGGAGTCCTTCAAGACCAAGGAAGAGTCGAAGCTGGGCTCGCTCGAGTACATCTTCCAGCCGGAGCTTTATCCGGACCTCTACGGGGACATCTACCACAAGGTCCGCATCAATTATTACCCGCCGCGCGGCGACAACAAGGAAGGCTGGGACAACATCGACATCTTCGGCTGGCTCGGCTATCCAATGCAGATCAAGGTCGATTTTCTCTGCCGCGACTCAATTCTTGCCGCGCCCATCGCGCTCGACCTGGTGCTCTTTCTCGACCTGGCCAAGCGCGCGCAGGAGCTGCAGTCCATCGGCATCCAGGAGTGGCTGAGCTTCTACCTCAAGTCGCCGCAGACGCGGGAAGGGCTCTATCCGGAGCACGACCTGTTCATCCAGTCGATGAAGCTGAAGAACACCCTGCGGCACATCATGGGCGCCGAACTCATCACGCACCTGGGTCTGGAGTACTACGACTGAGCACCGGCGATCTTGCGCTCTCAAACCAAAGCCCCATCCACACGGATGGGGCTTTTCGCTATTGCGGGCGACCGATTCTTCTTCTGTTCAAGCCTTCGGCTGCGATCCATGCGCTACCATGACCGCAGCACGCATGACCGACACTCATCCAGCTTCCGCGCCGCCGATTCTCAGTGGCTCCGTCCTTGTGCTGATCCAGTTCGATGTCTGCGAGGAGCTGCGCCTGGACCTGCTGCAGCATGCGGTGAGCGCGCGCACGGTGCAGCAGCCAAGCATGAAGCATACGGCGCCGGCGTATGTGCGCTACCAGCGTCCGCCGGTCATCGGCCCACTGGAACCGTTGATCCTGGATACCGGCGAGCGCCTGGAAGGAGAAGTGAAGTACTACGACTACGGCGTGGCGTCGGTGATCTATCAACTGCCCTTTACGGGCGACTGGGAGAGCCTGGTGCATCTGGCCAGCCGCTGGGTATGGGATGTGGATTTTGCCTCGCGCGCCGAGCCGATCGTGCGCCAGAAGCTGGAGCAAGTCTCCGCGGCCATGGTGAAGCCCTACACGAAGTGGCTCAGTGAAGACTACTTCATCTTCCATGTACGCGAGGCCGCGGGTGCGCCAGCGGCCGCCGAGATGGCCCGCGACCATGGCCGCGAGATTGCCCAGGTGGTTCGCGGCGACCGGCTGGTGCTCTCCGATGCCGAGGTGCGCGAGGTGCTGCAGTCGCAGGTGTCCTATTATGCGGGCGATGTGGCCGTTATTGGCTGGAATGCGGCGTTTCTCTACGATTCGACGGCCGGCGCGGAGACCTCGATCCAGCTTCTCGAATACGCCAATTCGCAGTTGCTCGAGTTCCGCCACTACGACGAGTTGCTGACGGAGATTCTTGCCAGCGTTTATGATCTGCTGGCGCAGAAGACGGGCTTGTTCGCGCGCTGGGGGCTGGCCCGCTCCGCCACCAGCCTGCACACCGTGCTGCTGGATGTGGCCGAGCTGACCGAGCGCGCCGACAACGCCATCAAGTTTCTCAGCGACATGTTTGCCGCACGCATGTACCGGCTGGCCGCGGGCAAGGTGGGCGTGCCGGATTATAAAGACCTGGTGATGCAGAAGCTCAAGACCGCGGAGGACCTGCATCACGACATGGTGGAGCAGTTCAACCAGAGCCGCGCCTTCTTTCTGGAAGCCACGGTGGTGCTGATTCTGTTGATCGAGCTGTTCTTCCTCTTCAAGGGCAAGCCCTTCTGACAAGGTCCGCCCAGCGTCTATCCTAAGAGTGTGACAGCAAGCCCAGAGCCACCACGAAAGACACGCCTGCGGAAGGGAATCGCCCTTTTCATCGCGCGATGGATTGCCCTGGCCATCGTGCTCTGCTGGTCGCTGGCCGCGCTGATGCTGGTGGCTCTTCGCTGGATCGATCCGCCGACCACCGCGGTGCACATGGAGCGCCGGATGCAGGCCTGGGCGCACCACAAGCCCTACCGCAAGCGCTACGAGTTCGTGCCGCTCAGCCAGATTTCGCCCGATCTGCAGCACGCGGTCGTTGCGGCGGAGGATGCGCGCTTCTACCAGCATCATGGCTTCGACTGGCATGCGATGGAACTGGCCGCGGAAACAGACATGGATGGCGGTCGGCTGCGCGGCGGCTCAACCATTACCCAGCAGCTCGTGAAGAACCTGTTCTTTGGGACAAGCCGGTCTCTCCTGCGCAAGGGAGCTGAATTCACGCTGGTGCCGGTGGCCGAACTGGTGCTCGGCAAACGGCGCATTCTGGAGCTGTATCTGAACGTGGTGGAGTGGGGACCGGGAGTCTACGGCGCGGAAGCGGCCTGCCGGTATCACGACGGCATTCCGGCGCGCAGCATTGGCAGGGAACAGGCCGCGCAGCTTGCCGCGGTGTTGCCCGCGCCGCTCAAGCGCCGCCCGGAACGCATGACGCACTACAGCACGATCATTCTCGAACGCATGCGCAAGATGGGGTGGTAAGCGGAGCTTATGCGGCCAGCCGCCGCACGGTCAGCACGGTGATGTCGTCTTCCTGGCCGAATTCCTTGGCCGCATCGGCGATGTAGAAGGCCGATTGGTTGCTCAGGTTGTGCACACGGTCGAAGCCAAAGAGCTCGCCGGTCGGCCTGCGCGCCTCCACCACGCCGTCGGAGAGCAGCAGCAGCCGGTCGCCGGGATGCAGATAAAGCTGCACCTCGTCATAGTGGTTCTCGGGCAGCGCTCCCAGCGGCAGCCCGCCGGGCACGGCGATCTCTTGGCTGTTCAGATAGGGCGGCAGATGGCCGGCACTCGACATGACCAGCTCGCCGCCGTCCCCGAACCAAAGCGCCTGGCAGGTGGTCAGGCTCTCGCTTCCGGCCACCACGCGGTTCAGCGCCTCCAGCACCTTGGCTGGCCGCCGCTCCGGGATGCGCTTGAGAGCGCCGATCAGCATCGAGACGTTCATCGCGGCTTTCAGGCCGTGCCCGGCCACATCGCCAATCACCACCAGCAAGCCGCCGTCCTGTCCCGGCTCCACGTAGAAGAAGTCTCCACCCACTTCCGCAGCAGGCGTATAGACCGAGTCCAGCTCGTATCCGGGCGTGTCCAGCTTCTCCTGGGGAATCATCAGCTCCTGCACATTCCGCGCGGCGGCCAGCTCGCTTTGCGCCCGCTCGCGGTCGTGCTGGATGCGCAGGAAGCGGAAGAAGATGATGAGCACGATGGAGAGCAGGCCTACAAAGTCGGCAATGGACGCAAAGTGGATGGGCACCGGACCAGCCTCGATGGTGAGCGGCGAGCGGTACGGATGGCCCATCGCATCGGTCATGCCGCCAGTCATGATGGGCTCGACAATGCCCACAATGGTGAGCAGCAGCGGAATCAGCAGCAGGCCGGCTTCGAAGTTGCGGCGCAGGGTGGCATTCACCAGCGTGGCGAGGGTGAAAATCGACCACCCCACCATCCACGCCAGCGTGCCCAGCGTGACCACGCCCAGCAACACCAGAATGCCTACGCCATGGCCGCCCAGCATCAGCAGTGCCGGGCCTACGCCGGCCAGTATGGGCGCTGACCAGCGCAGCGCGCGCACATACCAGCGCTTGCGTTTGATGTCCAGAAACGCTACCAGAAACTCAAAGTAGAGATAGGCGGACACCACCAGCAACTGCATCAGCAGCGCCGCGTACCAGAGCTGATCGAGATGCGCCAGGCTGCCTGCAAGGTCGATAAAGCCGATGGGCGCCTGCAGCAGCTCATGCAGGGCAAGCCACAGATATTCGCGGTGGCCGCGCTGCGTAAAGTAGAGCGCCAGCAGAAATACCGACAGGACTGCCAGCAGAAAGGCATCCACCAGGCGCGGCAGCCGCTCCAGCACACTGTGCAGGAACCAGATGTTCCAGGCGTCGCGCAGGGAGGCGGGGCTGCCGAACTCCAAGGTGCGCTTGGCGAAGAAGCTGGTATAGGAGTAGTAGCCCGTGGGCACGTAGAGGGTGCGCAGGGCCAGCGTCACATTGGTCTCGTCCGGCGGCACATTCAGGTCGTAGAGCCGCGAAATCTCCTGGTAGCGGATGGTGGCATCGCCGTGCGGTCCTTCGGGCCGAATCAAGCGGCCGTTGGCAAAAACATCGAGACCGGTGTTGGAGCCGAGAACGATCGACGTATTCTGGCTTACCGGCAGCGCAATCAGCAGCGCGACAGGCCCATGTCCCGGCCGCAGCCGCAGATGCAGCCGGAACCACGCATAGCGGCGCTCATTGGCCGCAGCTTCATCGGACTCATCGCTTCCGGGCACATCCGGAATCGATTCGGCAGTATCCCGTACTGCCCAGTTGGAGTCGTCGAAACTCTGCGACGCTGCCGCCGGGTCCGCGGTAATGCCGACATGCCAACCTTTATTGAGGAGAATGGGGGAGCCGATGCTGGTTGCGTCGATGGGCTGGGGTTCTTTCAGCACTTCCACCTGTGCTGTGGGCACGGCCGCGTGGGGCGAGGGGTTCCGCGCTGGCAGCTTTTGCGCATGGAGTGCGCCCGCCAGGCATACGATTCCCCCCAAAGCCGCCAAACCGAACCTGCGCACCCTGCCTCCGAACCGGCTTAACCAGATCAACAGCTTTGCCGTGAACTCCACTCTAATGCAAGCGGTTGCGCCCTCCAAGGCATTCGAATCCGGGTATGCACGGGGTCTTCGCCCCTGGCTCGCCAGCACAGGGGAAGCCGGATTTCACCGCATGCCCCTTTCGCGCGGCTGACCTTCGGGCGCATACTAGCGTCTAACCAGCGGGAGCGGAGCGCGCGTCCTTCCCCCGTTCTCCTCTTTGGTTGGAGGGTCACCATGAAAACAGGCATTCCTGTTCGGAGCGCTGCGTTCCTCGCAGCTCTCGCGCTGGCCGTTGCCGCAGCCGCCACGGCGCAGGCACAGTCCGGCACCTCATCCAGCAGCGGCTCATCAGCTCCTTCCGCGCAATCCGCGCCGGGGGCCGCACCCGTGCAGGGCGATGTGCAGGCTCCCCCGGCCCAGAAAGACAAGGACGCACAGGCCAGCTCGGACAGCAGCTCCGATCAGGATAAAAAAGACAAGAAGAGCAAGAAGGGCGACAAGGACGACACCGCTCCCGGCACCGAACCGGTCAAGGGCGATGTGGATGTCGATCCGGACAAAGTCGTCGAGGTCGGCAGCCATCCCATCAAGGTCAAGCCGGGCAGCATTGAGGACGTGAATGCGGTTGGGAACCGGGACATTGGCGGCCGCGGGCTGGGCAACTGGTACTCCACCGACACCGAGATCAAGATGGGCAAGACCTACGCCGACGAGATCGAGAAGAGCACCCGGCTCATCACCGACCCGGTCATCAACGAGTATGTAAACCGCATCGGACAGAACATCGTGAAGAACTCCGACTGCAAGGTGCCGTTCACGATCAAGATCATCGATTCGGACGAGATCAACGCCATGGCGCTGCCGGGCGGCTTCTTCTATGTGAACTCCGGCCTTATTCTGAACGCCGACGAAGAGGCCGAGATGGCCGGCGTGATGGCCCATGAGATTGCCCATGTCTGCGCCCACCACATAGCCCGCGAGATGACCCGCGCCAACTACGCGCAGCTTGGCACCATCCCGCTGATCTTTATCGGCGGCTGGACGGGGTACGGCATTTACGAGGCGGCCAACATCGGCATTCCGATGACCTTCCTCAAGTTCTCCCGCGAGTTCGAGGCGCAGGCCGACTACCTGGGCGTGCAGTACATGTACAAGGCGGGGTACGACCCGCAGGCCTTCATCGCCTTCTTCGAAAAGATTCAGGCGCTCGAAAAGCGGAAACCCGGCCTAGTGGCCAAGGCGTTCTCGGACCATCCCCAGACCCCGGACCGCATCCTGCACTCGCAGGAAGAAATTGCCGAGATTCTGCCGCCGCGTGACGAGTACACCGTGACCACGTCGGAGTTCGACAACATCAAGGCGCGGCTGGCGCGCATTGAGAACAAGCGCCGCCTGCTGGACAACAAGGACGGCAAGAAGCCCTCTCTACGCAGGGCCTCCACGGGGACGGACGACGGCAGCGGCAACGGCACCAGCAATGGAGACGACCGGCCGACACTGCACCGGCGCGACGACCAGAACTAGCCTGAACCCAGAACTAGCCTGAACAAGACTCAATCAATTTGAGCAAAGAAAGAGCCGGGGCCCGCAAGCCCCGGCTTCGCTTTTCCTGTTGGCGCTACTTTTCCGCCGTGCTCCGCTCCACGATCGGCAGCAGCACCGCGCTCTTGCCCCGCTCGACGGTCATCGTCTCCGCGTGAAAATCCTCCGGCTTCGCAAAGAAGATGTTGGGCACGAAGGTCTGCGGGTTGCGGTCATAGAGCGGGAAGAGCGACGACTGCACCTGCACCATGATGCGGTGCCCCGGCTCGAAGGTGTAGTTCACCGTGGGCAGCCCGAAACGGTACTCCTGCGTCACGCCTGCCGGGATTGCCTCGGGCTTCTCGAAGCTTTTGCGGTAGCGCCCGCGGAAGATGTCCATGCTGATGGCGAGCTCGTATCCGGCCAGGTCCGGCTGCTGGGGATAGGCGGGCGGATACACGTCGATCACCTTCACCACAAAGTCCGCGTCCGTTCCCGTGGTCTTTACGAAGAGGTCCGCGAACGGCGCGCCTTCGACACGCACCGCGTGGTCGAGCACCGGAGTTTCATAGCTCAGCACATCGGTCCGCGTACCCACCGGACGCTGATCCTGCACCAGCCAGGTATGCCAGCGCTGGCCGCCATCCGGCTCCACGGGCGGGGTGAGGAAGGGAACCGGTTTCGCGGGATCGGAGACGTAGCTATCCTCGCCGCCCTCCGGCTTCTCCAGGCCAAGACCGAAGTTTTGCTCGAGATACATCGGTGTCAGATGCTTTTCGTCCACGCTGGGCCAGTCCGCGAACCGGTCCCAGTGCTTCTCCGCCGGGTTGTAAATCATCACCGGAGCCAGCGCATCGGCGGGCTGGCGGTCTTTCAGATAAGTGTCAAAGAAGGGGATGAGCACATTGCGCCGGAAATCGGCAGCGGTGTCTCCAGGCCACGTGAGCGGGCCGAGGGTCTCTGCCGAGCGGTTGATCTGGCTGTGATACCACGGCCCCATCACGAGGTGGTTGTTCGCCACGTGGCCGGCGGCCTTGAGCGCCTCCCAGGTATGGATCGCACCCCACATGTCTTCCTGATCCCACAGTCCCTGCAACCACATGGTCGGCACGCTTGAGGGATGAGCCGCGACAATTTTGTCCAGCGCCTGGAGCTGCCAGAAGGCATCGTAGGCGGGGTGGGCGGAGAGCCGGTTCCACCAGGGAATCTGCTTGAGGCCGTGCACATCGGCCCAGTTTCCGGCGGTGCCCGCATTCAGAAAGGTTGCGTAGTCGTCATCGCCTGGCCGGGGAACCGCGGAGCCGTGGCCCCGCTCGCTTGACTGCTCGGTGAAGTAGTCGAGGTTGACCTGGCGGAATGCGCCGTAGTGGAACCAGTCGTCGCCCATCCAGCCATCGATCATCGGGCTCTCCGGCGCAGCCACCTTGAGGGCGGGATGCGGCCCCAGCAGGGCCATCGTCACTGTCCAGCCGTCGTAGGACGAACCAATCATGCCCACGCGTCCGTTCGATTCGGGCACGTTCTTGACCAGCCAGTCGATGGTGTCCCAGGCATCGGTGGTGTCGTCGGTCTTGCTCGGGTTCAGCGGCCCCATGGGTGGCCGCGTCATCACGTAGTCGCCCTCGGAGCCGTATTTGCCGCGAATATCCTGGGCCACGATGATGTAGCCGTCGTCGACCCACTCCCGCTGGGCCGACCACACCGCGTCATGCATCTTCGGCTTGTCGGAAAAGAAGACATTGGCGTTATAAGGAGTCCGCTCCAGAAGCATCGGCAGATCCCTGGCCCCGTTCGGCACGAGAATCACCGTATGCAGCTTGACGCCATCGCGCATGGGGATCATCACGTCGCGCTTAACGTAGTCATATCCCGGATGCGGCTCTTCCCACTTCACGGGGATGTCCGAGCCGGTCTGAATCATGTCCGGGGTTACGGCTGAGGTCTGTGCGGAAGAGCCGGGCGCTGCCCAGAATGCGGCGGCCAAAAGCAGAGCGGCGAAAGATGCTGACGGTTTGCGCATATCTGCCATCTTGTCATGCCGTGCCGGGAAATACCCATCCCTTGTTGACGTGGCCTGCAAGGGGATACCTGTGGCTGCTCCCGCCGTCCGGCGCGAGAGGCCGGCACGATGCGCACCATCCGTTCCAACGGCCCAACCCATTGGGCTCGCAGAAGATTGTGGCCCCAAGCGCTGGATAATTCCGGGTTTGCAGGTTACCTTAAAGCCCATGAATTTCCTGCAACTTCCTGAAAAACCTTGAAGCGGCAGGTGAAACAGCGGTATATACAGAAATACCGGCTGCCCGGCCGGAATTTACGCCTGAGGGCGCTGTTTGCCTTGCAGGAGGGGAATCATGCGCAACGCCGCGGCCCGCTCCAACTTGCTTGTTCCGGAAATCCGCGAGGTCATGGACATTCGCCAGGCCTCCGACTACCTCGGCATTTCGCCCGATACGCTTTACAAGTACGCCTCGGAGGGCTTTGTCCCGGCCTTCAAGCTGGGCAACCGCTGGCGCTTCAAGCGCTCGCGGCTGGACGAGTGGATGGACCGCCAGAGCGACCTGAACCGCGCCGGTGAATCCGAGGTAGACCCCAGCGAAAAGAAGCCGGTACGGCCTGCTCTGTAGGCTTGCATTGCGCACAGCAGACTCAGGTTTTCGGGACGCAAGATCTCCACTTTTGTTTCCGGGCTGAATAGCCGCCAAGTCTCGCGTGATATACCAATCCCCGTGGATCATTCACGCCGTATCGGTCAGCTTCGCAGGCGCATCACCCGGGTCGGACTTCATGGGCTGATCGTCACCCATCTCCCCGATGTTCGCTATCTCTCCGGCTTTACCGGATCGAGCGCCGCGCTGGCGCTGACGCGCAGAGCCGCGCGTCTTTTTACCGACGGGCGCTATACCGCGCAGGCCGCCGAGGAAGTGACCGCGGCCGGGGTTCAGATCGTCACCAGCTCGGTTTCCGTGAGCGCCTTGCAATGGCTTGCCGCGCAGCCCGGCGTTGAGGCCGTGGGCTTCGACCCAGCACTGGTTACGGTGGCCGACCTGACGCGCTGGCGGGCAGCGTTGCCGGCTGTGCTGCGGCGGACGTTTCTGGTGCCTTTGGCTGGGCCGCTGGTGGAGCCGCTGCGGCTGGTGAAGGACGACGACGAGCTGGCGATCATGCGCGAGGCGGCGCTGATGGGATGCCGGCTGTTCGACCACATGCTGGGGTTTCTGCGCGGGGGCCTGGCGGAGTACGAGGTGGCGGCGGAGCTCGAGTATCAGGCGCGGCGGATGGGCGCCGAAGGCATGTCGTTCGAGACCATCGTCGCCTCCGGCAAGCGGTCGGCCCTGCCGCATGGCCGGGCCACGGCCAACCGGCTGCCGCGCAGGGGGTTCGTAACCCTGGACTTCGGTATAATCCGTGAGGGTTACTGCTCCGACATGACCCGCACCGTCTGCCTCGGTAAGCCCAATGCCAAAGAGCGGGCAGCCTATGAAGCGGTGCTGGCGGCGCAGGAAGCCGCCGTGGCCGCCGTGGTTGCCGGTGTGCGCTGCGGAGAGATCGACGAAGCCGCGCGCAGCGTGCTGCGGAACGCCGGACTGGCCGAGTGGTTTACCCACTCGACGGGGCACGGCGTGGGCCTTGAGATTCATGAGCAGCCGCGGATTGGCGCGGGGCAGACGGCGCGGCTCCAGGCCTGCATGGTGATTACGATTGAGCCGGGAGTGTATTTGCCCGGCGCGTTTGGCCTGCGCATCGAGGATATGGTGGCAGTGACCAGAACCGGCGGCGAGGTGCTGACGCCCGCCCCCAAGGCACTGATCGAGTTGTAACCGAGACCCCGCCGCAGAGCGGAGAAAACAAGGAACGAATGAAAC
>DASZRQ010000142.1:0-59055 GCA_035549115.1 Occallatibacter sp. | reverse complement strand
ACTGCGCGCGCTGCACAGGAATTCATCGTCTCTTAGTCCGCATCGTGGTGCGGCGCCGCTGCGCGGAGTGTTACTCTTCTATTCAGCGGAACAGGTTGCGGTTGTTCCCGATACACTCGGCAGGTTCTTCTGGCTCCGCCGGCCCGCATCTCTCCGCCATTGGCTTTGAACCAAGGCCGCAGGCAGGTTGCTCCCGGGCAGCGTTTCATCACAATTTGCCCTCCCAATTCCGGTAGCTGCGTCAGCACCGGCACCCGGCAACCGCATGCACCCACCGGAACGCTCACCTCTGTGGCGGCGTTCCGTTGCAGTTGCAGGTGAGGATCGCAATGCTGTTTTGGCCCAGGCTCGCGGTGGCTGGCGTGTTTGTCCCAAAGATCACAGGCAACTTGCAGACGGCTGCAGCTTCGCGCCTGCACGCCATAGCGCTCTGGCTCGACCAGCCGATGACCAGCATCTTTGCCCCGCAGGCCTCGCCGGCCCGCTCCATCTATGGCCTTTCGCTACTCGTGCTCGGCATCTGCACCGGCATCTTTCTGGTGGTCGCCGGCCTGCTGCTCTACACCATCATCCGCTTCCGCCATCGCCGCGGCTACACTGTGCGCGAGCCCGCGCAGATTTACGGCTCCAACCAGATCGAACTTTCCTGGACCGTCATCCCCATCCTGATCGTGGTGGTGCTGTTTCTTTCCACCGCACGCGTCATCTTCGTCAACCAGAGCATTCCCAAACCGGCGAAGGCGCTCGACGTGACCGTCATCGGCCATCAGTACTGGTGGGAGTACCGCTATCCCAAGCTCGGCATCGTCACCGCCAACGAGCTTCATGTTCCGGTAAGTGATCCGCGGCATCCCATGCCGACCTACCTCACCATGTCCTCGGCCGACACCGATCACAGCTTCTGGGTGCCGCGTCTGGCGGGCAAGATGGACGTGATTCCGAACAAGATCAACACCATGTGGATTGACCCCGAAGACCCCGGCCTCTACCTAGGCCAGTGCGCGCAGTACTGCGGCATCCAGCACGCCAAGATGCTCATCCGCGTCTATGCCGATACGCCCGCGCAGTTCGCCGCCTGGGTCGCCGATCAGCAGAAGACCGCTGTGCAGGATCCGGCCGTGGCCGAGGGCCGCGCCGTCTTTGAGCGCAACGCCTGCGCCAACTGCCACACCATCTCCGGCACCAGCGGCCACGGCATCTTCGGACCCGACCTCTCGCACGTCGCCTCGCGGGCCACCATCGCCTCCGGCTCCGTGACGAACACACCTGAAAACCTTCGCGCCTTCATCGACGACCCAGCGACCTTCAAGCCGGGCGCGCTGATGCCGGCCATGCACCTGAACAACCGCGACCTCGACGCCGTCACCAAGTATCTGTTGACGCTCCGTTAGCCGCACGAACGACGAAGGAGAACCATGGCAACACAAACCGGGCCAGCCTCAGCCATCGCGCCGAAGACCGCCGCAGGCGCGCATCGCGGCTTCTTCGATGTGGTGCAGGAGTGGATCACCACCGTCGACCACAAGAAGATCGGGCTGATGTACATCGGCTACTCGCTCATCTTCCTTGTCGTCGCCGGCATTGAAGCCATCCTGATGCGCATCCAGCTCCTGGTGCCCAACAACCACTTCGTCTCGCCCGAGGTCTTCAACCGGCTCTTCACCATGCACGGCACCACGATGGTCTTCTTCGTGGGCATGCCCATTCTCTTCGGTTTCGGCAATTACCTCATTCCCCTCATGATCGGCGCGCGCGACATGGCCTTTCCGCGCCTCAACGCCTTCAGCTTCTGGATCTCGGCCTTTGGCGGGCTGCTGCTCTACTTCAGCTACTTCGCGGGCAGCGGCCTCTATGGCGCGGGCACCGCGCCGGACGTGGGCTGGTTCGCCTACGCGCCGCTTACCGCGCGGGGCTTCTCGCCCGGCCACTCCACCGACTACTGGACCCTCTCCATCTTCCTCTCCGGCATCGGCAGCATTGGCACCTCGCTCAACATCGTGGCCACCATCATTTCGATGCGCTGCCCGGGCATGAAGCTGAGCCGCATGCCGCTGCTGGCCTGGCTCTACCTGGTGCAGAGCTGCCTGGTCTTCGTCACCGTCAGCCCGCTCACCGCCGCGCAGATCATGCTCTGCATCGACCGCTACCTCGGCGGCCACTTTTTCGATACGCAGGCTGGCGGCTCCGCCGTTCTCTGGATGCACTTCTTCTGGATCTTCGGCCACCCCGAGGTCTACGTGCTGGTGCTGCCTGCCTTCGCCTTCGCTAACGAGATCATCCCGGTCTTCTCGCGCAAAGCCATCTTCGGTTATCCCGCCATGGTCGCGGCCTCGGTTGGCATCGGCTTCATCAGCCTCTCCGTCTGGGCTCACCACATGTTCACGGTGGGCATGGGTCCCGGCCCCAACGCCTTCTTCACCTTCGCCACCATGGTCATCTCGGTGCCCACCGGCATCAAAATCTTCAACTGGCTGGCGACCCTCTGGGGCGGCAATATCCACTTCACCGTGCCCATGATGTTCTCGCTCGGCTTTCTCTTCCAATTCCTCATCGCCGGGCTCACCGGCATCATGCTCTCGGTCTCGCCCTTCGACTGGCAGCTCGGCAACTCCTACTTTGTGGTTGCCCACTTCCACTACGTGCTGGTCGGCGCCATTCTCTTCATGATCTTCGCGGCCTTTTACTACTGGTATCCGAAGATGACCGGCCGCATGCTCTCCAACAGCCTGGGCAAATGGCACTTCTGGCTCTTCGTTATCGGCTTTCATCTCACCTTCGACTTCATGCACATCCCCGGCCTGCTGGGCATGCCCCGCCGTATCTACACCTACGAGGCGGACCGCGGCTGGGAGATCTGGAACATCATCGTCTCCAGCGGCGCCGTCTTCCAGGCCGTGGCCACGCTGCTGTTCGTCTACAACATGGCCATCTCGTACTTCAAAGGCGAGAAGGCCGGACCCGATCCCTGGGATGCGTGGACCCTCGAGTGGGCTGCCGATTCCCCGCCGCCCGCGTACAACTTCGCCGTCACACCCACCGTAGAAAGCCGCCGCCCCCTGTGGGACCGCAAGCATCCGGAGGAGACCGATGGGCAGTATGAATAGCGCACGCACAGCGCGGAAAGAAGGCTGCCGATGAGCACCGCCGCAGTTCCCGTTCCGGCCCCGGCCGAGGAGTGGCGTATGCCCTCGCGCGGCATGGTGGGCATGGCCTGCCTCATCACCGCCGAGTCGGCCATCTTTATCATCTTCGTCGTCGCCTACATCTTCTACATCGGCAAAAGCCTCACCGGCCCCACGCCCAGCCAGGTGCTGGAGCTGCCCATCTTCTCCACCGTCTGCCTGCTGTCGAGCTCCATCACTGTGCACTTTGCCGTGCACGACCTGCGCCACGACCGGCTGGCGCGCTTCAAAGCCTGGCTCGCCGCTACCGTCTTTCTCGGCAGCCTCTTCATCGCGTTCACGGCCCGGGAATGGTACGAGCTGATCTACCACCGCGGCCTGACCATCAGCACCAATCTCTTCGGCACCACCTTTTATTCACTGGTCGGCCTGCACGCCTCGCACGTCATCGCCGGCCTCATCATGCTGGGCCTGGCGCTCGTCTTCGCGCTCATGGGCAAGGTCAACCATCATCACGCCGAGCGGCTTGAGGTGGTCTCGGTCTACTGGCACTTCGTCGACGCCGTATGGGTCGTCGTCTTCACCGTTGTCTACGTCCTCGGCCGCTAGGGCCGCACGAACGAGGTACTGCATGGAACACGAGAACCCTCACGGCGAGCACGGCATCCACATGCCACTGCCCACAGTGTGGCCCATGGTGCTCAGCCTCGGCATCACGCTCATCATCGCGGGCATGGTCACCAGCCTGACCGTCAGCCTGCTGGGCCTGGCGCTTTCGCTCGTCTCCGCTGTCGGCTGGTTCCGCAACGTGCTGCCCGTCGAGGCCGCGGAGATCCTCGAAGTCCCCGATGAGGAGATCGACATCGCCAGCGCCCGCACCTCCATCGAGCGGCTGCCCGTCGGTCCCATGCACCGCAAGATCATTCCGGTCGAAACCTTCCAGTTCGCTACCGGCATCAAGGGAGGCATCGCAGGCGGCATCGCCATGATCGTGCCCGCCACGCTCTTCAGCGTGCTCAAGTATCACAGCCTGTGGTATGCCATGAACCTGATGGCCGCGGGTGGCTTCATCTCCTGGGCCGGCCAGAGCGACCAGTTCCTCGCCCGGTTCCACATCGAGGGGCTGCTCGCCGCGCTCGCCATCCATACCGTCACCTCGCTGCTCGTAGGCTCGCTCTACGGAGCCATGCTGCCCATGTTCCCGCGCTGGCCCATTCTCACTGCGGGCTTCCTTGCGCCGCTGCTGTGGACCGGCCTGCTGGCCTCGGTGCTCAACGTTGTCAGCCCCATCCTCAACGACCGCATCGACTGGTACTGGTTCATCCCTTCGCAGATCGCCTTCGGCCTGGTGGCCGGTTTTGTCGTCAACCTGCAGGCCAAGGTGCGCACGCCCCAGTTCCAGGCGCTGCCCTTCGCCGTGCGCGCAGGGTTCCATGCCAACCTGGGCGAAGAGGATGAAGCCGGAAAGGACGGCCGCGCATGACGATGGCCCTGCGCAGCCTTGCAGCCGTTGTGCTCGGCGCAACCCTGGCGGCCTGCACCGGCTGCACCTCGGCCCCCGGCTATCCCCGGCCCGGCGAGGAAGTGATCCGCCCCGACAAGCAGCTCGACTTTACCGCGCTGTACAAGCAAAATTGCGCCGGCTGCCATGGCGAGGACGGCCGGGGCGGCGCGGCCCTCGCGCTGAACAACCCGGCATATCTTTACATCGCCGGCCAGGCCAACATGCGCAGCGCCATCGCCAACGGCGTCCAGGGCACCCTGATGCCCGCCTTCAGCGTGCATGCCGGCGGCATGCTCACCGATGCGCAGGTCGACGCCCTCGTCTACGGCATGATCCACGAGTGGAATATGCCTTCCTCCGCGTTGCCTGCCACAGTGCCGGCCTATGCCGTCGCCCCCGGCAATGCCGCCAGCGGAGCCGCGGTATACCAGGCCGCCTGCGCCCGCTGCCACGGATCGAGCGGCACGGGTACGCCCACCGCGGGCCACTCTATTGTCGATCCCTCGTACCTCGCTCTCGTCAACGACCAGAGCCTGCACAGCGTCATCCTCGCCGCGCATCCCGAGCCCTCCACGCCCGACTGGCGCAAGTACATTGCCGCGCGCGCCCTCACCTCCCAGGAGATCGACGATATCGTCGCCTGGCTCGCCACGCACCGCACGCCTGCGGACACGAGCCCCTCCGCACCCAAGGAGACCGCCAAGCCATGACCCACCCCCAGGAGCCCCTGAGCGCTTCCCCGAAGTCCGCAGCACTCAAGCCCGAATCCGAGGCCCGCGCCGCGCAGATCTCCCGCCGCGCCTTTCTCTTCAAGCTCTCCGTCGCCCTCAACGGCGTTGTGGGCGCGGTGCTGGCCGTGCCGCTGGTCGGTTATCTGCTCGGGCCCGCCCTGCGTCGCGACCAGAGTTACAAGAGCTGGGTTTCGCTCGGTCCCATTGGCAACTTCCCGGAGGGCGAGACCCGCCTCGCCGACTACGTCAACCCCGTCACCTCGGTTTCGGACGGCGAAACCGCCAAGGTGGCCTGCTGGGTACGCCGTATGGCCGGCTCCAAGTTCCAGGTCTTCGCCATCAACTGCGCTCACCTCGGCTGCCCCGTGCGCTGGTTCCCGCAGTCCCATCTCTTCATGTGCCCTTGCCATGGCGGCGCCTACTACGAGGACGGCTCCCGCGCCTCCGGCCCGCCCGAGCGCGGCCTCTTCGAGTACAAGTACTCGATCGTCGGCGGCAAGCTCATGATCGACGCGGGCCAGATGCCGACGCTCTCCAATGAGGCCTGCAACAAGAAACCGCTGATCCAGATCGAATCCCAGCGGACGAGGTCCGACGCATGAGCCCGCTCAAGCAAAGCGCCGTGGGGCTGTATCTGTGGCTGGAGCGCCGTCTCGGCCTCGGCAAGCCGGCCATCGAGGCCGCCGAGCACCCCATTCCCAGTTCGAGCGCGAGCTGGTGGTACGTCTTCGGCTCCGCCGCCACCGTGCTCTTCCTGCTGCAGATCGTCACCGGCATTCTGCTCGCCCTCGTATATACGCCCTCGGCGGGCCAGGCATGGGCCAGCCTGCAGGTGCTCAATCACGACATCACCCTGGGATGGCTGCTGCGCGCCATTCATGGCTGGGGCTCGGACTTCATGGTGGCCATCGTGCTCATCCACATGGTCCAGGTCTTCATGTTCGGCGCCTACAAGTATCCCCGCGAGCTTACCTGGATTTTCGGCGTCTTCCTGCTGCTCTTTACCCTGGGCATGGCCTTCACCGGCCAGGTGCTGCGCTTCGACCAGGACGCCTACTGGGGCCTCGGCATCGGCGCATCCATCACCAGCCGCGTGCCGTGGATCGGCGGCCGCCTCGTTCATGCCCTTCTCGGCGGACCCATCATTGCCGGGGCAACCCTCTCGCGCTTCTTCGCCCTGCATGTCTTCGTCATCCCTGGCATGCTCATCGGCTTCGTGGCCCTGCATATCTGGATGGTGCTGCGCCTCGGCGTGAACGAGTGGCCCATGCCCGGCCGCGTGGTGAGTAAGGCCACCTACGACCGCGAGTACCACGAAATGACCGCCAAGGACGGCGTGCCTTTCGTGCCCGACGCGGCCTGGAAAGACGCCGTCTTCTCCGCGGCCATCCTGCTGGCCGTGCTGGCCTGCGCGCTCTTTTTCGGTCCCTTTGGCCCCACCGGCCAGCCCGATCCCACCATCATCCAGACCGCGCCCAAGCCGGACTTCTTCTTCCTCTGGATTTACGCGGTCCTGGCCTACCTGCCGCCCGATCTTGAGACGCCCTTCATCTTTATCGCGCCCATTGTCGTCATCGGCGGCATGCTTCTGCTTCCGCTGGTCGCCGGCGAAGGCGAAAAGCACTGGTCGCGCCGCCCTGTCGCCGTGCTCATGGTTTCGGTCATCGCCGTTGCGCTCGGCGTCTTCACCCATCTCGGCACCTACACGCCGTGGAGCCCCATCATGGATGCCTGGTCGGGCGACCCGACGCCCGCACAGTACCTCGTGGGCCGCTCGCCGCTGGAGCGTCAGGGCGCCATCGTTCTCCAGAACAAGCAGTGCCGCAACTGCCACGCCCTGGGAGGCGTCGGCGGCCTGCGCGGCCCGGCCCTCGATGGCATCGCCAACCGCATGACCGAGGATCAGATGATCCGGCAGGTGCTGCAGGGCGGCGGCAACATGCCCGCCTACGGCAAGGATCTCAGCCCGGCGGAGACTCGCGCCCTCGTCGCTTTCCTGCTCACCCTGCGCGAAGGCAACCGCCCCACCGCCGCGGACGCCTCGCGTTCGCTGACCCAGACCAACCCGCCGGCCACGCCGCATGCAGCCCCGCGCTCGGCCGCGCCCTAAGCCCATTAGCTTTTCAAGGAGCCTGCCCCTCAGGATGGTTGCCTCGCTCGATCCACTCATCGACGACTGGACCTTTCCCTGGGGCCTGACCGCGGCCATCGTCCTCCCCTCCGTGCTCTACGTGCGCGGCTGGTTTGCTCTGCGCAAGACCCGCCCCGAGCAGTTCAACGCTACGCGTCTGCTCGCCTTCCTCGGCGGTCTCGCCTGCCTCTGGATCGCCATCGGCTCGCCCCTCGAGGCCGTGGCCGACGCCATCCTCAGCGCGCACATGATCGAGCACCTCATCCTCATGTCCGTGGTGCCGCCGCTGGTGTGGCTCGGGCTGCCCATCACGCCCATGCTTCGCGGCCTGCCGCGTTTTATCCGCAGGCCGGTGCTTGGCCCGCTCTTCCGCTCGCGGCTGCTGCGCCGCTTCGTCCACGGGCTCACCCGCCTGCGCGTGGCCTGGCTGGCTATGAACATCGTCTACCTCGGCTGGCATCTGCCCGCGGCCTACGACTTCGCCCTCGAAAACGAGACCTGGCACGACATCGAACATCTCTGCTTCCTCTCGACCGCGATGCTCTTCTGGTGGTGCCTGCTGCGTCCCTGGCCCGCCAGCCGCCGCTCTAACAACTGGGGCCTGCTCATCTACCTGGTCAGCGCCGACGTGGTGAACACAGGCCTCTCCGCCTTCCTCGCCTTCTGCAACACGCCGGTCTACACGTATTATGTCGACCACCCCAACCCGCTCGGCATCCAGCCCCTGCCCGACCAGACCCTCGGCGCGGCCATCATGTGGGTCTTCGGCTCTCTTGCCTTCCTCATCCCCGCCGGGGCCATCACTTACTCCATGCTCATGCCAGCCGCAAAACCCCGCATCCACGTCCACATTTAATACCCTGAAAATTCAAGACTTTATGAACGGCGGAAAATTCCTCTTGACCTCAGCTAACTAATCCTTTAGTTGTTGCGTCTGTACCAATAGCAGGACGATGCCTCCGAAAAAGTCCAACACGCTCACGGAAGCCGAGCTCCGCCTGATGAAGATTCTCTGGCGGCGCGGCGAATCGGCCGTCACAGACCTGGTGGCCGACCTGCCCGAGGGCGAGAGCCTCGCCTACAACTCGGTGCTCACCACCATCCGCATCCTTGAGCAGAAGGGCTACGTCGATCACCGTCAGGAGGGCCGCGCCTTCGTCTACCGCGCCACCGTGGCTGAGCATGAGGCCAGCCGCTCCGAAGTCCGCCATGTGCTCAGCCGCTTCTTCGGCAACTCCCGCGAGCGCCTGCTGCTCTCACTGTTGGGCGATGGCAATATCACCCCGGAAGAGCTGGAGCGCCTGAAAGCTGCCATCGCGAGCGCGGCTCCCGACGCGAAGGAGGCTGAGTGATGTATCTCCTCGACGCCTTCCAGACCTTCGCGCAATCTGCAGCACCCGCGGCCATCACCTCTCTCTGGCAGGGACTGGCTGTCGCGGCGGCCCTCGTGCTCGGCCTGCGCCTTGCCCCGCGCATCACCGCGGCGCAGCGTTTTCTGGTCTGGTCGGCGGGCTTCGCGGTTGTTGCTGCGCTGCCTTTTCTGCCCGTGCTCACCTTCACCCGCACTGCGGCTCAGGTTGCCTCCCCCACTCCCTCCGCCGCGTGGTTCGAGCTCGGTTCCCGCTGGCCGCGAGCCATCGCCGCGCTCTGGCTCGCGGCCTCCCTCTTCCGCATCGCCGATCTTCTGCTGCATGTGCAGCGACTGCGCCGCCTGTGGCGCTCAGCCTCGCCCGTCGAGACTGCCTGCATAAGCCGCGCACAAGTCTGCACCACGCCGCACCTCGATCGGCCCAGCGTCATCGGCTTCTTTGCACCGCGCATCCTGATTCCGGAGTGGCTCTTCGCGCGCCTCACCGCCGGTGAGCTTGAGCAGATTGTCCTGCATGAGTCCGAGCATCTCCGCCGCCGCGACGACTGGACCAACCTCGCGCAGAAGCTGCTGCTCGCCTTCTTCCCGCTGAATGCCGCTCTCGTCTGGATCGACCGCCGTCTTGCCCGCGAGCGTGAGATGGCCTGCGACGAGGGAGTGATCCGCATCACCCAGGCCCCGCGCGCTTACGCCGCCTGCCTCACCTCGCTGGCCGAACGCGGACTGTCCCACCGCACGGAAGCTCTTTCGCTCGGCGCATGGCAGCGCCGCCCGGAGCTCGTACAACGCGTGCACAGCATCCTGCGCGGCCGGCGCGCGCTCCATCCCATCGCCGCCCGCGCCGTCTTTGCCAGCCTGGCCTGCGGCCTCGGCCTGCTCTCCTTCGAGCTGGCCCAGTGCCCGCAGCTCGTGGCTTTTGCCTCCGCAGCACCCCAGCCGGTGCAGATGGCCGCCGCCGGCGAAGGCGATGCCGTCTACACCCCCGGCCCGCGCCTCGAATCCGGCCTCCGCGCCGTTCCCGCCAAGGCCGTAATGCCCATGATCGAGGCACAGCCGCTCATGCATCACCGCGCCGTACACCACAGGAAGCCCGCAGAGGATGCACAGCCTGCCGCGCCGCAGGCCGAGCAGATCGCGGCTGCTCTGCAGCCCGCTCAGCCACAACAGGTGATCGTCTTTACCGAGTGGGAGCAGATCGAAACCGTCCACTCCCCCTCCGCGCATGTTGCCGCGCAGTCCACGGCCGACTATGAAACCGGCCAGGCCGCCGATGCCGTCATGCCCAGTAGCGCTCAGCCGGCTCCGCCCGCGACCCAGACTGCCAGCCGCATCCGCATCACGCAGCTTGTGCTCAAGGTGCTGCCTGCCGGGTCGGCAAAAGCCAGCACATCCAAGCTCCACCAGCCCGCCGCGGTCCTCCTTGGCAACGGCTGGTTCGTGATCCAACTTTAACCGCATCAACACATTGGAGAGGAACACCCATGCACGTATCAACTAATTCTTTAAGTGTTAAATTCCGCAGGTTCGTTCTGCCCGCCTCTGGCGTGGCGGCCCTCGTGCTCGGCGGAGCGCTCTACTTCAACCACAGCGCGGTGCATGTGCACGCAGCCAGCTCGGCCACGCCCCTCGACGATGCCAGCGTCTCCTCGCTGGTGAGCCTCGACAACGCCGTGGAGGCCGTTGCGGCCCGTGTCACGCCTGCCGTGGTCAATGTATCGGTCACCTCGCGCGGTTCGGACGACGATAACGACCAGGGACAGAATCAGGGCATGCAGAATATCCCGCCGGCCTTCCGCTTCTTCTTCGGTCAGGGCGGGGGACAGATGATGCCCCAAAAGCCCCAGCTTGAGCGCGGCATCGGCTCCGGCGTCATCCTCACGCCCGATGGCTACATCCTCACCAACAACCACGTCGTCGACGGCGCCATCAAGATGAACGTCACCCTCGACGACCGGCGCGTCTTCCCGGCCAAGCTCATCGGCACGGACAAGCTCAACGACCTCGCCGTCATCAAGATCGACGCCAAGAACCTGCCCACCATCGCCTGGGGCGACTCGACCAAGCTCCATCCCGGCCAGACCGTGCTCGCCTTCGGCAGCCCCTTCGGCTACTTCCAGTTCTCCGTCACCCGCGGCATCGTCAGCGCCCTGAACCGCCCCAACCCCTACACCGACGATCCGCGCAAGCCCGGTGACTTCATCCAGACCGACGCGGCCATCAACCCCGGCAACTCTGGCGGTCCGCTGGTCAATGCGCACGGCGAGCTCATCGGCATCAACACCTTCATCATCACTGGCACCGGCTCTTTCGCCGGCGCGGGCTTCGCCATCCCCTCGCAGATCGCCCGCGCCTCGGCCGACTCGATCATCAAGACCGGTGCGGTGCACCACGGCTATCTCGGCATCAGCATGAACGACGTGACCCCGGAGAACGCCTCGTTCTTCAACCTGCCTGACGCTTCCGGCGCCATTGTCAGCCAGGTCACGCCCGACTCGCCTGCCGGCCACGCCGGACTCAAGAGCGGCGACGTGCTCCGCGAGCTGAACGGAAGCCGCATCGTCAACGGCAGCGCCCTGCAGGTGGCCGTCTCGCAGACCGCCCCCGGCACCACCATCAGCCTCGGCATCCTGCGCGACGGCAAGCCGCAGACCATCAAGGTCACTGTCGGCGAGTTCCACAAGGACACCGAGGTCGCCTCGAACAACAGCAACGGCGACGGCCATGGACGCATCGGCGTGACGGTGGAGAACCTTACACCCGACCTGCGCACCCAGCTCAATCTGCCCGCACAGATCAAGAGCGGCGTGGCCATCGACAGCGTGCGTCCTGCCAGCCCGGCCGATGATGCCGGTCTCAGCCCTGGCGACGTGATCCTCGAGATCGACCGCCACCCGGTGGAGAGCGCGGACAGCTTTGTGAACCAGGTGCACAGCGTGCCTGCGGGCAAGGACATCCTGCTCCTTGTCTGGTCTCGCGGCGGCACCACCTTCCGCGTGCTCCATATGGACCAGAGCTCGGACCAGGACAGCGGCCAGTAACTCCAGCATACTCAACGACTGGCCGCAAAAAACCTGTGCGAGCCGCGTAACCGGCGGCCTGCACATTTCGTAATGTGAGGCAATTGGGGGCAGAGTTGCATTTTCGCTCTGCCCCTGCCATCATCTCTGCATGGCCTATCGCACCTGTTGTCGCTGCTGTATTTCCCTTCGCGCGCACAAGTGACCTGGGTCCGGATGCTTTCCCGTTCCACTAACTAGGTTTTCTGAGAGCCCGCGAATCAGCCCACGCTGTCGCGGGCTTTCTCTATCCGTAAAAGAGGTCCCATGGATCAGGCAGTCCCCGTAAAAGAAACCAAGGCCCAGCGCGCCGAGCGGCTCAAGCTCGCCAAGAACCCGTGGGCTGCGTTCGATGAGGTTCGCCAGTTTGCCCGCGAGGGCCGCACCAGCGTCGTGCCCGAGTGGGCCTCGTTTTACTTCAAGTGGTGGGGCATCTACACGCAGGGCGATGGCGTGGGCGCCACCGGCGGCAAGGGCGGCGAAGGCGTCACCACGGATTACTTCATGATGCGGGTCGGCATTCCCAACGGCATCCTCTCCGCGCATCAGTTGCGGACCATCGGCGCCATCGCCCGCAAATATGGCCGCAACCTCGCCGACATTACCGTGCGCCAGAACATCCAGTTTCACTGGCTCACCATCGAGTCGCTGCCGGAGGTGGTGGACGCGCTCGACGCCATCGGCCTCTCGCCCAAGGGGGCCTGCGGCGACGTGGTGCGCAACGTCACCGGCTGTCCGCTGGCTGGTATCGCCGCAGATGAAGTGATCGACGCCTCGCCCATCGCGCTGGAAGCCGCGCGCATGCTCACCGCCAACGAGTCGTTCTATAACCTGCCGCGCAAGTTCAAGATCTGCGCCACGGGCTGCCCATCGTGGTGCTGCTATCCCGAGATCAACGACATCGCGCTCACTCCCGCCACGCGCGAGGGCCAGACCGGCTACGCATTACGCGTAGGCGGCGGCCTCTCCAACGAGCCTCATCTTGCGGTGAAGCTGAACGCCTTCCTGCTGCCCAATCAGGCAGTCGAGGCCATCCGCGCCATCGCCGAGATCTTCCGCGACCAGCAGAGCCTGCGCGAGAGCCGCGACCGCGCCCGCATGAAGTACCTCTTCATGAAGGAGGGCTGGACCGCCGAGCGCTTCCTCAGCGAGCTGCAGTCGCGCGTCGATTTCTCCATCGCTCCGGCCGGCGAGGAGCAGGTGCCGAACGATGTCTTCCGCGATCACGTCGGCGTCCATCCCCAGCGCCAGCCCGGCCTGAGCTATGTGGGCGCCACCGTGCTGCGCGGCCGCATGACCGGCGAGCAGCTTGAAGCCGCGGCCGAGCTTGCCGAGCGCTTCGGCGACGGCCAGTTGCGCTGCACCGTTTCGCAGAACCTTGTCTTCATCAACATTCCCACTGCCAAAACCGGCGAGTTAGTGCGCGAGTTGGGCCAGATCGGCCTGCATGTGGAGGCCACCAACTTCTGGCGCGGCACCGTGGCCTGCACCGGCACCGAGTTCTGCAAACTGGCCATCACGGAGACCAAGGGCTTTGCCCGCTGGCTCGTGGACGAGCTCGAGGAGCGCGTGCCGCAGTTCGACCAGCAGCTCCGCCTCCACGTGACCGGCTGCCCCAACGGCTGCGGCCAGCACTGGATCGCCGACATCGGCGTCGAGGGCAAGAAGATCAAGCACGAGGGTCAGCTCACCGACGCCTACTACTTCTGCCTCGGCGGCGCGGTTGGCCAGCACTCCGGCGTCGCGCGCCCCGTGGGCTACCGCTGCCTCGCCACCGAGGTGCCCACAGCCGTGGAGCGCCTGCTGCGCCACTATCTGGCCGGACGCGGCGAAAACGAGAACCTGCGCGCATGGTTCGGACGCCACTCGAACGACGAGCTGCGCGCCCAGCTTGCCGGCGAAGTGCTGCCGCCGGTGGAGCGCGACCTGCCTACCAGCCGCGTCCCGCACGGCGTGGCGGAGTAAGGACCAACGATGAGCCTGCTGCCGATCTTTCTCAAGCTCGACAACCGCCCTGGCCTCCTGGTCGGCGCGGGCACGGTTGCGCTCGACAAGATTGGCAGTCTGCTCCAGACCGGCCTGCGGCTGCGTGTTATTGCGCCACGTGCGCACGAGGACATCCTGCGTCTTGCCCTCGAGGGCCGGCTCGAATATACCGCGCGCGCCTTTGAGGAAAGCGACCTTGACGGCAACTTCCTTGTCATCGCCGCCACAGACGACCCGGCCGTCAACGCCGCCGTCTACCAGGGTGCGCTGGCGCGCAACATCCTCTGCAATTCGGTCGACGACATTCCCAACTGCGACTTCTTTTTCGGTTCTGTTGTCCGCCGCGGCGGCCTGCAGATTGCGATCTCCACCGCGGGAGAAAGCCCGGCCTTCGCGCAGCGTCTGCGCCGCGAAATCGACGAACAGCTTCCCGCCGATCTCGGCCCCTGGCTCGCGGAGGTCGGCGCACTTCGCCGCGAAGTCCTCGCCACGCATCCGCGCGGCGAGGAGCGCAAGCTGCTCCTGCATCGACTCGCCCAACGCGCAATCTGCAACTCGCCGCTCTGCACCACCCGCCAGCTCGCGCAAGCGCCGATTGAGGCCGGCAAAGTCTACCTCGCGGGCGCAGGCCCCGGCGACCCCGACCTGCTCACCGTGAAGGCAGTGCGCCTCATCCAGTCCGCGCAGGTCATCCTGCACGACGATCTGGTCACGCCTGCGATCCTCGATCTCGCTTCGCCTCACGCCGTCGTCGTGAATGTGGGCAAGCGCTGCGGCGTGAAAAGCATTACGCAGGACGAAATCAACGCGCTCATGATCGCGCAGGCGCAGGCCGGCCGCAGCGTTGTCCGCCTCAAGAGCGGTGACCCGCTGCTCTTTGGCCGCGCCGCCGAAGAGATGGCTGCTCTCACGGCTGCGGGCATCGCCTGCGAAATTGTTCCCGGCATCAGCGCGGCCTTTGCTGCTGCGGCTGCGGCGGGCGCATCGCTCACCAGCCGCGACACGGCATCGAGCGTCGTCTTCTCCACCGGCCATCACGCGCAATCTCATGACCACGCCGATATGCCCGCCCGCGAAAACGCCACGCGCGTGGTCTACATGCCCGGCCGCGACCTGAAACTGCTGGCTCTGGAGTGGCTCGCCGAAGGCCTTCCCGCCGATTTCCCCTGTGCCATCGTCTCCCGCGCAGGCCAGCCCGATCAGCAGATGCTCCACACCACGCTCGGCCAACTCGGCTCGGCCGGCTCGGTTGCAGCGCCCAGCATTCTTCTCGCGGGTTGGGCCCTGCGCGCACCCCTCGGCGCCGCCTCCGCGACGGTAGGTGCGCGCTCACTACTCGCCTGATCTCCGTTCCCCCCTGCCTCCGGGCCGATATACCGGCCTCGCCTTTATACTGAAACGTTCTGAATCTACTCTGCGCGCGGGCCGCATGCGCCCGTTTTCCCTGTGCGCTCGTCGCGCATGGGAATTGAGGAGCAGCACTTGTCCCAGGCGGAAATCGGCATCATCGGCGGCAGCGGTCTCTACTCCATGCCCGGCTTCACCAACCAGCACGAAGTCCGTGTCGAAACACCCTTCGGCGACCCTTCCGACGCCTTCGTCCTCGGCGAGCTCGAAGGCCGCAAGGTTGCCTTCCTCGCCCGTCACGGCCGCGGTCATCGCATCCTGCCCTCGGAACTCAATTTCCGCGCCAACATTTACGCGATGAAGAAGCTCGGCGTCGAGCGCATTCTCTCCGTCTCCGCCGTCGGCTCGCTCAAGGAAGAGCACAAGCCCACCGACTTCGTTGTGCCCGACCAGTTCATCGACCGCACCTTCCACCGCGTCTCCACTTTCTTCGGCGAGGGCGTCGTCGGCCACGTCGCCTTCGGCGATCCTGTTTGTTCGATCGTGGCCCGCGCTGCAGCCGCTGCATGCAAGGCCGTAGGCGTCACCGGCAAGCTCGGCGGCACTTACGTCTGCATGGAGGGCCCACAGTTCTCCACCAAGGCCGAGTCGAATCTCTACCGCTCCTGGGGAGCGGACGTGATCGGCATGACCAACCTGCAGGAGGCCAAGCTGGCCCGCGAGGCCGAGATCTGCTACGCCACCATCGCCATGGTCACCGACTACGACTGCTGGCGCGAGGGCCACGACTCCGTCACCATCGAGGAAATCGTGCGCGTCCTCCACCAGAACGCGGCCAACGCCGCACTGGTCGTGAAAGCTGCTGTCGCTGCCATGCCGACTGAACGCACCTGCGCCTGCGCCACTGCCGCACAGTTCGCCGTGCTCACCCAGAAAGACCTGATTCCTGCCGCCACCAAAGAAAAGCTGCAACTGCTCTTCGGCAAATATCTCGGCTAAACACTACCTTCATCCAAAACGAGGAAAAGAATGCCCATCACCGTCGTCGGCAGCGTTGCCTTTGACACTGTAGAAACTCCCTCTGGCCGCCGCGAACGCTGCCTCGCCGGCGCTGCCACGTACTTCTCGCTCGCCGCCAGCTTCTTCGCGCCCGTGCGCGTCATAGCCGTCGTCGGCGAGGACTTCAGCCCCGCCGAACAGGCTGTCTTCGACGCCCACAAGATCGACACACAGGGCATCGAGCGCGCGCCGGGCAAAACCTTCTTCTGGCAGGGCTCGTATCTTGAAAACCTGAACGAGGCCAAAACCCTCCAGACCGATCTCAATGTCTTTGCCGGCTTCGAGCCCAAGATTCCCAGTGCCTACCGCGACTCCGAGTTCCTCTTCCTCGCCAACATTGATCCCGTGCTGCAGCGCCGCGTGCGCGAGGCCACGCCAGATGCCAGACTCGTGGCCGGCGACACTATGAACTACTGGATCAAGGACCACAAGCCCACGCTGTTGGAAGTCCTCAAGGGCCTCGACATTCTGCTCATCAACGACACCGAGACCCGCATGCTCGCCGGCAACAACAATCTCGTGCTGGCCGCGCGCGGGGTGATGGAGATGGGCCCGCGCATGCTCGTGGTCAAGCACGGCGAGTATGGCGCGACCCTCTTCTATGGCTCCGCTCCCGGCTCGCATCGTACCGAGTGCTTCAAGGTTCCCGCCTTCCCGCTCGAGCAGGTCACTGACCCCACCGGCGCGGGCGACAGCTTCGCCGGCGGTTTCTTTGGCTATCTTGCCTCGCAGCCGGAGCTCACGCCCGGCGCATTCCGCCGCGCCATGTTCTATGGCTCTGTCATGGGCTCCTTCACCGTGGAGCGCTTTGGCACCGACCGCCTGCAGGCTCTCACCCGCGAGGAAATCAACGAGCGCTTCAACCTCTTCCGCGAGCTGACCCACCTTGACTGACCCTCCTCGAAGCCGCGCCGAAGGCCTCGCCGTTCTGGCTTCCTGCGCGGCGCTGTCCGCGGCCGCCGTCTGCTGGAGCTGGCAGCACAACGCACTGATGAACTACGGCGACGCCGTGGCTCACATGCAGATTGCGCGCCGGGTCTTCGATGGCCACAACGCGGGCTTTCGCCAGCTCGGCTCCGTCTGGCTTCCGCTGCCGCACCTCCTGCTCATACCCTTTGTGGCCGTCTATGCGTGGTGGGCCAACGGCTTTGCCGGCGTCATTCCCTCCGCGCTCTCCTATATCGCCGCCTGCGCCGGGCTCTACCGTCTGCTGCGCCGCTGGCTCGCGCCTGCCGCCGCCGTTCCCGCGCTCGCCTTCTTCGCGCTCAATCCCAACCTGCTCTACCTCCAGACCACCGCCATGACCGAGCCGCTCTTCCTCTGCGAGCTCATCTGGACCATCGCCTGGTTAGTCGAGTGGCGCGCATCTCTCGACACTGCACACGGCGCAGGATACAAACGCACCGCGCGCCTCACCGTACTCCTCGCACTCGTCCTTGTCGCCGCCGTCTTCACGCGCTACGACGGCTGGGTCCTCACCTTCCTCGCCTGGACCGCGATGGGCATCGTGCTTCTGCGCCGCGGCCAGTTGCGCAACACGGTGTTCTGGCTTGCCAGCATCGCCATCGTCGCCGCACCCATTGCCTGGCTCGTCTATAACCGCGCCGTCTTCGGCGACTGGCTCGACTTCGTCCGCGGCCCTTACTCTGCGCTCGCCATCGAACTGCGCACAACGCATGCCGGCGCGGGTCCGCCCCACCCCGGCTGGCACAACATGGGCGTCTCACTCATCTTCTTCATGCGCTGCGCGGAGCTGGACACCACCGCTGCCCACTGGGGCAACGCCATGCTAGTGCTCGGCGCGATCGGCTCGCTCGCTGGCTGGCTTGCCCTGCGCCGCCGCGCCTTCTCCTGGGCGCTCCTGCTCTGGCTTCCCGCGCCCTTTTACGCCTACTCGGTCGCCTACAGCTCGGTACCCATCTTTATCCCTTTCTGGTGGCCCCACTCCTGGTACAACACCCGCTACGGCATGGAACTGCTGCCAGCGTTCGCCGTCGGCCTCGGCCTCTGCGCGCAGGCCGTGCTCTTCGCCGTCGAGCAGTTCAAAGCCAAATGGGTTCGTTCCGCCTCCATGCTCCTCGTTCTACTTGCCATCTGGAACAACTGGAAGGTCACAGCCGAAAAGCCGCTCACCTACATCGAAGGCATCAAGAACATCGAGGCCCGCCGCCCGCTTGAGCAGCAGATTCCGCCCGTGCTGCGCGCGCTGCTAGCCACGCGCCCCGGCGGCCAGGTGCTGATGAAGGCCTCCGTCTACCCCAATCTCATCGCCTTCACCGGCATCCCGCTGCGCCAGACCCTCAACGAGGACGATGGCCCGCTCTGGAATGCAGCGCTTACTGATCCCGCGCGCCACGCCGCCATCGTCGTCGCCTTTGACGGTGACGATGTTGCCGCCGCCGTCGCCGCGCACCCGCAGGGGCTCACCGCAGTTGGCCGCTATGCCGCGCCGGGCCAGCCCACCGCCACCATTTACGTCTCCGGCACATCGCCGCTCAACGCGCCGCTGCGGTGATAGCATCGGGCACAGGAATGGCATGAACGCGCTCGCCGCCCATCTCGCGCAACCCTTCGACTTCACCTGGTTTCAGCAGGTGGTGGTCGTCGATGGAGCCATCACGCGCCTGCTCGCGGCCTGCCTGCTCGGCGGTCTCATCGGGCTGGAGCGCGAGGCCAAGCGCCGCGCCGCCGGCGTGCGCACCAACCTGCTCATCTGTATGGGCTGCGCCTTCTTTACGCTGCTCTCCGCCGTGCTCGCCGGTGACAGCAACCCGGACAAGGGCCGCGTCGCCTCCAACATCGTGCAAGGCATCGGCTTCATCGGCGCGGGCCTTATCCTCCACAACCGCAGCCGCATCAGCGGGCTCACCTCCGCGGCCAGCATCTTCGCTGTCGCATCCATCGGCATGGCCTGCGGAGCGGGCCTGCTTCCCGCCGCCGCCGTGGCCACGCTCATCGTCATCGTTGCGCTGGAGGTGGTTGGCTTCCTGGAGCGCCGCGCCAGCATCAAGGTGTATCCGCTTGTCTATGAGGCGCGCGGCTCCGACCAGGCCGCAATGCTGCAGTCCATTCTTGACGCCATGGACAAGGCGGGCGAGCGCCTGGCCGAGTATCAGACCGACACCATCGGCGCTCTGCAGCGCGTCAGCTTCACCGTCACCGGCACCAAGCGGGAACACCAGCGCCTGCAGGACAAGCTCGGCGCGGAAGCTGCCATTGGCAGGCTGCTCAACTTTCGCGATCCGGAGGAAGATTGATTCCCTTTACCAAGGCCCACGCCTGCGGCAACGACTTTCTCATTGTGGAGCAAAGTGCCGCCCCCGCATCCGAATGGCACGCACTCACCCGCCGCCTCTGCGCGCGCAATACCGGCATCGGCGCCGACGGCATCGAGTTCTTCGCGTGGACCGGAGAGCGCTCCGGCCGCATTCGCCTGCATAACGCCGACGGCTCCATCGCCGAGATCAGCGGCAATGGCACGCGCTGCGTGGCTGCGTGGATGGCTCGCGAGCACGATGCAAAGCCTGGCGACGCGCTGCACATCGAAACCGATGCCGGCCTGCGCATCTGTACGATCGATGCGCTTCATCGCGAGGCCGCGTTCTCCATCGATGTCACCACCGGCATGGGAGTGCCCGTGTTTGCGCGGCGCACCGTCACCATGCCCGCGGGCGTGCAGGTCTCCGGCATCGAAGTCTCCACCGGCAATCCGCACTTTATCGTGCTGGTCGACAATCCGGACTTCACCGTCGATGGCCAGGCATGGCAAAGCGTCGGCCAGCAGATCTGCCTGCTGCCTGACTTTCCTTTTCAAACCAATGTCGAATTCATCCGCATCGTGAGCCCCACGCAGATTGAGCTGCGCATCTTCGAGCGCGGCGTCGGCCCCACCAGTTCGTCGGGCACCGGAACCTCTGCCTCCGCAACAGCCGCCATCGCCGTACACGGCTGCCGCTCGCCGCTCACCGTCGTTGCACCCGGCGGCCCGCAAACCGTTGCCTGGAATGGATCGGAGACCGAGTTGTTCCTGACCGGCCCCGCATCCCTCATTGCCCGCGGAGAAGCATGGTAGCCGTATCGCTGCGCAAGCTTGCGCCCGTGCCGCACGGCGCGCACATTGCTGTGCTCTCTCCCGCGTCCTTCGCAAATGACGATCGCGTCACGCGCGGCCTCGATCACCTGCGCTCGCTCGGCTTTGCGTCCGTGCCCGGCGCTCACACGCAGGCCCGCGGCCCGCTCTTCTTCGCCGGATCGCCGCAAGACCGCCTCGCCGATCTCCATGCCGCGTTCGATGACAACGGCACCCGCATCCTCGCCGCTGTCCGCGGTGGCTATGGCAGCAACTATCTGCTCGATGGCCTCGATCTTGGCCGCATCGCCGCGCATCCCAAACCATTTTTTGCGTATAGCGACCTCACCGGCCTCCAGCTTTATCTGCTCGATCGTCTCGGCCTGCCTGTCTTTCACGGTCCCATGGTCGCTGCCGATTTCTCGCGCGAAGACGGCGTGCATCTGCCCAGCTTTCAATCCGCGCTTGCCGGCAAGCCATACTCGGTCGGCGCTGCGGAGGGCCTGCGCATGCTCAAGCCGGGCACGGCGCGCGGTACGCTCTATGGCGGCTGCCTCAGCATCCTCGTTGCCATGCTGGGCACGCCCTGGACTCCAACCCTCGAAGACAAACTCCTGTTTGTCGAGGATGTCGGTGTCAAGCCGTATCAGATTGACCGCATGCTCTGGCAGTTGCGCGCTGCGGGCAAACTCGAGGGTCTGCGCGGCATCGTCTTCGGCGAAATGCTCCACTGCACTTCACCAGGCGCGCCTGCATCGCTGCTCGACGATGTGATCCTGCACTTCTTCCGCGACCTGGACATTCCCATCGCCATCGGCCTGCGCTCCGGCCATGTCTCGCGCGCCAACGTTACGCTTACCCTGGGCGCGGCAGCCGAACTACACGCCACCGCCGATCCGCACCTCGATCTTGTGGAGCCTGTCATCCAGTCATGAACGCACGCCCCCGCCACATCCATCTCACCGGTATCTGCGGCACGGCCATGGCCTCGCTCGCAGGCCTGCTTCAGTTGCAGGGCAATCGCATCACCGGCTCGGACAAGGCCGCCTACCCACCGATGAGCGATCTGCTCCGCTCGCTCGGCATTCCTGTCCTCGAGCCCTACGCCGCGGAAAACCTCGACCCGCGTCCCGGCCTCGTCGTCATCGGCAACGCCCTCTCGCGCGGCAACCCCGAGATCGAGCGCATCCTCGACGAGCGCATTCCATTCACGTCCATGGCTGCGCTGCTCAAGGAGGAATTCCTTACCGGCCGCGAATCCCTCGTCGTCGCCGGCACGCACGGCAAAACCACCACCACCTCGATGCTCGCGTGGATCTATCAGACGGCTGCCGCATCCGACCCCGCGCATGAGCCGTCCTTTCTCATCGGCGGCGTCGCGGAAAACTTCGGCTCCAGCTTTCAGCTTCGCCCCACGCGCACCTTCATCCTCGAAGGCGACGAGTACGACACCGCTTTCTTCGACAAGGGCCCAAAGTTTCTGCACTACTTCCCTGACGCGCTCATCCTCACCCATGTCGAGTTCGACCACGCCGACATCTACGCCGATCTCACAGCAGTCAAGACCGCGTTCAAGCGCCTCGTCAATCTTGTCCCGCACCGGGGCCGCATCGTGGCCTACGACGGCAACCCCAACGTCACTGAGTGCGTCACCAACGCCTTCTGCGCCGTCGAGCGCTATGGCTTCGACGCCGGCTCCGCGTGGCAAATCCGCAATCTGCGTCATCAGGATGGCCTCACCCGCTGGGATCTCTGGCATAGCGGCGAGTTCTGGACCGCGCTCGAAATGCAGCTTGCCGGCGAGCACAACGCGCTCAACGCCACCGCCGCCGCGGCGCTTGCGGCAGGCCAGGGCATCGCCAAGGAAGCCATTGCCGCTGCGTTTGCCACATTCCGCAGCGTCAAGCGCCGCCTCGAAGTCCGCGCCGTCATCAATGGTGTCACCATCATCGACGACTTCGCGCACCACCCCACCGCCATCCGCGAAACCCTGCGCGCCCTGCGCAGCGTCTATCCGCAATCGCGCCTCATCGCCGTGCTCGAGCCGCGCTCCAACACGCTTCGCCGCAAAGTGCTCGAACACGATCTCGTCGAAAGCCTACGCCTCGCCGACCGCGTCATCCTCGCCGGTGTCTATCAGCAGCAGCGCATCCCGGATGCAGAGCGCCTGCACCCTGAAGATGTCATCACCGCGCTCAATGCAGTCGGCACGCCCGCCGAGCTCCATCCCGGCGCAGCGGAGATCGTCGACTCCCTAGCCTCCACCCTGCGCGGCGGCGATGTCGTCGCCATTCTCTCCAACGGCGGCTTCGACGGCATCTATGAGAAACTGCCCGCGCGTCTGCACCAGACCGCACCTGCGCGGTAAATTCGCATGCTTTCCGCGCTTACCATCTTCGCCGTCCTTGTCGCCCTCGGCATTCCTGCGGCCATCGTCTTCATTCCCTGGACGATGCTCTCAGGCAATGCGACGCCGCTCTACAACGCCGCGCAATCCATCGTGCGCATCGCGTTTGCGCTCGGCCGCGTGCGTGTGCTGGTTGAGGGGCTGGAGAATGTGCCCGCGCACACCGCATGCATTTTCATGGCGAACCATGTCTCCAATCTCGATCCGCCGGCGCTCATTCCCAACATTCCCGGCCGCACCTCGGCCTTTCTCAAGCGCTCGCTCATGAAGATTCCCATCCTCGGCTATGGCTTCAAGCTCGGCGAGTTTGTGCCCGTCGACCGCGATGGCCGCGTGGAGAGCGCGGTGGAGAGTGTGCGCATCGCGCGCGGTGTCCTTGCCAGGGGTCTGCACATCACCACGTTCGTCGAGGGCACGCGCTCCCGCGACGGCCGCATGCTGCCTTTCAAAAAAGGCCCCTTCTATCTCGCCATGGAAGCCGGCGCACTCTGCATCCCCGTCTCCATCCACGGCAGCGAAAAACTGATGGCCAAAGGCAGCCTGCGCATCAGGCCGGGCGTCATTCACATCGCTTTCCACGCACCGCTCGACCCGCGGAACTTCGCCACGCGCGAAGACCTGATGGCTGCTGTCCGCGTCTCCATCGCCAGCGGCCTGCCGGAGGGTATGCGTTCCTGATGCGTGGAAAAGAAGAAAAAGCCTAGGGCAACACGACTGCGTTGTAGCCGTCGCCCAGCAGTTTCTGGCTCATGGCGTTCGCCTCGGCCTGCGAAGCAAACGGTCCAATCTGCACGTGGATCAGGCTGTCGCCCGGCATGCGCCGCGCCATGACTGCATAGCCATGCTTGCGCAGCGCGCCCATCAGGACATCGGCGTCCTCCTGATGCGATACTGCCGCAATCTGCACCATCGGTCCCGAAGCCGTGACCGGACGGGGTCCAGAGGGCGTCATCGCCACCGGCTGCAGCAGCGCTGGATGTACCAGCGAGGCCTGCGCAGGCACCGGCACTGCTGCAGGCACATTCGCCGACGGCGCATAGGACGTGAGTGGATTGCTCGGCTGTGCAGGCGCGGGAGCAGGCGTTTGCGAGGCCGGGATGTCCGCAGCAGAAGCCGTTGGAATCATCCCCTTCGCCTGCGGTTTCGCCAACGAGCCTGCATCCTGTGCGACCGGTGTTTGCGGCTGCGCGGCTGCTGCGGTTTCCGCATGCACGCTACTGTGCCGTCCCAGCGAGTAGCCCAGGCCGAAGCACGCGGCGCACACCAGCAGCAGACCACACAGCAGGCCGATCAGCATTGCCGGGCCCAGCGTCAGCTCAGTGTCTTTCTGCTGCTGCTCGTCGAGTTCGAAGTCACCCAGGCGGTTGCGCATCCTCGCTTGTCCTTACTTTCCGTCCTCGGCCTTCGTACCAGCCGTCAGCTTGTTCAGTATCGAGAGCAGTTCCACCGGCAGCGGAAACACGATCGTCGTATTCTTCTCCACGCCAATCTCCGTTAGTGTCTGCAGGTAGCGCAGTTGCAGCGTGATTGGCTGCTCGGCCAGCAGCGCCGCCGCATCCACCAGTTTCTGGGCCGCATTGAACTCGCCCTCGGCATGAATAATCTTCGACCGCTTCTCGCGCTCTGCCTCGGCTTGCTTGGCCATCGCGCGCAGCATCTGCTCGGGCAGGTCCACCTGCTTCACTTCCACCGAGATTACCTTCACGCCGAACGGCTCCGTGCGCTGGTCGATGATCGACTGAATCCTCAGGTTCAGCTTGTCCCGGTGGCTCAGCAGTTCATCGAGTTCCACCTCGCCCAGCACCGAGCGCAGAGTCGTCTGCGCAAACTGCGATGTCTGATAGACGTAATTCGACACCTTGATGGCAGCAGCATTCGGATCGACCACATACAGCGTCACCACCGCGTTCACCTTGATGGTCACGTTGTCGCGGGTAATCACATCCTGCGGCGGCACCTCCAGCACCTCCTGCCGCAGCGAGATGCGGATCATCTGATCGAAGGGCCGGAAGACAAGAATGATGCCCGGCCCCTTGGGCGCGGGCAATGCGCGGCCCAGCCGGAAGATGACCGCGCGCTCGTAGTCGCGCAGAATCTTGATGGAGTTCAGCAGGTATAAGGCAACGATGGCGACAAAGATCAGAATCGGAATTGGCAACTCGGACATCGCGTGTTCCTCACTCAGCGGGATTGTACTCCCGCAGGCTATTGCGGCAATTTACGCACTGCGCGCCGTTTCGCGCAGCTTCTCCACCGGCCTCACATGCAGCAGATACTGTTCGTGGCCCACCACGCGCAGCCGTGTGCCCGCCTGCACCGGCTCGTCGGCCACCGCGCGCCAGATTTCGCCCTCCACCAGTACATGCCCCTGGGGCGTCAGCGGCTCCATGGCCTCAGCCATGCAATCCACCATCGCATCCACGCCTAGCCGCACCTTGCGCCGCCGCGCGCGCACCGCCAGCCGCACCAAAAACACCGTAATACCGCCAAACGCCGCGCTCACCGCAAACGCCACCCACGGACTGATGGCCATCTCCGGCACCGGCGCGGCCACCAGCGTGAGTGTGCCGAACAACAGGCACACAATGCCCGCAATGGCCAGCGCACCGTGCCCGCCGAACTTCGCCTCCAACACCATCAGCACCACCGCGGCCAGCAGCAGCAACACCGCGGTGTAGCGAATCGGCAACAGGTCAAGCCCGAATATCCCCAGCAGCGCCATCAACGTGCCTAGCGCACCCGGCACAATCGTTCCCGGCGTGTTGAACTCGAGATAGATCAGCAGCGCCCCAGCCACCAGCAGCAGCAGCGCGATGTTCGGATTCACCAGCCAGCCCAGCAGGTCCTCGCGCAGCGTCGGCTGAATCGTCTCGATCCGCGCATCTTTCAGGTGCAGCGTCGTCTTCGATCCATCGAAGCGCATAATCGTGCGCCCGTCCAGCTCCGCCAGCAGTTGCTGGTCGCTGTTCGCCGTCACGTCGATCAGGTGCTGCGACAGCGCTTCCTCCGCCGTGTAGGAGTGCGACGACGCCACGGCCGCAATCGCTGCATCGGTATTGCGGTTGCGCCTCGCCACATATGAGCGCAGAAACGCCTCCGCGTCGTTCTCAACCTTCTGCATCTCGGTCGAGTTGGGCTTGCCACCCTCGAACACTACATGCGCTGCTCCGGCCTCGGTCCCCGGAGCCATCGCCGCCACATCCGCGGCCTCCAGCAAGAAGAATCCCGCCGAACCCGCCCGTGCCCCCGACGGTCCCACATACACAATCACCGGAACGCGCGAGCTGAGAATCCCTCCAGCCATGGCACGCATGGAGTCCACCAATCCCCCCGGCGTATCCAGCTCGATCAGCAACGCCGCGGCCCCGGTCGCATTCGCGCGCGTCAGGGCCCGCTCCAGCATGCCCGCGCTCACCGGCTGAATCGTATCCTTCAGCACCAGCTTTTCCACCACCGGCTGCTGCGCACCCGCGCATGCCGCGGCCAGCGCCATCGCAATTCCAATACCGAGTCCGGCCACACGCCCATGCATCGCGCGCCTCCCTTCGGTCCTGACCCTATTGACTCTTCCCGGCCTTCAACGCAACCTGCCGGTTCAACTCCTGCACGTCCTTATTCGCGGGCTCCAGCCGCGCCGCCGCATCGGCGTCCTTGCGCGCCTCGTCTACATGGTTCGCGGCCAGCTCCAGTTGCCCCAGCACCAGATACGCCTTCGCCAGCGGTTTCAGTTCCAGCGCGGTCTCAGCCTCTTTGCGCGCCGTTGCCGCATCGCCGGTGCGCTCGCGCACCTCGGCCAGCCCGGCATGCGCCTCGGCAAGGCGATTGTCGTTTGCCACCGCCGCCTGGTACAGCCTTTCAGCCTCAAGCAGCAGTCCGCGATCCAAGTAGCCATTCGCCTGCGCGGCCAGCTTCACCGCGCGGTCATGCGGAGGCAGCTCCTCCAGCCGCGCTGCCTCCATCTGGTTCATCATCTCCGCCGCCTGCCGAAAAGCCACCGCGTCGAAGGTGCGCACAATCCGCTCCAGCGGATCGGACTTCGCATCCTCATCATCCGCACTAGCCGGCGCGCCCGCCGACGCCGTCCATTCCTTTTCGAGCGCCTGCGCCTCGCTGTCGTTGGGCCTCAGCTTCAGGCACTGGCGCAGCTCGCCCAGCGCCTCGCTGGAAGCGTTCCGCCGCTTCAGGCTCACCGCCAGGTTGAAGTGGTAGTCCGCGGCATGCGGGTCTGCCGTCTCTGCCGCCACAAGCAGCGCGCTGGCATCGTGCCCCTGCCTGCTCTGCGCTACCGCCTCATTATTCAGCACCTCGGCCAGCGGCAGCACCTTCGCCACTTCGGCAAAGGCCTTCTCCGCCTCCGCGTAGTCGCCGGAGAACAGCAGCGACAGCCCACGATAGAACCCCGCCTCCAGCGCGTCGGGATCGTTGCGATCCACCTTCGCAAACGCCGATGCGGCCTCTTCATACTGCGCCGCGCTGTAGTCCTCGCGGCCCAGTGCCATCCACGCCGGGCTCAGGCCGGGGCTCAGCTTTACTGCCTGGTTCAGGTGCCGCTCCCGCTCTGCATGATCCGGCTCCGTGATGCCGCGAATATATTGCTCGAAAGCATCCAGCCGCACGCCGCGCCCCGCAGCCACAAACGTCTCCTCGGCCACGCTGAACTCCGGATCCATCACCCGCGTCAGCTTCCACGCCAGCGAGTCGAACACCGCCATCATGTCGCTCATCTGGCCGCGCGCCTCCACCGGCGGACTCATTCTCAGATGCGGCACATCCACCACCTGCGCCTCGGCCACAATCTGCGCGCCATCGGTCAGAAAGCTGCCCACCACAATTGATTCCGCGTCCAGCGTCTGCGCCAACTTGAGCGCACTCGCCCGTGAGGGCTGAAAACCCTCTGGCAGTCCCAGATGGTCCAGCGCATACAGCCGGTCCTCGCGGCTCATCGGCGCAAATCCCGCCGAGGCAAACCGTCGCCCCAGAATCTCCGGTGCGGCCTCGCGAATCCAGTCCAGGCTCGGCTGTCCGCTGTGATTGTCGAAGGGAAGCACCAGCAGAATCTGTCCATGTCCGGCGTTTACGCCATCTTCGGCGCTCGCCGGCCCCTGCGCCACCGCGCCCGCGCACACACACGCTCCCAGCGCGGCTGCTGCCGCCGTTATCCTGCATCCGCGAAAGAAAGAAGAAAGAATCACAACACCGCTGATTATAGGTTGTGCGCCTTCACCGCCCGCGCGCGGCCCCGGCCCCGCTCTGCGCCGCCTGCACCGGCCGGTTGAACCCAATCACCGCCGCCCACATGCCATGATCTGCGCGCTGCCACACAATCGTCCCGCTCAGCCGCGCCGCGATCTTCTCCGGCGGCAGGTCGTGGTGCAGCCCAAAGTACTCCTCGTCGAGCGACTGGCTCCCTCCCAGCCGGATCAGTGGCGGCGGATCGTACTTCGTTGAAAACACCAGCGCCACACCATACTTTCCCTCGGCCTGCGCCGCCGCATCCATGGCCGCCGCCGTGAAATCCTCCACGCGATACACCTTCCACGGCACCTTCACATAGCCCAGCTCGGGCCTGGTCAGGTCGTCGGTCACCGGCCAGGCCGTCAGCACCGTCGTGCTATGCCCAAAGCGGTTCAGTTGCGCCATCCCCGCCATCTGCATGCGGATGACCCGCGCATATTCCAGGTTGTCCTCCGGTGCAAACCCATACGGCGGATTCACAAACAATCCCACCACAAAGGCCGCCGCGCAGAACGCCGCCAGCGCATGCCACTGCGGCACCCTCCGCCGGAATGTTGCCACCGCCAGCACCAGCACCAGCGGATACATGGGCAGCAGATACCGCGTAAGCAGCGCTCCGCCCAGCACGCTGAATAGCACCGCATTCGCCGCCAGCAGCGCGAAGATCCTCACCCGCGCGCCGCCGTCGATCGTCCCGCGCACGCGCCCGTCGGCCTCCTTGCGCGGCGTCAGCAGCAGCGCGGCAAAGGTCATCAGCACCGGGACAAACAGGTTCATATGCGCGGTCAGGTGCAGCACCCGGTGCCCAAAGGCCGCCAGCACCCGCACCGGCGTCAGCGTTGCCTCCGCGTTGTAGCGCAGAAACTCCGGATTCCCAAAGACGAATCCCGTCTTCGCGTAGTGCCACGCATACCAGCCCGCCAGCGGCAGCACACTTGTTGCCAACCAAGCGGCCTCGCGCCATGCGGCACCCCGCTCCTGGGCCGCGCCGCGCACGCCGCGCCAGGCGGCCAACAGCGCCAGTGTCGCCGGAACGGCAATCGCTGTCTCCTTGCTCAGCGCCGCGGCCATGAACCACAGCATCGCCGCGCGCGGATTCCGGTCCCGCTCCGGCAGCGCGTACACCAGCCCCCACAGCGTGCACGCCGCCGCAAAGATATCCGCATGCGCCAGCGTGCTCTGCGCAAACCAGATCGGATACAGCCCGGTCAGCACCACGGTCCAGAAGGCCGCCAGCCCCGAGCCCGTAAGCCGCAGCGCCAGCCGCCACACCGCCAGCAACCCCAGCGAGGCCACCACCAGCACCGCCTCACGCGTCACCTCCGGGTCAAACCCCGAAAGCTTCCACCACAGCGCCAGATAGATGCTCGGCAGCGGGGGATGCGCGTTGCTCAGCGTCGAAATCGGAATCAGCGATCCGGTGCGGAAGAAGTCCCACGCCGCGGGAATGTAATAGCCCGCCTCGTCCCACCAGTAGGGCAGCCGCAACAGGTCCGCGTGGGTCACATAGAGCGCGACAAAGATCACCGGAAAGATGAGCCACACCGGAAACGGCTCATCCTTGCGCAGCGCAAGCCATCGTCTCGGGCGCAGGGGCTTGGTCATCGGGTCCGCGGATTCGCCTTAGTTCACCGGGCCCTGCGGAAAATTCGGCCCCGGCTGCGGCTCCAGGTTCAGCGTACCAAAGGCCTGCTCATACTGCGCCAGATTCTGCCCCAGCACATTCCACAGCGCCTTGGCCTGCTGCGGGCTCAGAAAGATCGCCGCGTGATTGCGGATCGTTACCTGCTCGGGGCTTTCGCTCTGCGCCAGCCCGAACACAAGCTGAAAATCCCACACGCTCACGCGCACCTGCACGCTGTTGGCATAGGACTCGCGGTAATCTTCGGTCTGGGCAAGGTTCAACTGGGGCTGCTGCGGTGTCGGACTCATGGTCTCACCAGATTACTCCGGCGCGACCCTCCCTGCGCATGCCGCCTGTGAATCGGACCTGCTGGCTGTCATACGGCCCGAGCAGCGCGAAGGCCTGAAGGCTGGCCCCAACGCAGTTGGTGCGGAAGGCGGGACTTGAACCCGCAAGCCTCGCGGCGCCAGCTCCTAAGGCTGGTGTGTTTGCCATTTCACCACTTCCGCGCCTGCCTCAAGTTTATGTTCGGCCACGCCGCAAAGCAATCTCCCGACCCCTCAGCCATCAATGCCATACACCCGTGCACAGGTTCCTCCCTCGATCGCCGCCCGCTCCGTCTCCGTCAGCCGGGCAATGTGCGTCCGCACAATGCCCATCGCCGCCGCATAGTCCGCGCTCACCGTGCACACCGGCCAATCCGAGCCAATCATCAGCCGCTCCGGCCCGAAGGTCTCCAGCACCGTATCCAGATACGGCTCGAAGTCCCGCTGCGTCCACTGCCCCCAGCGCGCCTCCGTCACCATGCCGCTCAGCTTGCAGGTTACGTTCGAGTGCCGACCCAGCACCCGCATGTCGGCCTTCCACGGCTCAAGAAGCCCCGCCGCAATCACCGGCTTGGCCATGTGGTCCAGAACAAACCGCTGCTCCGGAAACGCCCGCACAAATTGCTCCGTCACCGCCAAATGCTTCGGATAAATCAGCACGTCATACGTCAGGTCGAACTCCTTCAGCAGCCCCATCCCGCGCTGAAAATCCGCCCGCAACAGGAACTCCCGGTCTGGCTCCGCCTGCACCACGTGCCGCACGCCCTTGAGCTTCTTCCGCGCCGACAGCCGCTCCAGGTCGCCGCGCACCGCGGGCGCGCACAAATTCACCCAGCCCACCACCGCAGCGATGAAATCATTGACCTCGGCCAGCTCCAGCAGGTCCTCTGTCTCCTCCAGCGTCTGCCGGGCCTGCACGGCAATCGACGCATCGAAGCCGTTCGCAGCAAGCAGCGGCTTCAAATCCGCCGGCAGAAAATCTCGCTTGAGCGCGGCCATTGCGTCGTCGATCCATCCATACTCCGCCGCGGAGTACCGCCAGAAGTGCTGATGCGCGTCCACTCTCATCGCTCCCAAATCCTACCGCTCCCCGCCAATCCCATGCGAATCCTGCTCGCGCAAAACGATATAGTTCTGTTATGCGCTTCCCAGCATCCCTGTTCGCCGCCACGCTCGCCGTGTCTTTTGCGCCCGTTCTCGCTGCCCAAGCCAAGCCTTCCATCACGCTCGACGAGTACCTCAACACCACCGACATCACCGCCGCGCGCCTCTCTCCTGATGGCTCCGCAGCGGTCATCGCCACCGAGGCCCCCGACTGGAAGAACAGCGTTTACAGCGACAACCTCTGGCTCTGGACAGCCTCCGCTGGCCTGCAGCCCCTCACGCACTCCGGCAGCGAAGAGAACCCGCAGTGGAGCCCCGACGGCAAATGGATCGCCTTCGCCAGCGACCGTGCGCTGCCCGGCCAAGACGCCAATCCCGATGGCGACCCCGCCAATGACGGGGACAAAGCCCGCCGCATCTGGATCATCCTCGCCACCGGCGGCGAGGCTCTCCCGCTCTACACGGAAAATCTCGACGTTCATGCCTTTGCCTGGGCGCCGGACAGCACCGCCCTCTACTTCACCGCGACCCAGCCTCTCACGCCCGAAGAAAAAGAGGCCCACGAGACCGAGTGGCACGACGTGATCCGCTGGCGCGAACAGGACCGCGGCGATGTGATTCTCAAGCTCGCCCTCGCGCCCGCCCTTGCCCGCGCCGTCGCTACGCCGCTGCCCGACTCCGCCTCCGCCGTTAAAGCGGCCAAGGGCAAACCGGACGCCTCCACATTGCCGCCCGGCGCAGTGACCCTCGCCACCTCCGCCCTCGCCATTCAGGAGCTTGTTCCCTCGCCCGATGGCAGCACCCTCGCGCTCCTCACCGGCCCCATCCATTACCGCACGGAAAATCCCGCCGACTTCGAGATCTTCACTCTTCCCTCTGCCGGCGGCGCGCTCACGCAGATCACGCATAACCAGGCACTCGAGGCCCAGCTCCACTGGTCGCCCGACGGCCATGCGCTCTACTTTGCCGTTCCTGCCGCCGCCGGCTCGCTGGAGGGCCCCTACCGCGACGTGCAGGGCCGCATCTATCGCCTTGAGCCGGTCGCGCCCGATGCCAAACCCATCCGCCTCGGTTCCAGCTTCACCGGCTCCTTTGACCAGTTCAATGTCCTGCCCGATGGCCGCATCCTTGCCCTCGGCCTCACCGGCACGGAAACCCAGGTCTACCTCGTCACCGGTGACAGCGCCACCAAACTCCCCGGTCGCGCCGGAACCTACGCCGGCCTGGAATCCTCGCTGCATGCAGGCGCCATCCTCGTGCGCCACTCCACGGTCAACGACCCCACGCAGGTCTACCTCGCCGTCGACCCGCTGCACCCGGATCAGCTCAAGGCACTCACCGCCTTCAACCCCATCTTTGCCCAGCGCGCCCAGCCCGAGTACGAACCCTACACCTGGAAGTCCGACGACGGCCGCACCGTCGAGGGCGAGCTCATCTACCCGCCCGGCAAGAAAGGCGCGAAGCATCTCCGCATGCTCACCCTCATCCACGGCGGCCCGGCGGACGCCGACGGCAACCGCTTCGGCGCCGACTGGTACGACTGGGCTACCTTCGCCGCCGATCGGGGCTGGCTCGTCTTCCGCCCCAACTACCGGGGCTCCACCGGCTACGGCGATGACTTCATGCTGGCCATCGCGCCCCATCTGGTCTCCGCTCCCGGCCGCGACATCCTCGCCGGCGTCGATGCCCTCGTCAGGGACGGCCACGCCGACCCCGATCACCTGGCCATCGGCGGCTACAGCTACGGCGGCTATATGACCAACTGGCTCATCACCCAGACCACCCGCTTCCGCTCCGCGCTCACCGGCGCGGGGGCGGTGGAGCACGCGGCCAACTGGGGCAACGACGACTGCACCTTCGACGATGCCTGGTACCTGGGCGGCCGCCCCTGGGAGAACCCCGCCATGTACGAGTCCGAGGCTGCTCTCTTCCGCTTCGACAAGGTCAAGACGCCTACGCATCTCGCGCAGGGCGGCTCCGACATCCGCGTCGCTTACCTCGAAGGCGTCGCCATGGAGCGCGCACTCCAGTCCCTCGGCATCCCCCACACCTTCCTCGTCTTCCCCGGCGAGGGCCACAGCCTCGAAAAGAATCCCTGGCACGGCTACATCAAGCTCCGCGACGAGCTGGCCTGGCTCGAAAAGTACGACAAGCAGTAGCGCCGATTCAGACACAGAAACGCCGCCGGCATCTTCGCCGGCGGCGTTTTTGCGTTCTCCTCGCTGGAATTCTCCTCAGCCGATTCGAAACGATCCCTGATTCAATCCCTCGCGAATACGCCGCGCCAGTGCTGGCGCATCGGCTTCATCATCACAGATCTCCTGCTTCGGCATGCCCACAAACATCGCATAGAAATCCCTGTATGTGCTGTAGTCGGCGATCGTTCCTTCCGGCCGTGCCGCGGCCCGCTGCTCGCACACCTGCAGACTCGGGCGCAGCATCACGAAATTCAGCGGAATCTCCTTCAGAATCCTGCGCGCCGTGTCCAGAAAATCGACCGGGAATGAGAAGTCGAGCAGCACCTCGTAGCCCCCGCGCGCAAGCGGCACCGCCGCGGCCGTCATCGAGCGCATCATTAGCCGGAACCGTTCCCGGCGCGGCGCGCCATCCGGCTTCACAAACAACGGCCAGAACGTATCCCCTTCGAGATAGCACAGCGGCGCGGGCGAAATCACCACCAGCTCCCGTGCTACCGTAGTCTTTCCCGCGCCCACGGGCCCTGAAAGCATCACAACAGGCATGCGGCCTCCGCTTTTCCCCTTTTTACGACGCGCCGCAGCGCTTGAATTGTTTCGCCTGCCCTTCTTCTTTTGCGGAGACTTTGGAAACATCTGCGGACCAGCAAGCCCTTAAAATCGGACTGAGGCAAAACGCGATGGCGGAATTAAGCAGAACAGGCATATCGCTCGAGCAGGACCTGCTGTCCGGCTTTGACAAGCTGATTGCGCGGCGGGGATACAAGAACCGCTCCGAGGCGCTCAGGGATCTCATCCGGGATGCCCTGCTGTCCGAAGTGATCGACTCGAACAAGCCGGTCGTCGGCACGCTGACACTGGTCTACGATCACCATGTGCCGAATCTCTCGCAGAAGCTGACCGAGATGCAGCATCATGCCGGAACCATGGTGCTCGCGGCAACCCATGTTCATCTCGATCACCACTACTGTCTGGAAGTTGTGATCATGAAAGGCAAAAGCAAGGACATTCAGGAGATGGCCGACCGCATTCTGGCCACGCGTGGCGTGGAGCTCGGCAAACTGGTGTTGACCAACTCCGGCGCAGCGCTCAAGACGGCGAAATAGCGTCCGCCTCGAGCTCGTCCAGCCTCTGCCATCTGTAGAACGCAATCGACACAATCCAGCTCAGGACAAAGAACCCGATAATGAAATAACCGAACATGCCGAAGTTCTGGTTAAGCTCCCGCACTGCTCCCCACATCGATCCGCTGAGATGCAGCTGATCGGCAATCAGTCCCAGCCCCTCGACCCCTCCCACAACCAGCGCCACCACGACGGACACGAACGTGATCGTCATGTTGTAGTAGAGCTTCCGCACCGGCTTCACAAACGCCCATCCATAGGCCCCCAGCATCAGGATGTTATCGGTGGTGTCGATGAGCGACATGCCCGCCGCGAATAGCACTGGGAACACCAGGATTGACCAGAGCGAGAGTCCTTTGGAAACCTCCGCCGCCGAGATGCCGAGTAACCCGATCTCCGTGGCGGTGTCGAAGCCCAGCCCGAAGAGCAGGCCGAGCGGATACATGTGCCAACTGCGCTCGATCATCGCAAAGACAGGACGTAGGAGCCGCGCCAGAAACCCCCGCCCTGCCAGAAGCACATTCAGGTCTTCCTCCACATACGGCGCACCATTGCGGACGCGGACAAAGACCCGGTACACCGAGCGCAGAACGGTCAGATTGATAACCGCGATGCCAAACAGGAATACCGTGGAGACCGTCGTGCCGATCGCTCCGCCGATGCTGCGGAAGCTGTCCAGCCGATGCTGAAGCACCAGCGTCGTCGAGGCAATCAGCAGAGAGCCCACGACCACGATCGTGGAGTGGCCGAGCGAGAACATGAACCCGACCGCGACAGGGCGCTTGCCCTCCTGCATCAGCTTGCGTGTCACGTTGTCGATAGCGGCAATGTGATCCGCATCCACGGCATGCCGCAGCCCGAAACTGTACGCGAGAAAGGCCGTACCCAGCAGAACGGGATAATGATGAAACGCAGCAGCAGCCCAGAGCCACGCACCGGCATTGAACGCGAACAGAATGCCGTAGATGCCAAGTACCCTCGCCCGGACATTGCCGGGGGCGTCATGCAACAGCCCGCGCATCCCATGCTCCAGCAGTACCGCAAAATGAGACTCTTCCGCGCGGTAACAAGCTTCCGTCATACTACCATTCTGAAAAACGTGTTATCAATGATGGGTCCTTGAATCCGGGAGCGCCCGCGCCGTCTGTTGTGCCGCTGCTGTTCGGCCGACTGCCCGGCCATTCTCTCCTGAGTCCTCCGAACATGCTGTAGATCGTCGACCCTAAGCAGGGAGTTCTTATGATCACGGGTAACACTAATTCTAAATACGTGCTATTTGCTCTCTGGATCGCCCTGCTTGGGTTCCCGGCCATGGCGCAGGCGAATCGTGCGACGGTTTTCGGCACAGTGCTCGATCCTTCTGGGCTCCCGGTGGCAGGCGCGCAGGTCGAGATCGACTCGCCCTCCGGCGTCCGCGTCACAGCAAAAACCAACGACAGCGGCACATTCGTTCTGGCAATCCCGGCATGGGGCTCCTGTACGGTTCACATCACAGCGGTGGGGTTTGCGGAGCTGACGCGCAGGCTCGATCTCAATGCGGCTTCCGCAAATCTGACGCTGCGCTTCGAGCGTCTGGCCCCGGCCGCACAAGAAGTCATCGTCTCCGCGGACGTGGGCGAAATCTCTCTCGACTCTCCCGATCCCGCGCAAAAGATTCTGGTGCGCGAGGAACTGCTCGACGCCAATCCCGGCCGTCCCGGCGCGCCGGTTTCCCTCCCCGGCCTGCCCATTGAAACGGCCTCGGGCGGCATCAAGGCCCCGCAGTACTTCGTGCCCGGCGTCGCAGGCGATCACGGCGAACCGATTGCGCAGTACATCGCCGTCGGAGATTATCTCGCCTCCAACAACCTCTCCGCCAACGCGCACGGCAACGGCTACGCCGACCCCAACATCTACATCTCCGCCGCGCTGGGCAGCGTGGAAACCGACGGCGGCGCCTTCAATGTCCTTGAAGGCAACCACGCCCTCAACCTCGCGGCCTTTTATAGGCTCCGCCCCAGCCTGCAGCGTTTCCTCACCCTCACCGGCGACTACCGCGACATCGATCTAGCCGGCAGCCTTGCCCCGGCCGACACCGCAAAGAAGGCCTGGCTCGCGCTTGAAGCCAACTATGGCAACGGCCTCATGCGCACGCTCGAACACCGCCAGCAGTTCAAGTGGAATGCTATGCGCGTCCTCGATCCCGGCCGCCACCAGATCACACTGCTCGGCATCGGCTATTATGGCCGCTCCCACGAGGGCAACCTCGTCCCCATTGGCTATGCCGTCGCGCTCAACGACACCATCGATCCCCGCCAGCAGGACCAGACCCATACCTGCATCCTTGCCGCCAATGACATCTGGAAGCCCGGCTCCCGCGATGCCATCTCCTCGTCTGCCTTCTTCCGCACCTACAATCTCGCCCTGTTCTCCAACTTCGGCGAGGGCCTCATCCGCCAGAGCGAGTTCCGCACCGTCGAGGGCACAGAACTCCGCGAGGCGCACACGTTCGCTTCGTGGTTCGAGGCCATGGCCGGCCTCGACTACAACGAGGATGACATTCACCGCGATAACCTCGATCACTATCTCTCCGGCGATCCCCACGTCTTCGGTCTCTTCGTCAAGGTGCTCGCAAATAACATCGCCATCCGTGAAGTCGCGCCATTCGTGGCCGCCCACACAGACCTTGGCGCGCACCTGCATCTCTATGGCGGCCTGCGCCATGAACAAGCGGAGATGAACAACACTGACATGCTGAAACCGGAGCAGTCCTACGACGCATGGCGCGGCTTTGAAAACCCTAAGGCCACGCTTACCTGGACTCCCGGCGCCGGACCCGAGCGCTGGCTGCCTTCGGCATCCCTGAGCATTGGCCAGGCCTTCTTCACGCAGGACCCGCGCATCAGCACCGCCGAGGGCTCGACGCCCGGCGCGGCCGCACAGGCCTCGCCCTTTGAGCGCTCACACTCCGCCCAGTTGGTCCTTGAGAAAGAAATCCGAGGCTCCGATATGCGCCTCACGCTGGGCCGGACCACGACGACCGCGACGCTGGCCAAGATCGATCCCGACAACGGGCTGGCGGACGACGAGGGTCCTGGTACGCTCAAATTCCTCACCGCCAGCGTGCGCCGTTCGTTCAGCTTCGGCATGGCACAGTTCGTCGTGTCCAAGGCCGATGCCCGCGACGACGACACAGGCCTGCCCGCGGCCGAGGCTCCGCGCACCATCCTCGATGTCCTGACCACGCTCGACAAACTGCCTTTTGGCCTGCAGGGCCGCGCCGAGTACGAATACGTGGGCCACAAGTTTCTCGACGTGGGCAACCCCGATCATCCCCTGCAATACGAGGCCATTCCCGTGGGCGAGACGCGCCTTGCCCTGGTGCGTCCGCTGCTCAATGGCCGTCTCCAGCTCGGCGTGGAGGGTATGATCGCCCGCGGCTACACCGGCCAGACCACCGAGACCTTCGCTCTCGGCTGGCAGGTGGGCAATCCGCCTCCCGCATGCGCTCCGGGCGTGGACGGCATCGCCAATGACTTCGATTGCGGCTCCGTGGAGCGCGCGGTCGGCATCCGCATGGTGTCCTGGGCCGGAGCCTCGGTCTCCTGGCGCTTCGGCGCGGGAAAATGACTTCGGTCGCGCGTCACACGCACACAAACTATCTCATTTCTTCTCTCTGTCTCATCCCTGATAATAGAAAAGTTAGTGCGCGTGCCCGGAATCATCCCCGTGTCCGCGCGCATCTCAAACATTGACCCCATGAACGCTGTCGACCAGGCCCGCCAACAATCCTTTCAGCAGACGCTCTTGAGCGCTCGCCGCACCATGATGCTCAGCGAGATCCTCAAGCTGGCCTTCGACAGTTTCCGCTCCAACAAGCTCCGCTTCGCGCTGACCGCGCTGGGCATGGTGATCGGCACGGCCTCGGTGATCCTCGTCGTCACCATCGGCCTCACCGGTAAGCAGTACATCCTAGATCTCATCCAGAAGATCGGCACCAACGAGGTCGAAGTCGAATACGCCGGCGGCGGCGCCACCGGCGCGGATCGCCTGCTCTACAATGACTACCTGACCCGCGACGATGAGAAGGCCGTGCTCGCGCAGGTGCCCAGCGTCCAGTACTCCTCGCCCATCCTCGAAACCCACGACCGCATCAGCTTCGGCGAGGGCGTCGTCAAGGACACGCTCATCCTCGGCGTCAGCCCCGAATATCGCAATGTGCGCAACCTGGTCGTGCTTGCCGGCCGCTTCTTCGATGACCAGGACGAAAGCACACACATCAAGTGCGCCGTGGTCACCGTGCCCTTCGCGCGGCAAATGTTCGGCAGCGCGGACGCCGCCATCGGCCACGACTTTACCATCCAGGGCATCCCCTTCACCATCATCGGCACGTTCAAGGAGAGCGTCGATACCTTCGGCCAGTCGGAGATCACGGACAACACTATCCTCATTCCCTACTCCGTCGCGCGCTACTTCACCGGCACCAACGCCGTGAAGACCCTCTACTTCTCCATCCGCAGCATGAATGAGGTGCCGGACGCCACTCGCGAGATCGTCCGCGTCATCAGCTCGCGCCACAAGCCCAACTCGGTCTATAAGGCGCAGAACCTCACCGAGCTGCTTACCACCGCGGCCACCATCGCCAATGCGCTCACGGCCATCCTCGTGCTCGTCGCCGCGGTTACTTTGGCCGTGGGCGGCGTGGGTATCATGAACATCATGCTGGCTACGGTGCGCTCACGCATCCGCGAAATTGGCATCCGCAAGGCTCTCGGCGCCACCTACCGCGAGATCAAGCTCCAGTTCCTGTCGGAAGCCGTCATCATCTCCCTCGCCGGAGGCCTTGTCGGCGTCATCCTTGGGCTCACCGTACCGCTCTCTATCCGTCTCTTCACCAGCTATGCGCTCCCTTTCAGTTGGCTCTCGGTACTCATCGCGCTAGCCGCCGCCACCTTCGTCGGCGTAGTCTTCGGCACAGTCCCAGCCACTCGTGCCGCGCAAATGGACCCCGTGGATGCCCTCAAGTATGAGTAGCCCCGAACGCAAAGACGCGCCCGATCCGGAGACCGGGGAGAATTCCTCGGGCCCGAATCTCATTGTGCTCTATGCGCTGGTCGCCTTCGGTGCACTGCTCGCCATGGCCTGCGCCGCGGCCATTGTCTGGCCCTTCTACCAGCGCCGATAGCGCATCAGGCGGAGGAAGGCTCCGCCCGCTCCCCAATCAGCACCGCGATTCCATCCACGACCGGATACGCGCGTCCGCACTCCGCGCACACCGCCCGCTCTGCGTCGATGTACAGATTGCCAAAGCAGACCGGACAGGCAACGCGGTCCGCCCAGTCCTTCATGCTCTTCAGATTTGTCTCTGGAAACTCTGCGTGCATGGCTAGGGCTTACTGAATCGTCGCGTCCGCCGCACCGGCATCGTCCGACTTCCGCGTGGGCCGGCTGGCAAACTCGCGCTCGATCTTCTCGTTCGTTCCCGCGCGCGCAAACTCATAGGCCACGCGGATGCCGTTGAAGATGGCATTGTCGTTCGAGGAGCCGTGGCCGATGATGCACACGCCGCGCACGCCCAGCAGCGGCGCGCCGCCGTACTCGGTGTAGTCCAGCCTGCGGCGGAAATCGTTGAACGCCCGCCGCGAGAGCAGCGCGCCCACCTGCGCCGTCACCGTCTGTGTCAGAGATTCGCGCAGCACGTCGCGCACAAACCGCCCGATGCCTTCGCTGGTCTTGAGCGCCACATTGCCCACAAAACCGTCGCAGACAATCACGTCCGCGTGGCCGTTGAAGATGTCTCGCCCTTCCACGTTGCCGATAAAGTTGATCGGCAGCGCCTTCAACAGCGGAAAAGCCTCGCGCGTGAGCTCGTTGCCCTTGGTCTCTTCTTCGCCAATCGAGAGCAGCCCGACCCGTGGCTGGCGAATCTTGAGCACGCTGCGGGCGTACATCTCGCCCATCACCGCGAATTGTTCGAGGTTGTGCGCCTTGCAATCCACATTCGCGCCCACGTCCAGCAGCACGCATGGATTGCCTTTGGAGGTCGGCATCGGCGTGGCCAAAGCAGGCCGGTCCACACCCGGCAGCGCGCCCAGCACCATCTTGGCCGTGGCCATGGCTGCTCCGGTATTGCCCGCCGTCACAAAGCCCGATGTCTTGTGCTCGCGGACCAGCTTCAGCCCCACACGCATGGAGCTGTCTTTCTTGGTGCGCACTGCATGCGCCGCCTTCTCGTCCATCCCAATCCGCTCTGAAGCGTGATGGATGACGATCGGCAGGTCTTCGTTTTCCAGGTGCTCGTCCAGCAGGTCGCGCAACTCCGGCTCCGGGCCCACCAGGTGGACGCGCACAGGAAGTTCCCGGCAGGCAAGGATGGCCCCCCGGATCTCCGGTTCGGGAGCTTTGTCGGAACCTACGGCGTCAAGCGCGATGTCAATGAGCATGGCGTGCTCAGACTACAGTATGCGCGGCGGTTGCGATACCGCCGCGGCGTTACTACTTGGCCGCATCCTTGGTCTCGAGAACTGCCCGGCCCTTGTACTCGCCGCACTTGGGGCAGGCGCGGTGGGGCAGCTTCTTCTCGTGGCAGTTGGGGCACTCGCTCACGCCCGTAGCGGTCAAAAAGTCGTGGGCGCGGCGGTTGGCTGTACGGCGCGTCGAGTGGCGCCTTTTCGGATTCGGCATTGGTGCAATTCCTTTCGTGTTCCGCCCGCTTCCACTCCGGCTTCAGGCCATGCAAGGCCCGCACTGCCTTCCGGCGCGGTCAGGACACCCTGATCTCTTGTCTTAGGACTTCATCCGGCCGCGCAAACCCGACAGAGCCTCCCAGCGCGGGTCCGCCGGACCCTCCTCGCAGGAGCATGCCTCCAGGTTGCGATTCTTGCCGCAGCGCGGGCAAAGTCCTTTGCAGTCAGGCTTGCACAGCGTTCTGGCCGGCAGAGACAAAAGCACCTGCTCGCGCAGCACATCTTCAAGCAAAAGACTGTCTTCTTGATAATACCCGATTTCCGTCTCCTGCGCAGAGATGGCCCGCTCGGCCGATTCCCCATCCACACCTACCGGCCGGAAAATCAGGTCAAACTCCCCCTCAAGAGGCACTTCCACTGGGTCCACGCACCGTGCGCAGGGCACCTCGAACCGCCCCGCATACCGGCCTCGCAGCCGGATATCGGCCACAATCTCCTTGGGGCCCCGGTGCTCGTGGATCACCTCTGCCCGGCCCGACGCCTTCAGCGCTCCGGCCTGCTTGGCCGCCTCGCCAAAATCCACCGCTCCGGCCGGCAGCTCCACATCAAATTCAAGCGGCTCCTTCTCGAGCTCGCCCACCTTGAATTCCATAATTCGAGCCTACGTCCAGCCCTCCTCACAGTCAATGCAACGCGCGGCACCCTCCGGCAATTGCCGGTCCCGCTCACCGGAATCATTCTCCGAGATACGGTTTGACATCCCCGCCGGCATCTCCGATCCTCCCTCTCATACACTTCGGGAGTCTCTATGCCGCGCGGCCATGCTTTGCCACTTTTCCTGCTCGCCATTCCGCTTCTCGCCTTCGTTCTTCCCGCCCGTGCCGCACGCGTCCGCTCTCCCTGGGACGGCCATCCCATTCCCCTCACCGACGCACCTGCTGCCTGCCCGCAGCTCCCCGATCTGCCGCCCGGCCTGACCACCGACGGCTTCTACCGTCTCGACGATCCCACCCACTCCATCATCGATCCCGTCCGGCAGAAGGCCTACATCGAGTCCAGCGGCCCGATAAAGCATGCTGCCCAAGCCATCGTCGACGAAGCCGACACCTTCCGCACCACCGGCTCCCGCGCGGCCGCCATCTGCGCCTTGAATATGCTCGCGCAAATGGCCCGCAACCGCACCCTCACCGGCCATATGTCGTCGCAACAGGCCTACTACGTACAGGGCTGGCTCGCCGGGGCCATGGCCGTTGCCTGGCTCAAGGTCCGCGACTCAGGCCTCACCACGCGGGCCGAAAAGAAAGCAATCCCCGCCTGGCTCTCCACGCTGGCCAATGCCTCGCGCGCCTGGTTCGACGAAGAAGGCAAACACAACCGCCAGCGCAACAACCACCTCTACTGGGCCGGTGCGGAGATGGCCGCCATCGCCGCCGCTGCCAACCGCCGCGATCTCCTCGACTGGGCCATCGCCGCCTACCGCGAGGGCATTGTGCAGATTCAGTCCGATGGCACGCTGCCTCTCGAGATGGCCCGCGGCCGCCGCGCCCTCCACTATCATCTCTACGCGCTCACCCCGCTCGTCTTCATCGCCGAGTTCGGTGAGGCCAACGGCATCGACCTCTATGCCGAGCACGGCCACGCCATCGCCCGCCTCGCACGCATCTGCGTCCACGGCTACACGGACCCCTCGCTCTTCGCGCAGCGCACCGGCATCGCGCAGGAGGTGCCATCCAGCCCTACCGCCGAGGACGCCTACTGGGCCAGGCCCTACTCGCGGCGCTTCCCCTCGCCCGAGCTCGCGGCCTTCCTCGCCCGCGCGCAATCGCTCAGCATGTTTTATCTCGGTGGTTTGCCGCCTGAATAGGCAGGTCTGGTCTGCAGGCCTCAGGCTGTCAGTTGTGCGGCCATTGCATCGGCATTCTGCTCGTCGAGCTTGCGGCGCAGTGCATCCACGCTCATCGGCCTGCCAAACAGCCATCCCTGCCCGAACTGCACGCCGCGACTGTGGAGATATCCTGCCTGCGCCTCGGTCTCCACTCCCTCGGCCGCCATCATCATGTTCATCGAGTGGCCAATCTCGATGATGTGCTGCACCACCTGGCTGGTCGGCCCGTCAGTCCCAATCGTCTCCACAAACGCTTTGTCGATCTTCATCACATCGATCTCCAGCGTCTGCAGGCATGCCAGGCTCGAGTAGCCCGTTCCAAAATCGTCAATCGCCACGTGAATGCCCTGCCTGCGAATGCCGGCAATCACCGCGCGCGTATCGCTACCCTGCAAAAAACCGCTCTCCGTGGCCTCCACCACCAGGTTGCGCGGCTCCGCGCCGCTCCTGCGCAGCAGCTCCTTCAGCTTCTCCTCGGTTGCGGATGCCGCCAGGTCTGCCGGAGAAAGATTGATGCTTACCCGGAATCCAGTATCCGCCTCCAGCAGTTTCGGCAGATCGCGCGCCACCATCCGGATTACGCTGTCCGTGATCTGCGTGATCACACCGCTCTCTTCAGCCAGCGGAATGAAGTTGGCGGGGCTGATCCATGTGCCGCCGCGCTTCCAGCGCACCAGAGCTTCGGCGCCCACTAAGCGCCGGGTTGCCATCTCCACAATCGGCTGGTATTCCACGCTGAACTCCTGGTTCCGCGCCGCCGCCCGCACCAGCGCAGGAATCGACGACCGCGCCCGTGAGATATACAACACCGCCCAGCCAAGCAAAAGCCCGCACGAGAGCCCCACAGGAATGAAGATCAGCGCAAACTGCCGCACATAGTGATAGGCATAACGCGAGGGAATCACCGAAATCGCCGCATAGTCATACGGCCCGGAGCGCGCCTGCGATACCACGGAGTCGCCGTCGATGTAGCTTGTCACTGCTCCCTTCGCTGCAGGCTCAAACCACTTCGGTCTGAAGTTCGAGCCCACTGCGCCCAGCCGTTCCCGGTTCGGCGTCGACGGGACAAACACCGCCAGTTCCACATCGTCGCCTTCCTTCGGTATGTCCACCACAAGGCTGCTATCTACCAGGACAGCCACTCCGTGCTGGTCCACCAGATCCAGCCGGTCCAGTTGATTCGGCCCGAGACTCACGTTGATTCGCTCAGCCGTGCCGGTTACGGTCATCAGCGTCGGCTTGCCCATGTCCATGGGCTTCGTGGTGCCCAGCGACGTGCACTCCAGCGTGTTGCCGGAGATGCGGCCCACCATCTGGATATAGCTCGACCCCACATCGATCTGCCGCATCAGGTCGATCTCCTGCGGTGAGCAGTGGGCAAAGTGGTCGTTGTTCAGCAGACGGATCGCGCGTTCAAACTGGAAGCTCGTCTCATTGCACCGCCGCAGCACTTCGCTGGCATAGCGCATCCCTTCCCGCTTCTGATCCTCAATTCCTTGCTTCCACGCCAGGCGCAGGGAGATCGCAATTGGCATCAGGAATGCCACAAAACCAACAATCGCGGCGACAGCTATACCTTTACGAGAACGCACTTCATACTCCCAGTCGTGCAGTCCCAGAGACGCCCTAGTCTTGCTGCAGATAATCTAAGTATTCAGCGCATCATACACACTGATATTTCAACTTGCTACATCACCATCGGCGCGCGGCGCATCTTCCCGAAAACTTTTGTGCCTTCCCATAGCACAACCGCGGCAGATGCGCGGGCTATCTGCCCTCTCCGGACTTGATCGCCCCGGAGCCCTGCCCGCAGTGCAGTTCCTCGATCTGCTGCGCATGCCGCGCCGGATGAACCGCCATCGTCAGCAGCAGTTCCACCACGTTCACCGGCCCCGGAATCACCGGATGATCCGTCATCCAGCTTCGCGGATCGCCATCGAAGCTCTCCACGAACGCCACTGTCTCCGCCCTCGCCGCATCGAAATCCGCCAGCGCCTCCAGTGCGCTTGCAAACCGTCCCCGTGGCTGCCAATCCGCCGGGCACTCTACTGGTCGCGTCCGATCCGCACCCCGAGCCTGAATCTGCGCCTCGCGCACGCGGTTCTCCAGGCTCCGCTCCGCCGGCTGCGCCGCCCGCAGCCGCCCCAGCAGATACCGCTCCGAAACGGCCACATGCTCCACGCACTCGGCAATCGTCCAGCCTCCATTGGCCGGCCGCCGGTGCTCGATTTCCGCATCCACGCCATCCAGTGCCCGGCCCAGCGCATCCCGCCCTGCCTGCAGCGCTCTCAAAATGCCTTCCCGCTCCATGCCATCTGCCCTAAACTGCTGATTTTGCTTGACTTTTATCTCAAATTTTGATACAATACTAAAGTGCCTACCGGCACGGAACCTCACACTCTGCACGCCCCTATGGAGGAAACCATGTCCCTCAAAGAATTCTTTTCGGCCTACATGCAGTACACCAACAACAACGATATTGCTGCAACCGTGGCCTGCTTCGCGGATACCTTTCTTGTTGCCGGACCCAACGGTGCACAAGCCGTCCGCTCGGCCGACTTCGCTCTCGCCCTGCCCAAACGCAAACAGCTCTTCGAGAGCCTCGGCTCTCGTGGTGCCACCCTTGCCACCCTCGACGAGACCCCTCTCGATACCCGCTATACCCTGACCCGCACCCGCTGGCGGATGGACTTCCCTGCGCAGTCGTTTGAAGTCGGTGCTCTGCATCTCATCGACATCGCTGGCGACTCGCCAAAGATTGTCGCCTACCTTACCCCGGAGGACATCTTCACTGTCCTGCGCAGCCGGGGCCTTATGCCCGCCACATCCTGAGCGCGCGGACTGCCGCATTCTGCACCGGTAGCGCTGCAAAAATAAGGGGCCGAATGGGGCATTGAAACCCATTCGGCCCTGCAAACAAAAGTGGAGTCCACGCATCACGCCATGCTGAGTGTGCTGCGCTCAGATCTGCCCGAAAATCCCTACTGACGGACCTTCAGATACCGGCTGGCAAACTCGAGGAATGTCGGCCAGTTCGGACCCGGTGTGTGACCGGCACTGTGTTGCCGGAAAGCGATATCGCCCGAGATCAGCGCAGTCTCCATGGGTGGAAAGGTTGTCGTGCCCATGTCTTTTTTGCCTAATAGCTTATACACCGGCCCCGCTCCCGCGGCCGCCAGGAACATTCCCTTCGCATCCACCCAGCCATCTCCCGCTGTGGTTGAGCCGCCGCTGATGAACACCGGACGCGGGGCCACCAGTGCGATCAGTTCGTGGTTATCGATCGGCAGATCGGCCACGGTCAGGATGCTGTCGTATTTCATGAAGTTACCGGCCATCCAGTAGAACTCGTCCCCAGCGATGTTGCCCACCTGCTCGCCATAGATGTGCCGATAGAGCTTGGCGCCCGCCTCCCCCGACGAGCTGATGTAGCCAATGGCAAACCGGGGATCGTAGGCCATGGCCACCAGCGAGGCTTTGCCGTAGCGCGAGTGGCCTTCAATCCCAACCTGTCTGGCATCAACATCTTTATCGGTCTCGAAGTAGTCCAAACAGCGGCTCGCTCCCCACGCCCAGGCCTTCAGCACACCCCAGTCATCCATCGAGCGCGGCTGGCCCCTGTTCACCAGTCCGATGATGCCCTGAAATAGCCCCGCACCGTTATCCGGCTGTACGCTTGTGGGCACATATTCGGCATATCCCCAGCCCCTGGCCAGCACCTGCTGCTGCCATGTCGGCCCATCCCCCGGCTTGGGAGCAAACTGCGGGAACCGCTTCATCAGCATGGCCAGAAAGGCCTTATCGAAGCCGAGTCCCATGATGACCGGCACTGGCCCCCTGGCATTCTCCGGGGTCGAGAGCGTCAGCTCGATGTCCACCTTGATCGCCGGATCAGCCGGGTTGTCCACGTGCCCGATCAGTTCCTTAGTCACTACAGGCACGTCGCCGTTTTTTTCATGCTTAACGCTCACCACCTCCCACTTCACCGCAGGAATGTGCTTCGGCGTGCGCCCATAGATGTCCTCGTCGAAAAGTTCCACAATCTCCGGCCGCCGCTTCTCCCACCACTGCTTCGCGGCCGTCACCGGCTTGCCATTGTTCATCTTGAGCGGGTCCGGCAGTACCGGATACTGGTCAGCCTTGGCCTCGTCGTAGTTAGCCGCGCGGGGCGATTTCGGATCGCCGTCCGCACCGGGCCGCAGAGTCTTGATGCCCAGCACATCCATCTCGCGCTGGTGCTCTTTCTGAGACGCCTCCTGAATCGCGATCTGTTCCGGCGTCGGCTTCATTCCCTGTGCAAAGGCAGCATCCGCGGGCAAGCCAGGGCAAACCAACAGGGCAATCAGAGCCAACCAAAGTTGTATCCGGGCAGGTTTCATGGGCATCGAGGCCAGCTCCTTCAAAAGATACAAACCATCAAGCGGGCCAACTATATCGATTTATCCCAAGATTGACAAGGAGAACTAACCGCGGCTTTGAGTGCGTTCAAGATTTTTCACGATCAGCCGATGACGGGGATGTCTGGAGCGTGCCAGTCGTTCCCCTTGCGACGTAAACAGCCCGGCATCATCGCACTGCCTGCAGGCTCGTGCATCGAGAAAGGAAAGAGCAATATGTCCGCACTCCGTAATCTCCCCATCGCGCGCAAGTTTGCGTATGCTTTTGGCCTCGTCTGCCTCCTCTGCATCGCGCTTGGGCTGTATACCTTCATTACGCTCCGGAGCGTCAGTTCGCGCAGCGCCGACATCAGCGAAAACACCTTTCCCTCGGTCGTCTATCTCAGCAAGGCCCAACTTGCCATTGATCGCGTGCGGCGGTGGGATCTGGCCACGCTGCTGTGCCAGACGCAGCAATGCACGGACGAGCACATGGCGCAGCGCCAAAAGGCGCTGAATGACTACGAAACCAGCGTCAAAGCCTATGAGCCATATATCAGCTATCCGGGAGAGCGGGAACTCTACGAGAAATTCTCTTCCACGTTTGACCGCTACCTGGCCATCAGCAACCATGTGCATGAACTGATGACCGCGGGCAAGGCAGGCGATGCTCTCGACCTGATCGCAGCAGACTCAACTCTGACGCTTGTGAACCAGGCCATTGACGCATCCGAAGCTGATTTTGAGCTGAACGCCAAAGCTGGCATTACGGAGAGCCACGCGATGACGGTCAACAGCTCTCATGCCACATGGGTCAATGTGGCCATGAGTGCGATCATTGTCTGTTTTTGCGCTCTCATTGGCGCGGTACTCACACGGCTGATCGCGCCGCGCATCGCGCTCGCGAATCAGGCGCTGCAACTGCTGGCAGCAAAAGATCTCACCGCATCCATCGAAGTCGCCGGAACAGATGAGATCGGCCAACTGGGAACCGCGCTGAATCAGAGCGTGGAGTCCATCAAGAATGTTCTGCAGGCCGTGGCCCGGAGCGCGGAGACCCTCTCTGCCGCGACGGCCGAGATGAGCTCGCGCTCGGTGCAGACAGCAGGCAATGCCAATATGCAGTCCAGCAAGACCAACCAGATTGCCGCAGCGGCACAGGAGATGACGGCAACAATTGGCGAGATCAGCCACAATGCGGAGTCCGCCGCGGGCTCCAGCCGCGCCTCGGCAGAGATGGCCGAGCAGGGAGGCTCTGTGATGCAGGCGGCCGCCTCCACGATGGAAAAGATCGCACAGGCAACAGGAACCGTCTCCGAGAAGATGACCTCGCTGGCGCAGCGTTCCGAAGAGATCGGCAAAGTGGTCAGCGTCATTCAGGAAATCAGCGAGCAAACCAACCTGCTGGCACTGAACGCGGCCATTGAAGCGGCACGCGCTGGCGAGCATGGGCGCGGCTTTGCGGTGGTGGCCGGCGAGGTGCGCCGTTTGGCCGAACGAACTAAGGGCGCAACCGAAGAGATTGCAGGCACGATCCGCAGCATCCAGGACGAGACCCGCGCCACACTCGAGGTGATGCACGAGAGCCACTCGGCGGTTGAGTCCGGCATGAGCGAGACCGCACGCGCCCGCAAGAGCCTCGAAGGCATCATTGAATCCTCGAAACAGGTGGAGCACCAGATTCAACTGATTGCCACGGCTGCGACCGAGCAGACCGCCGCTTCCGGGGAGATTTCGGAGTCCGCAGGGCACATCTCGCAGCTCGCCACGGAAAACTCGCAGGGGGCGGAAGAGGCTGTCGAGGCGCTCAAGAACCTGGCTGCGCTGGCAAACGAGCTGGATGGCATGATTCGCCAGTTCAACCTGGACGATGACGCTCCGCGCCATGGAGGAAATATGGCGGGACGGAACAGGCCCGCGGTGCGGTTTGCGGCACAGCCTGCCCGCGCCTGAGCAGAGCTTTTGCCGTTCTTTACCGGCCCCGGCGACCGCACCTGGTCACGGGGCCGTTTCTCTTTGGGAATCTGCTACCTTGCTCAGTGCTCCCGGCATCTTAGTTGCATGGCGCATGCGCGCGAATTCATGAAGACCACCTGTAAGGACACCGGCGCGCTATGGTAGCCTCCGGTTGAGGGAGATGCCTGCCTTCCTGCCGCTCACCAGACCGCAACTCAATCCGCAACCAACCCCGTTGGAGACATTTGCATGAGCGCCCTCAAGTACGATCTGGCCGTTGTGGGTTCCGGTCCCTCGGGCCAGCGAGCCGCAGTGGCTGCCTCCAAGATGAAGAAGCGCGTAGTTGTGGTGGAAGCGCGCTCTGTGGTGGGCGGCGTATGCATCAATACGGGAACCATTCCGTCCAAGACGATGCGGGAGGCCGTGATGCACCTCTCCGGCTACAACTACCGCTCGATCTACGGCATGAACTACCGGGTGAAGGAAAAGATCACCATGGCCGACCTGGCGTTCCGGGTGCAGGCGGTGATCAAGACTGAAGTGGACGTGACCGAAGCCCAGCTCTCGCGCAACGGCATCGACGTGGTGCATGGCGTGGCGCATTTCGTCGACCCGCATCAGCTTCGGGTGGAAGGCCCGCAAGGCGACACGACGGTTGAGGCCAGCAACATCATCCTTGCTGTCGGCACACGGCCGGCCTCCTCGCCCAAGGTGCCCATCAATGGGCGCACTATCATCAACAGCGACCAGGTGCTGGACCTGCCCGCGCTGCCTCGCACATTGATCGTGGTTGGCGGCGGCGTCATCGGCGTCGAATACGCCTGCATGTTCGCCATTCTCGGTGTGCGCGTAACGCTGGTTGAGAAGCGCGGCAAATTGCTGGAATTCGCGGATACAGAGATCATCGAAACTCTCAGCTATCATCTGCGCGATACGCGCGTGACCCTGCGCCTGGGCGAAGAGGTTGAGAGCGTGGAAGAGCTGCCCGATGGCACCGTCGTAGCCAACCTCGAAAGCAAGAAGCGCATCTCCGGCGACGCGCTGCTGTTTGCTGTCGGCAGGCAAGGCGCCGTGGATGAGTTGGACCTGCCTGCGGCAGGCATCGAAGCGGATAAGCGCGGCAGGATTCCGGTCGATGAGCACTTTCAGACCAAGGTGCCGCACATCTTTGCCGTGGGAGACGTGGTGGGCTTTCCGGCGCTGGCTTCCGTCTCCATGGAGCAGGGCCGGATTGCAGCGGCACGGGCCTTCAACGATCTTGCCACAACCTCGAACCCCAGCTTTTATCCCTACGGCATCTACACCATTCCCGAGATCAGCTTTATCGGCAAGACCGAAGAACAACTGACCGATGAGGACGTGCCCTACGAAGTTGGTATGGCCTACTATCGGGAAGTGGCGCGCGGCCAGATACGCGGGGATACGACGGGAAGGCTGAAGCTGATCTTCCATCGCGAAACGCGCAAGGTGCTCGGCGTGCATATCATCGGCGAAGGCGCGGCGGAGCTTGTCCACATCGGCCAGGCGGTGATGACCCTTGGCGGCACGGTCGACTACTTTGTCGAGACCGTGTTCAATTATCCGACCCTTGCCGAGTGTTACAAGGTCGCGGCGTTCAACGGCCTGGGACGCCTGCACCGCTATCAGGCGGAATGAAGGAGCTGAGATGAGTAGCGCGATCGGCGTTGTGATGACGGCGCACATTGTGGCCGGCAAGCTGGTAGACAACAAGCTCGCCTGCAAGCCGGTTCGTTTTCCTGCTGACCGGAATGAACTGGATGCGCTCATATCCGTTCCCGGTAGCGAACTGGTGGAGAAGCTAGCCGATCTGGTGGCAGGTCTGGCCGCGCATGACAACACTCCTGTGGATGCCATTGGCGTTGCTGTGCCCGGAGTGGTGCGCCACGGCATTGTTGAGGATGCGCCGAACATCGGCCAACTGAAGGGCATGCACCTGGCCGACGAGCTGACGCGTGAACTTGCCAGCCGGGGCGTAACCGGCCGCGTCTATATTGCCAACGATGCCGACGCGATTGCCGCAGGCGTGGCGGCCACGCGCGGACAGCTCAACCGCCTGACCCGCGTATGGACGCTGGGCAACGGCATTGGCTACGGCCGTTGGCCCTATGTGGAAGGTGTGTGGGAGGGCGGACACATTACCGTGACACTTGACCCCAGGGAACGCTACTGCGGCTGCGGAGGCATCGGGCATCTCGAAGGCATCATGGGCTACCGCGCCATGCGGCTACGCTTTCTGGACATGGAGCCAGAAGAGGTGTTTGCCCAGGCGAAGCAGGGCGATACGCGCTGCGCGGAGTTCGTGGATCTGTGGCATCGCGCGCTGGCCGCAGCTACGGCCTCGTTCATTCATCTGGCCGGACCGGGGCGGTTCTACTTCACCGGCCACAATGTGGACTTTCTTGACCTGCCCACGCTGCGCGCGCATCTGGAAACGATGGTGAAGCTGAGCCCGCTGCTTAGCTATTCGCTGGAGATTCTGCCGCCGGACGATGAGACGGCGCTGATTGGCGCAGGTGTGAGCGCGCTGCGCGCACTCACCTGGTAAAACGCAGAGCTAGCACCTGCGCAGATAGGTACGCGAAAGGCGATCGTGCCAGCTCAGGTGTTCTTCGTCAAACACTGCCCAGGCAAGGCCAAGCCCAACCGGCAGCAGCGATACGAAGAGCGCGCCCAGCCGGTCGCGAATCTGGGCGTGCGTAGGACGTTCATCATCGAACGTACACAGTGCAAGACCCGCATACATCATGCCCGGCGTGGCGTGCATCACGAGCAAGAAGAAAGCCTGATAGAGCAGCCCGGTAAGCACCAGGGCTCCCACACCGGCGACCTCCGCCACACGCAGCACAGGCGGATGGCTGAGATGACCTGCGATTCCGAAGACCGCCGCGCACACAAACGCGATGATCAGGGCAAGATCGACGACAGTCCCAATCAAGCGCAGTTCCAGCGGGGCCAGATGCACACCAGGCGCGCAGGCGGCCTGCTCATCCTCATGCTGCCACTCGTCTTCCTGCAGTGCATCCAGTTCAATACTGGACCACTCGGGGCCCGTCCATGAAGGCGGCGCAGCAGCTTCGGCGATTGATGCCAAGGGCTCGGTCGAAACAGTCTCCGGATCGACCTCGAAGATGCTGAGCTGCCCAAAGAGCTCGCCGGACTGGCTCACAGACGCGCCGGAAAGCCTCGGGCGCATGCGACGCGTGGCCACCAGTTCGCGCGGAAACTGGATCAGGTTGGCGTGAATGGGCTGCGCCGGCTCGATAACCTCAACGGGGGACTCGGAAGTTGCGGTAACGATGGGACCGGGCATGTTCCAGATATCCCGCGCCGACGTTTGCACCGGCAGAGACTCATTCCATCGCGCCTGAACAGGCTCGGCCGGCGTAACGGCGGCCCCCATTGGCCGATCGCCGGCAAACGGGCGGCTCTCTTCTTCCCGCTCTTCCACTTCTTCGAGCAGGGCCTGTACGGCTTCAAGTCCGGCAAGTTTGGCCTGCGCTTCAGCCTGCGCCTCAAGCGCGGCGCGCGTGGCAGCCTCGGCCTTGCGCAGCGCGGCGCGCGCCTCCGTTGCCTGCATTTCGCTGTAGCTGGGTGCCTTGGCATAGCGAGCTGCAACACGGGCCGCGGCCTGCGCAGCGCGATCGCTGACAGTTCCGGATGGATGGATGGCCGCGGAGTTGTCAACAGCAGCGATGCCCCTGCGATTTTTATGCTCTTCGAGCCGCCGGTTCACTTCCTCTTTCCAGGACGGCGTGGGGGCGGTCTGGCTCACCAAGGTGCTCAATCTTCTGTTTTTCCCTTCTGGCGCGTCTCCCGGACTTTGATGCCGGGGGCAGCAGCGCAGATCGATAAGCCAGCTCTAAGGATGCGCTCCTCAAAATGGAGCAGGAAAGTTCCGCGAGATACCCAGCGCTTGCTGCTTCTGCCCGGCGCCTGTTTGCTGCCACAATCCCGTGGCCCGCGTCCCATCAACGTGAGCCGCATTTGCTATGCTGGCTTTGGTCCAGGGATGCATCCTCGCAATTTCGTGTTTATCACGGTGCTGGTCCTCTGTCACTTGCAACTTCGAGGGCAGGTGTTGACCAATGCGTTACCTCCATCGGAGGGCGCTTCTCCCGTCTCCCATGCAGAGTTGGATGCAACCCTGCCCGACGATCCCGGGCAGGAACTGCTGCCCGTTGCGCGGCCGCAGCCCGCGCCGCAAACCGGCGACCCCGTGCGTTGGGATGCCGACCGCCAGAGCCGCGCGGGAGACACATGGACGCTGAGCGGCGATGTGGTCATCCACTACAGCAGTTATACGATCCGCGCGGATAAGGTGGTCTATCACGAATCGACATCGGAGCTTGAAGCCGATGGGCATCTGCAGATGACCGGCGGCCCGGAGGACATTGTTCTCACGGCATCGCACGGGGACATGCGCCTGAACGCGCATACGGCGCGATTCTTCAACGTCAACGGATCGCTGGGCGTGCGGCGCGCAGGAAACGTCGCAGTATACTCCACGGCGAATCCGTTTCTGTTCTCCGGCCGGGTTCTGCTGCAAACAGGCGAGGGAAGCTACCGCGTGGTCGATGGCACCATGACCAACTGCCGTCTGCCGCATCCGGACTGGCAACTGATCGCGCGCGCCATCGCGGTGAAAAACGGAGAGGCTTCGACAGCCAATACTTTCTTTAAGCTCTTCGGCGTGCCTGTCTTCTATCTGCCTTACCTGCGGCATCCGGTGGACGAAACGGGGCGACAGAGCGGCCTGCTGATTCCAGTGGTCAGCAACGGCTCGTCGATTCGCGGCTATACCTTCGGCGAGCAGGTGTACTTCGTGCTCAATCGCAGCATGGATATGGTGGTAGGGTCGGAGTACTACTCCAAACGAGGCTTTGCGCCGAATGGCGACTTCCGCTACAAGGGCCCGGCGCTGGATCACCTGACAGTGCGCTGGAATGCGCTGCTCGACCGCGGCGTTGCCGCCACGCCGCCAGCCACCGGGCTAATCAATCAGGGCGGCGTGGATATTCAAGCACTCGGGCGCAAGGACTTTTCTCCCAACACGCGCGTGACGGGTAACGTGGAGTACCTCTCGAGCTATGTCTACCGCCTGGTCTTCAACGACAACTATGTGCAGGCTGTGAACTCGCAGGTGATGAGCACCCTGGCGCTCACGCACAATTACCGGGGCTTCATCGTATCGGGATCGGCGGATCGCCTGCAGACCTTTGCCAGCAGCACGGCGGGCGATGAGGCGCGCATTCTGCATCTGCCCAGCCTGCGCTTCGACGTGCTCGACCGGCCGCTCGGCTCCACGCCGCTTTACTGGGGCATGGAATCCTCGCTGAGCCATCTGGGCCGCGCGGAACCGGACTTTCATGCGCACAATGTAGGCCGCGTGGATGTCTACCCACACGTCTCTCTGCCTTTCGCCGCGGGAGGATGGACCTTTGTGCCGGAAGCAGCGCTGCGCGAGACCTTCTACTCCGGCAGCCAGACGCCGGACCTGACCGGCGCCAACAACGGTACACCGTATGTGAGCCACGATCCGCTGAACCGCACGGAAGCCGAGGCCTCAATCAACATTCGTCCTCCGGCTGTGGAGCGTGACTTTACTCTCGGCGCATGGCATCGACAACTGCGCCACGTCATCGAGCCGGAACTGACGTATCGCTTTGCGGGCGGCATTGGCGCGCAGGCCCAGGATGTGCTGCTGGTGGACACGGCCGACATTGCCACCAATGTGAATGAGGCTGGCTACTCGCTAACGCAGCGGTTCTACCTGCGGCCCACGGAAGCACCGCCCTGCCCCACGGACAAAACGGATGGCTGCGGTCCTCAGCAGCGCGAATGGGCAAGCTGGCAGATTGCCCAGAAGTTTTACATCGACCCAAATTTTGGTGGTGCGGTACTTCCAAATCGCCGCAACGTCTTCGATTCCACGCTCGACCTTAGCGGCATCGCGTTTCTCACCTCGCCGCGCAACCTGTCGCCGATCATCTCGCGGCTGCGGTTTGAGGCGGTGCGCAATCTGCGCCTGGAGTGGGACATGGACTACGATCCGCGCGGCGGCCGGCTGGGAGCTGACAATCTGTTTGCCGGCTACAGCACCAGCACCGGGCGCACCACCATCGGGATCGGCCACGCGCTGCTGAACGCCGTTGACGAACAGGGCAGCGCGGCATCGACGATCCAGAGCCAGCAGATTCAGCCTTTCATCCAGATTGGCAAACAGAATGGGCGCGGCCTGAACCTTGCGGCCAACGGCGGCTACGACTTTGTGCACGGCGCGCTGCAGTACGCAGGCATCCAGGCCGTCTATAACTGGGACTGCTGCGGACTCACGCTGGGCTATCGCCGCTTTGAACTAGGCAAGATGGGCACGGTGAGCCGCGACGAGACTGAATGGCTCTACAGCTTTACGCTGGCTAACTTCGGTTCGGTCGGCGATATCCGGCACTCGACCTCGGTCTTCCACGATCCAGGCCAATCGCCGCTGTACTAAGCATTCGGCTGCGCCATGTTCGCTGGAGTATCCTCTTAAGAAGAGGTTTTCCTTTGTTCCGATCCCGATTTCTCGCAGGTCTGCTGGTGCTGGGTCTCACCGCCGGTTGCAAGGCACAGCAGACGCCCTCCGTTTCCACTCCCGACCTGAATCGCCGTATCGAAGTGCTGGTCCGTTCGCAGTACAGCGTGCCGGGGGACTATTCCGTTCTCATCGGGCAGCGCAAGCCAAGCGATATTCCGGGCTACGACGCACTCACGATTACCTTCTCGCGCGGCCCAAAGAGCACGCCTTTCGATTTTCTGATCTCGAAGGATGGCAGCAAGCTGGCGCGGCTGGAGACCTTCGATCTGAAGAACGAACCGGCATTTTCGATCGACACTGCAGGACGGCCAATCCGGGGAAACCCCGCGGCCAAGGTCACGGTCATCAGCTTCGACGATCTTGAGTGCCCATATTGCGGGCGCATGCACGAGTCGCTGTTTCCTTCCACGCTCGATCACTACAAGGACAAGGTTCGCTTTATCTACAAGGACTATCCGCTGATTGATCTGCATCCCTGGGCGATGCACGCGGCGGTTGACGCCAATTGCCTGGCAGCGCAAAGCAACGATGTGTACTGGAAGTATGTGGACTACCTGCATGCGCATGGCGGTGACATTACGGGGCCGGACCGCGATGCGAAGAAAAGCTTCGACATGCTGGACCACATTGCGCAGGAACAGGGCGAGCTGGGCAAGCTGGATACGACCAAGCTGAATGCCTGCCTTGCGGCGCAGGATGAGACGCAGGTCCGTGCTTCCATCAAAGAAGGCGAAGATCTGAATATCGAGGGCACGCCGGCTCTGTTTGTGAATGGAGAGCGTATCGACGGTGCTCTGCCCGAGGAACAGGTATGGCGGGTCATCGACCGCGCCTTGCGCGCCGCGGGTGAAGAGCCGCCTCCAGCGGAAGCCACGCCGTCGGCTTCTGGCTCAGGTAAGTAATGTACCGGACCACCTGCTTGCCGGCTGGCAAAGGCATAACAGGCCTATCGCTGGCGGGGTCCGGCGATTTATCCTGTTATGCCGAGAGTGTTGTGAGTCACGAGGAGAATTCAGGTTGCGCTTCAAGTCTGCGTTCATTCCGCGTCAATTCTTCGTCCCTGTTCTGACCAGCAGCCTGCTGATTGCTTCTTTCACGGGCTGCCACCGGGCTCCTTCACCCGATGTGATGGCCACGGTAAACGGCAAGAACATCATGCGCGCAGACGTGGACAAGTACTACAAGGCCAGCCTGGGCGAAAATGCCCAGGAGCCGAGCCCCGAGCGCGCCGAGATTGTCCGCCTGAACATCCTGCATGAGCTGATTGAGGACGAGATCATCCAGCAGCGCGCGGCCAAGCTGGGTCTGGCTGCCACGGATGAGGATGTGGAAGCGAAGCTGACAGAGATGCGGGCTCCCTATACCAAAGAGGAGTTCGACCAGCAATTGAAGCAGCGCAACATTACCCTCGATGACCTCAAGCGCGATATTCGCCGCTCGCTCACGCGCGAAAAGCTGCAGAACAAGGAAATCGAGTCGAAGATCAACATCACCGACGCTGACATCAGCAACTACTACACCGCGCATAAGGCCGAGTTCAACCTGATCGAACCCCGCTACGGGCTGGCACAGATTGTGGCCGCGATTGGCCCGGTGCAGCAGAGCGATGGCATGCCCAGCAAACAGGTAACGGACGCCGACGCGAAGAAGAAGATCCAGGCCATCTATAACGAACTTCGGAGCGGAGCCGATTTCGGCGGGCTTGCAATGCGTGCTTCCGACGACCCCAACACGGCCCCCAGCGGTGGCGATATGGGCTTTGTCTTCGAGTCCGCGCTGCATAACGACCCAGCGGCCTATGACGCCATCAGCGTACTTAAGCCGGGAGAGATTACCGCGCCGCTGCCTGTCTACGGCAATGTTGGCCCGACCCGGAGAGTGATCGGCTATGCGATCTATAAGCTGCTCTCGCGGGAGCCGGCAGGACAACGCGAACTGAATGATCCGCGCGTGCAGCAGGCCATCCGCCAGACGCTGCGCGAAGGCCGCGCGCAGTTGTTGAAGTATGCCTATTTTGAAGTGCTGCACGACCAGGCAACCGTGCGCAACTTCTACGCCGAACAGGTACTGAAGAACGGCTCCCAGTAGGAATTGAGCTCATTGCCGACTTCGGCCCGGAGAATTGCGCGTTCGTAGTTCCCTTCGCGCTCCCTCTCAATCTCTTTGCGAGAGAGCATGCTGGTTCTGATGCGGGACGATCTACAGGATTGGCCATACAGAGTGCGCGGCGCAATGAAGTCACGCGCCATCGATAAAAGGGAAACCCATGGGAGCAATTAAAAGGCCTCCGCATCGCGGAGGCCTTTGTCTTTCGGTTGCAGCAACCGTTACTTCATGTTGCCATTCGAGTCCATGGTAATACCGCCCGGGCCCTTGTCCTTCTTCTCTTCGTTGGCCTTGCGTGTACCCATCGCCTTGTGTGTCCAGTCTTCTGCCGAGGCAAGATCTGCGCTGACCGCTGATGCATCGCCGTAGTCCATATCTGCCTTGTTGCGGTACATCAGGTTCAGGTACTGCATGGCATCGTCGTAGTTCGGGCGGTTGGCAATGGCCTGGTTGAGGTACTGCATGCCCTCTTCCACCAGCGGGCCATTCTGGGTCTTCAGGTCTTCCATGACCTTCTTCGGAGCCTTCACATTGCCCTTGCCATCGTCGTCCATGCCGACCGCCTGCAGGGCCTTCAGCTTATTCTCGTGAGCCTCAGTCCAATCGATCACACCAACGGTATAGGCTGCCTCAGGATCCTTGGGGTCGACGGCAAGAACCTTTTTCTGCCACTCTTTGGCCTCATCCAGCTTCTTGATGTTGAAGTAGATGCCCGCAACCTGCTTCATGCTGTTCACATCATTAGGATCCTTAGACAGCACTTCCTGAAAGATGCTGATAGCCTGATGCGCGGTCTTCAGGTTGTCCGGGGTCTCAAGGCCGGGAACGATGTTCTGCGAGAGCGCAGTCGCCAGATAGGTCTTGGCCATGGGCAGCGTGGGATCAAGCTCGGTGGCGCGCTGGAAGTGACCAATGGCCTCTTCATACTTGCCGGACTTATAGGCATCCACACCCTTGTTCAACTGGTCACGCGCCTGCAGGCGGTTGCACCCGCTGATGGAAAGCACCAGGCCGGCCAGAACCACCGCGAGCGCCGTAAAACGTGCGGGTCGATTCATGTTCTTCTCGTCTCCTTCAGGT
>DASZRQ010000141.1:0-22168 GCA_035549115.1 Occallatibacter sp. | reverse complement strand
GAGCGGGTTTTCGCCTTCAATGTCGCGCGAGCTCATGTCGTTGCCGATGGTGTATCCCACCAGCACGCCGCGCGCGTTGATGACCAGCGTCAGCTCCGGCTCGGGCACTGACCACCGCGCATCGCGGCGAATGCGCACGGGTTGGCCCGGTCCGGCGGCGCGCCATCCCGCGCTCTTGAAGAAGAGTTCCGGACGCTCCGCCGCATAGACGCGGTCGTAGAAGGTTCCGCCGCCTGCGTCCTTGCTCTCTTCCATGCGCGCGCTGCGGCTGCGGTAGTAGGTCACGCCCGCCGCCCATATCTCCTGCCCGTCAACGGGTGCCAGCGCGCTGCCTGCGTCGAAGCCAACGGCCGTTCCCTGCATTGCCGCGCGTACCGTATCGAACAGGCGGTCGCTGCAAAGCAGCTCATCCCAGCTCTGTGCGGAAACGCGGTAAAAGCTGCCATCCTGTTCGGCAAAGATTCCCTCGGCGCTGCGGTAGAGTTTCACGATTCGAGCCTCTCGTATGCGTTGTATGCTTCATTGTCGCGCGCCACGCCGGACTGCTGCGGCTGCTTCTCCTCCAGCAGCAGCATGAGCCCTGCGGAGAGCACTAGCGCTCCGGCCATCAGCAGATAGCCTGCGCGGGCGTTGCCGGTCACGGCTTGCAGCCATCCCACAAAATAGCTGCCGGCGAATGCGCCCAGCGCGCCTGCGCTGTTGATGAGCGCCAGCACCTCCGCCGTCGCTGTGCGCGGCACCCGCTCTGGTACCATGGCAAAAAACGGCCCATAAGGTGCGTACATGCAGCCGCCCGCGACAATCAAACCCGCGAAGGCGAGCGCAAAGCTGGAATTGGCGAAGAGAAACGAGCTCCAGAGCGCAATGCCCGCAACAAGCAGGAAGGGCCACACCATGATCTTGCGCCGCAGCGTGCGGTCGGAGCGGTGCGCCGCCATCAGCATCAGCAGCGTTCCCACAAGATAGGGAATCGCCGAAAAGAGCCCCGTGGCGCCCATCGAGAGCTCCGCGCCTCGGCGCACAATCGTCGGCAGCCACAGTACAAACCCGTAGATGCCCAGGCTCCAGAAGAAGTAGACGGCCGAGAGCAGCAGCACATCGCCGCGCAACAGTGCCGTCCTGATCCCCTTGACCGGCGCGACCGTGCGCTGCTCCTCTTCGAGGCGGCTTTCGAGCTGCGCTGTTGCGTCCGGCGTCATCCATCGCGCCTGCGCGGGCCAGTCGCGCACAACCGCGATCCAGATCACGGCCCATGCAAGCGCGGGCAGGCCCTCGTAGATAAAGGTCCTCCGCCAGCCGAATGCCTCGATTAGGTAGCCCGTGATCACCGACATCCACAGCACCGTCAGCGGATTGGCGGCGATGAGCAGCGTATTGGCCCGCGAGCGCTCCCTGCGCGTGAACCAGCGCGTCAGCAGCAGCAGCATCGCCGGAAAGATGCAGCTCTCCGCCACGCCGAGCAGAAAACGGTCCAGCGCCAGTGCCCAGAAGGTTCGAATCACGCCGGTGAGCGCCGCTAGCACGCCCCACAGCATCAGCGTCACAAAAATCATGCGCACCGGGCTGCGCTTGCCTAGCAGCGCCGTCCCTGGAACCTGGAACGCGAAGTAACCCAGAAAAAACAGCGCGCCCAGCAGCGAGTTCTGCTCGCCGGTGATGTGCAGCGTTGTCGCCAGGCCGGCGGCCGCGCCCAGCCCATAGTTTGCGCGGTCCAGATAGGCCAGGCTGTACGTAACAAAGACCGCGGGCAGCAGGTACCACCACCGCCGGCGCAAAACAGCCGTAGCGGTGCCCATATCGGCAGGTTGTTCCATGGGCTCTTCGGCTGGAGGGCCTGCCATCATCGTGATTCTCCGCCCCGCGATTGTACCGGCCCCGCTCCCGCGCCGTCCTTACGATTTCGGGCCGCAGCCGCTCGCAGCTCTGCAGAATTGGCGGGATGGCGCCACTGCGTGCGATCACCGGAAGCTATCGGCGTGATTGATGCACTCTTTCGTTCGACAGGGCTCCCGGCTCCTATACTGAACCAGTCGGTCAACAGCACGTGACCGCAGGAGAATGTAATGTCGAGCGAATCCAAGTGCCCTTTCTCGAACGGCATGATGAGCCACACTGCCGCAAGCGCCAGAGGCAACAGTGACTGGTGGCCTGAACAGTTGAACCTTTCCATCCTGCATCAGCACTCCTCCAAATCCAACCCGATGAGCGAGGAGTTCAACTACGCCGAAGAGTTCAAGAGCCTGGATCTGGATGCGGTCGTCAAGGACCTGCATGCTCTGATGACGGACTCCCAGGACTGGTGGCCGGCGGACTTCGGCCATTACGGGCCGCTCTTCATCCGCATGGCGTGGCACTCGGCTGGCACATACCGCATTCACGATGGACGCGGCGGCGGCGGCCGTGGCCAGCAGCGCTTTGCTCCGCTGAATAGCTGGCCCGACAACGTGAGCCTGGACAAGGCGCGCCGCCTGCTGTGGCCCATCAAGCAGAAGTACGGCAGCAAGATCTCCTGGGCCGACCTGATGATTCTTGCCGGCAACGTCGCGCTCGAGTCCATGGGCTTCAAGACCTTCGGTTTCGCGGGCGGCCGCGCCGATGTGTGGGAGCCGGACACGGATGTCAACTGGGGCTACGAGACCAAGTGGCTGGGCACGGACAAGCGCTACTCCGGCGAGCGCGATCTCGCCAATCCCTTCGGCGCCACGACCATGGGCCTCATCTACGTGAACCCGGAGGGCCCGGAGGGCGTTCCCGACCCGCTGGCCGCAGCCAGGGACATTCGTGAGACCTTTGGCCGCATGGCCATGAACGATGAGGAGACGGTTGCGCTCATTGCCGGCGGTCACACCTTTGGCAAGACGCACGGCGCAGGCCCAACATCCCATGTGGGCGTGGAACCCGAGGGAGCTGGCGTCGAAGAGCAGGGCCTGGGCTGGAGAAGCAGCTACGAAACTGGCGTGGGCCCCCATGCCATCACCAGTGGTATCGAGGTCACGTGGACCAGCACGCCGACGAAATGGAGCAACAATTTCTTTGAGAATCTCTTTGGCTATGAGTGGGAGCTGACCAAGAGCCCGGCCGGCGCGCACCAGTGGAAAGCGAAGGGCGATGCGGGCGCGGGCACGATTCCCGACGCGCACGATCCTTCAAAGAAGCATGTGCCCACCATGCTCACCACCGATCTTTCGCTGCGGTTTGATCCGGCCTACGAGAAGATTTCGCGCCGGTTCATGGAGCATCCGGATGAGTTTGCGGATGCCTTTGCTCGCGCGTGGTTCAAGCTCACGCACCGCGACATGGGCCCGCGTGCCCGCTACCTGGGCAAGCTGGTGCCGGCTGAGGAGTTGATCTGGCAGGACCCGGTTCCCGCGGTCGACCACAAGCTGGTGGACGACAAGGATGTCGAAGCGTTGAAGGCGAAGGTTCTGGCCTCCGGCCTCTCGATTCCGCAACTCGTCTCCACCGCATGGGCTTCAGCCTCGACCTTCCGGGGCAGTGACAAGCGCGGCGGCGCCAACGGCGCACGCATCCGGCTTGCGCCGCAAAAGGACTGGGAGGTGAACCAGCCGGCAGAACTCGCGCAGGTGCTGGCCAAGCTCGAAGGCATCCAGAAAGAGTTCAACGCGGCGCAGACCGGCGGCAAGAAGATTTCGCTGGCCGATCTCATCGTGCTGGCGGGCTCGGCTGCCGTGGAAGCCGCGGCAAAGAAGGCCGGCCATGCCGTCAAGGTTCCCTTTGCGCCGGGCCGCACCGATGCTGCGCAGGAGCAGACCGATGCGGAGGCCTTTGCCGTGCTTGAGCCGTATGCGGATGGCTTCCGCAACTATGCGCGCAAGGGGCTGGAGGGCTACACCGCGAATCTGCTCATCGACAAGGCCCAGTTGCTTACGCTCACCGCGCCGGAGATGACTGTTCTGATCGGCGGTCTGCGTGTCCTTGGCGCGAACTACGGCCACACGCAGTACGGCGTCTTCACCAGGCGGCCCGAAGCGCTGACCAACGACTTCTTCCTGAACCTGCTTGACATGGGAACGCAATGGCAAAAGTCTTCCACGGAAGGCGTGCTCGAGGGCCGCGACCGGAAAACCGGCGAGTTGAAGTGGACAGGCACCGTGGTCGATCTGGTCTTCGGTTCGAACTCGCAGCTTCGCGCGCTGGCTGAGGTTTACGCCAGCAGCGATGCGGAGAAGACCTTCGTGCAGGACTTTGTGGCTGCCTGGGCCAAGGTGATGAATCTGGATCGCTTCGACCTCGCCTGAGCACACGGAACTCCAGGCGGGCGAAAGCCTCGGTTTTCGCTCGCGCCCATCTGCAGCCAGCACGCGGTTCGCCGCCTGCTGGCTGTTTTTTTGTTGGTTGCACTGGGCCCGGCTCGACGGAATCATGCCTCAATGAACTCTTCGTCCCTTGCAGGCCAGCCCGCGCCGTGCGTCTATTTGTCCCTCATGCAGATCAGGATTTGAGCTGCGGGAAGGCCGTGATGCGCAGCTTCGCGGCCGCATAGGGAATCAGCGTGATCGGCTCCTCCGCCTGCGTGCCTGCAACAGGACTCTGCGGCACCGGATCCGCAACGCCGTCTTCCGCGCGCCAGGCATCGAGCTTGCGCGCTTTCACATGGAGCTGAACCGGCGGTTGCTTCCGGCCGAAGGGTATCGGACCTGTCTCGGCCTCGCTGACCTCAATGGAATCGGACAGTGTTTTCTCATCGACAATCAGTCCGTAGTTCCACGCGCTTGCCGGAAAGACCTGCCAATCGGCCGTCATGCCACGGTCGCGCAGCTTCACCCAGCTCTCATCAATGCCATAGGAGAAGACAAGCGGTCCGCGATTGAGCGCGATCGAGTCGTTATACCAGCGTGTAACGCGCGGAGTCATCGGCAGCTCCAGCTCAATGCGGTCGCCGGCTTTCCAGGTACGTTCAATGCGCGCGAATGTTCCCGGTGCGGGTGCGGGTTGCCTCTCGCCGTTCACGGCAAGCGTTGCGCCGGCGGCCCATGCAGGAATGCGCAGTTGTAGCGGGAACCGGATGGATGCTGCAGGAGAGAGATGCAGTCGTACCGTTCCGCGGAAGGGGTAATCGGTCTCCTCGACAATGTGCACCGGTGTGCCGCGCAGCAGGGTGTGGACCTCGCACGGGGCATAGGCCGCGGCCACCAGGCCATCGTTCGTGTCGGAGCCCTGATCGCCGCTGAGGAAGAACAGACTGTTGGCGAACTTGGGCCAGCCCTGATGGAAGTTTGCCGCGCAGCAGCCGAAGTTGGGCTCCAGGCCGTAGAGGTTCGACTCCGGGCCGTCGGTAGTCCATGGTTTGTGATGCAGACTGCACTCCACCTGATTCGGTTCCTGGTTGTACTGGTGCGCCCACATATGGTCGTCGAAGGTGCCGGGCAGCGCATTGAAGGCAAGCTGTTCCAGCCGGTCGCCAAAGGCAGGATCGCCCGTGATGGCGAGCGCATGCTCAAGCGAGAACATGTACTCCACTACCGTGCACAACTCGGAGCCCTGAGAGGGGTTCAGCCCGGCAAGATGCTCGTCGCAGGAGAACATGCCGTTAGGCAGTCCGTGATAGCGGTTCAGCTCCGTAATCATCTTGGCTGCCGCTGCGCGGTCCGTCTGCGCGCCAGAGACGATGGACCATACCGGTCCGGTCTTCACGGCTTGTCCGTTGTTCACGCCATGCGTGGCCAGAGCGAGGTCCTTGAGTCCGTTGCCCTCGTTAAGCTTCAGCATCTCCGCAGTCACGCGGTGCGTGTACTGGAAGTTGTCGAACTCCGCCATCCAGTCGTAACCCTGCTTGTGCAGCAGCCGTACCAGGTCGAGCAGATACGGAGAGCCTGTGCGGTTGTAGAGCCATAGCACGCTGAGCGCTTCATCCTGCCAGCGGAACTTGCCCCAGTCGCGCAGCGGCCGTGTGGGCAGCGCCGAAAGCTGGTAGCGAAAGTACCGGTCCATGAGCGGAATAACGCGCGCATCGCCGGTGAATTCCTGGTATTGTGTGAGCGCTTTCAGCATCACAATGCGCGGCCACCAGTCATCGTTCGTGGCCGGGCCAATCATGCCATTCGGGGCCTGATGCTCCAGCGTCCAGTCAATGTACTTCTGCGCCTTTGCCCTCAGCCGCGCATCGTCCAGCAGATAGGCGAGCGGCACAAGTCCGTCCGTGTAGTAGGGGCCGCGCTCCCATGATTCGCCTGTGCCGCCAAGCCATCCGCTGTTCGGGCCCACGTCTGCCCAGGTTTCATCCAGGTGGCCGCTCAGCCCATCGGCCTGAATGCGAAGCTGCGTCTCCAGCCATCCACGCGGGCGAATGGAGCCGGCGGGCAGAAGATAGAATGCGCTGGCTGCAAGCGGCGCGCGATTCTTGACCGCAGCTGCGGGCAGTATCGATGCTTCTCCGGCAGGAGCGGACTGCGCGAAAAGAGAACCGCCGCGGGAAACGGCAGAGGCAAGACCAATAAGAGCTGTTCGGCCCAGAAATTCCCGGCGTGTCGGGAAAGGGAAACTTGAATATGACAACGTTTACTCCTCAACAAAACTGGGGGTAATGCTAACGGAGACCGCGCCCGGCCGCATGGTCCAGATGGTCTATGAAGTGCACGCTGGCCCGAAAGATGGCAGCCACACGGAACGTCTGTGCTCAGGAGCCCTGCACCTCGATCAGGCCGCGATGAATGGCCGTGGTTGCGGCTTCCGTTCGGTCGGAGACATCTAGCTTCTCGATGATGCTGTTTACATGGTTGCGCACAGTGTTGCCGCTGATGTCCAGCACGCGGCCGATCTCTTTGTTGGTCAGGCCGCGCGCCAGCATCTGCAGCACCTCCAGCTCGCGCGTGGTCAGATCGGTGCGCATCATGCGTTCGGCCAGCCGCTCGGCAATGGCCCGCGGGAAATAACGCTTGCCGCTGTGCACGGTACGGATTGCCTCGATCATGTCGGCTTGCGGTGCATCTTTCAGCAGGTAGCCCTGCGCGCCAGCCTGCACCGCGCGATAGATATCCTCGTCGGTTTCGTAGCTGGTGAGGATGATGGGCCGCGCGTTTACCTTGGCGCGGGAAAGCGCATGAAGCGTTTCCACGCCATTCATGCCCGGCATGCGCAGATCCAGCAGCAGAACATCGACCTCGTGGCGGCGCGTGAACTCAACCGTCTCTTCGCCGCTGCAGGCCGAGCCAAGCACCTGCATGCCCGGCTGCGTGCCCAGCATGCTGGTCAGGCCCGCCACCACCACTGGATGATCATCAGCGATAAAAAGTCGAATGCGTTTTTGCTGTTGTTCGGGCATGAATCCAATGCTCCCAGATATAGTTTCCCGCGTAGCGGGGCCAATTGAACCATGTGGTGCGCGGCGGCAGAGCCGCTTCCACGCGCACCCGGGTTCCCTTGCCGGGCGCGGATTCGATCTGCAGTGATGCGGAGATGTTCTGCGCGCGCCGGCGCATGCCGCGGATGCCGAAGCCCAGTGGGCTGGCTGTCTGCACAAGACCGCGGCCGTCATCGGCGATCTCGAGCGCAATCTCAGTCTCGTGATAGACCACGCGGATCGTCAGCAGGGAGGGCTCGGCGTGGCGAATCGCGTTGGCAATCGCCTCCAGCCCGATGCGGTAGAGCGTATCCACAATGCGCAGCGGAACCGGGCGCTGGTCGCCTTCTTTCTCGCATACTACGCGCACCTCGCCGCCTTCTACCATCCGGGTTGCGCAATGCTCCAGCGCCGCCAGCAGGTCTTCGGTCTCCAGCTCTTCCATGCGCAGCGTGGCAATGCTGCGGCGAGCCTCCTCATGGCTGTGCCTCACCAGGCTGCTTGCCAGGTCAAGCTGCTGGCACACGTTGCCGGAGTTGCCGCTGAGTCCATTGCGAATAGCCTGCAGTTGAAACCCGATGCCGGCAAAGCTCTGCGCAAGCGTGTCGTGAATCTCATGGGCCAGAAGTTCGCGCTCTTCCATGATGGCGCGCAGCCGCCAGTTCTCCACGCGATGGTAGAGAAAAACTGCGATGAGCGCGAGCACGAGAGTTGCGACAACGATCTCAATGATATGGCCGGTATTCCACCACGGCGGCCCCGCTATCACATCGAGGTCTTCGTTTGAGCGCAGCAGCAGCACGAACGGCGTGATGCTGCCCGTCAATGCCGGGTCTGTAACGCAAACACCGCGCAGCCGCAGGCTGCTGCCCGGCCGCAGCCGGGCAAGGAGCGCATCGCTGCGCCCCGGATTGAGAATCGCACGAAAGGCCTGTGCACCCTCATCGAGATCGAGAACAAGAGAATTGTTTGCGCCGCGCTCTTTTGCCGTCAGGCGTCCGCGTACCTCAACAAACGTGGCGTCGTAGCGGCCTGTCGCGGCCTGCGATGCAGTGACCGAAACGGGCGGCACGGGCGTATTGGCCCAGAGCACGCGAATTGTCGCGTGATCCAGCGTGGAGCTGAAGCTGCCGGGGTGCGCATCGCCTGTCACCTCGACTTCATCGCCCACTTTTAACGGCGGCGTCTGCACAGCTTTGACATAGAGGCCGCCGGTGGAGTCCTGCACATAGAGCCGGGGAACGGTCAGCGCCACCACGCCGCGTACCAATACGTGCGCCGGAACAACAAACGAGGTCAGGCGTAGGCTGGCGATGGTTTGCGCTGCGGCAGTTGAGCCGGCTGCTGTGTGTTCCTGCTCCAGCACACGGTTGGCGTGCATCATCTCCGTGTCAGTGGTTACAGGAGAGGATTGCGGCATGCTTCCGGCGGGGTTGTTGCTTGTCAGCATCGCTTCCAGGTCCCGCTGCGTGGCCTGGCGCACCACCACATTGCGCCAGATGCCGCCGGAAGAATAGGAGCGCAGTCCCGCGCGTCCGGCGCGGATGCAGTCGGAGTCCGTGACGCCGTATGCGGTCTCTCCGGCCGATCCCGGTGTGGAGACGGAGACCGCAATCTCGCACCCATAGGCCAGCAGTTTCAGGTGATACCACTGGAACGGCCGAATGCCGCCCGGCACCTGGCTGCGCCGCGAGAACTCCATCCAGCTATGCTGCGCGCGCCCCAGCACCAGAGAGTTGTCCAGCGTGCGCACACCCGCGTAATAGCCCGTGTAGGCGTTTACGCCCTCTTCTTCATTGCTCGAGCGCAGAATCAGCCCAGCATCGCCGCTCACTCCCAGCAGTTGCACATCGGCCTCGATCGAATAATTGCGCCAGTAGGGAGAGCCCATCAGTAGTTTGGCGCCACGCTCGTCGGAGTCGTTGCGCATCATGCCGTCGGAGAGCTCCCATGTGCCTCCCAGGGCCTTCCACTCATCGGCTTCGCCTTCGGCAAACGAGTCGTGATACGGAAGTCCGCGCCCCGGACCATGCAGATATGCGCGCAATGCGAGCGCCATGCACGCGGCAAACAGGACCGCGCCTCCGGCCATCATCCATCGGCGATTGCGCATGCGCGTCATTGGATCGGATCCCACCGCCAATTCCCAATCTGCCAGTCCAGAGACATGATTTTGTGAACTGCCGCGGAGTTCGCGTTGTCGCGTGTGATGAGTATGGGCGCGAGCTTCGTTACCGGAGGAACGGCTCGTCCATGCAGCTTTGCGTCGATCGCTTCCACGGCCTTCTGGCCCATGGAACGCGTGTCTTCCTGTATCACTGCATCCAGCCGCGGCCAGTGATCGAAAGGCGGCGGCCCATCGCTGTCGAAGGTGACCACCTTGGTTCCATGATCGCCGCCGAGCGAGTCAAGCGCGCGCAATGAGCCATCGGCGGTCATCCACATCATTGCGACAATCACGTCCACGTCTGGGTGCGCCCGCAGAACGTCCTCGGCCACCATCTGTTCGTGCGGTCCGTTGTAGGTGCCTTCGCGCCGCTCCACAATGCGCACCTCTGGTGCGATGCGCGCGAGTTCCTGCTCAAAGGCGCGGGTACGGATCATGATGCTGGCGATATCGGGATTGATGCCGAGCAGCGCCACCGTGCCCTTGTTATGCAGCAGAAGGGCCACGCGCTGCGCCGCGAGACGGCCGCTCATCTCGTCGTCGTTCAAAATGCTGACCAGATTTTTATCCGGCGGCAGCAGAAGCGGCGAGCCAATAATTGCTGTCGGAATACCCTTTGCCAGCGCTCTCCGCACAGGGCTGATCAGCGCGAGCGATTGGTCCGGCGCAAGTACAAGGCCCTGATAGCCGCTGGACACCACGCGATCGACTAAAGCAATCTGCGCCTCGACATCGTCCTGGCGCGTCGGCGCATTCCAGTAGACTGAGGCGCCGATGCGGTCGGCGGCATTCTCAGCGCCCACATGCACAAAGTCCCAGATGGACAATCCTTCGGTCTGTGGAATAACTGCGATGCGCTCCTGTTGGCTGCCCATGCATGCAACGCAGGCAAGCAGGATTGCCGCGCAAATGCCTGCGGCAAAGTGCGGCCGGAGAGCGGCACGAGATAGAAGTCGATGGATGAGACGAATCATGCGAGCCACGTGCAGGTTGGAGTCTACGTTGCCGGCTCTGCGGGCGGCAACAAAGTGCCGTAGTTCAGATGAACTAGTGACTGATGGTTGTTTCTGCTCATGCGCGTCTCCATCGTGGTGAGTAGGCTCGCTGTGTTCTGAAAACGGGCTCAAAAATCTAAACGTTTTCAGAATCCATGGACCGGCGCACTGCTCAGGGGTTTTGCAGAAAATGCGAGCAGGCGAACCGGATGTCCTTTTTGTTGGGTTACACCAAAGATCAGTTCATTACGAGGCCACAATGAAGAGAATTACCGCAAGAATCTTCCTGGGTCTGGTCGCGCTTCTCATTTCCAGTGTTGCTTGCCATGCACAGTTCACCGCGAGCGTGCAGGGCACGGTTCAGGATCCCAAGGGTGCTGTCGTTCCTAATGCGACCGTCACCCTGATGAACATCGACACCGGAGTCAGGCAGACCGCAACCAGCAACGCCGACGGAGTGTACCTCTTCCCCAGTCTGGCTCCGGGCAACTACACCGTTTCCACCACCGTCTCCGGATTTGCTCCAGACACGGTTTCCTTTGATCTCACCACGAACCAGGTACGCAACGTGCCGCTGACTTTGGCGGTGGAGCAGGCATCGTCGACCATCACGGTCACCACGCAGGCGCCTCTGCTCGACACTTCCGATAGCCGCCTTGAGCAAACGCTCGACACCACCGCGCTGACCGATCTGCCGCTGCCGGGCCGCAACCCCACCAACGTCATCACCATCGCGCCGGGTGTCACCGGTACGGGTGGTCAGGCATCGCCGGGCACCGCCAACTCCACCAACTTTGCGCCAGAGAACTGGGTGAACGCCAGCGCCAATGGCCGCGGTGCCAACGGCAACCAGTACGTCGTGGACGGTCTCGATGTGACCAGCAGCATTCGCCCCGGCGTCATCAACCTCACGCCCAACGCGGATACCGTGCAGGAAGTCAGCGTTCAGACCAACACCTATACAGTCGACTATGGCCGCGCCAGCTCGATCCAGACGGTGATGACCACCAAGTCCGGCTCCAATGAGTTTCACGGCATCGCCAGTGAGTACTACACCTACCAGGGACTCACGGCGCGCGGCGAGTTCGGCGTGCCGCAGCCCACACCGCTCAATCCATACCACGTGAACAACATGTCGTTCGCGCTGGGCGGCCCGGTCATCCCGCACAAGCAGTTCTTCTTCTTTGTCGGCTACGAGCCGTATCTGTCGCTCTCGTCGAACGGCAGCTCGCTCGTGTCCTACGAGGCGCCGGAGTTTCTGTCCTTCGCGCAGTCGGTCCAGCCCAACAGCCCCGAGGTGCAGTTGATGGCCAAGTATCCGGCCAGTGGCGCAACCACGGCGGGTGTCCAGGCCACGGCAGGCCAACTGTGGAGCAATGTGCTCCCGCAGCAGGATCAGGCTTCCTGCGAGGCCGGTGTCGGCAATCTGCCTGATTCTTACGACGACATCCCTTGCGCGACGCCGGTCTTCGATAACGGCCACTTCAACTCGTCGAGCTACTACAACGCCAAGCAGTACAACATCCGCCTCGACAAGTACTTCAGCAAGGACCGCATCTACGGCAACTTCTATCGCAGCACTGTCGACAACGGCGGTCCCAGTGTGCGCCCGGCCTTTGCCACCACCAGCGCCTATTATGTCTTCTCGCTGCAGGCCAACGAGACGCATACCTTCTCCCCCAACATGCTCAACGAGGCCATCTGGGGCTACAACCGCATCGAGGGAATCTCGCCCAAGACCGGCCTGTATACCGTGCCTATCGTCAGCGTGAACCAGCTCGGTACTGGATGGGGCGACGGCTTTGCCGATGGCGACTACATCCAGCACAGCTACCACTGGCGCGATGTGCTCACGCGCGTCGTCGGCTCGCATAGCTTCAAGGCGGGCTTTGAGGGCTGGCGTGGCGACGACATTGCGCTCTTTGCCGGTGCCTATGCGCAGCCAAATCTCTACTACCAGAGCATGATCGACCTGATCAACGACAATCCTTACAGCGAAACCGGCCTGGCCTACAACCCTGTGAGCGGCCAGCCCGCGGTGCGCAACTACGGCTACAAGGAAACCACCCTGGGCATCTTCGCCGAGGATACCTGGAAGGCGAATCGCAAGCTCACCGTCAACTACGGCATCCGCTACGACAACTACGGCAACCCCTATGTCGCTCTCAAGGGCACGGTGCTTGCAAACCTGCATCTCGGCTCCGGCTCGAACATTGCCGAGCAGATTGCCAATGCCTCGATGGTGCAGCAGTCGCACGTCTTTAATCACGACATCAACTGGGTCTTCAGCCCGCGCGTCGGCGTGGCCTACGATCCCTTTGGCAACGGCAAGTGGGTGGCGCGCGGAGGCTTTGGCGTCTTCCACGACTACGTAACGCTGGGCAATGCTGAAAACGACCTGGGCAGCAATCCTCCCGGTCCCGTGGTGCCCACCTTCTATAACAATGGGTCGACGGCCGCGCCGATCTTTGGCTACGGCACGCAGAACAGCTATCCCTTTGGCTTCGAGTACCCGGCCTTCCAGGGGCAGCCTCTGGACGCAAAGGGCGGCATCCCCGGATCGCAGATCGGCGTTGCCGGCAACGATGTCAATCTGTCGGCTCCCATCACCTTCAACTGGTCCGCTGCGCTGGAGCGTCAGATCAGCTCGAACATCACCGCGAGCGTGGGCTATACCGGCACGCATTCACAGAACCTGATCGTGGTGGGCGGCAACACAGGGGACACCAGCTACACCGTCGACCTGAACCTGATGCCTGGCGACCTGATCCAGCACCCTGTCTTCGACGGCAGCGGCAACTGGACTGGCACCGGTACGCAGACGCGCCTCAACACCAGCTTCGGCTCCATGGGATACGAGTACAACGCGGCACGGCAGAACTACTACGCATTCATTGCCGCCGTGAAGGGCCGTTTTGCCCGGCACGGGTTCCTCACTGCGTCGTACACGCACTCAGCGTCCAAAGACAACTCGGGCAACTACCCCGAGGGCTACGTGGCTAGCGGCGGTACCTCGTATGACATCGACCAGTGGTACAGCCCATCGTCGTGGGATGTGCCGAATCGCGTCTCGCTCGGATGGAGTTATGACATTCCCGGCATGGCCCACGGCAACGGCTTTACCCGCCGTGTCACCAACGGCTTCACCCTCGCCGGAGTCACCGTGCTGCAGTCCGGCACGCCGTTTTCGGTCTTCAACACCAATGCGCTCTCGCTTGTCGATACCGCGGGCACAACGGTCACGCAGGCCAACTACGCAACCGAACTCGCAGCCGGCAACATTGACTTCGCTCCCAACAGCGGCAACTACTCCGCGGACGGCGACTACAACAATCCTGGCGACATTCCCGATGTCACCAGCTACCACCAGAAGCACGACCGCAAGGCGTATCAGTACACGGGTGTTGTCGATTCGGGTGTGATCACGCACTCTCAGTTCGCGCAGCCGGCCTTCAAGGCTGCGGGCACTGAGGGCAATGAGAAGCTCGGCGAGTTCCGCAACCCGGGCTATGCGGATACTGACTTCACCATCAAGAAGAGCACTGTGCTGGCGGAGCGCTTCAACCTTGAACTGCGGCTGGACATCTTCAACATCTTCAACCGCGTCAACCTCAACGGCGTGAACACCAACTATGGCGATGCCAGCGCGGGCTTTGGCACAACAAGCAGCAACATGCCTCCGCGCAACATGCAGGTGGCCGCAAGGTTCACCTTCTAGCATCGCAACATTCCTTGCTGCGGAGGGCTCGGGCAATCAGCCGCGAGTCCTCCGCGGTTCGGGTTTGCCTCCTGTAGACCTGCATTCATTGAGGAGCGGTGCACGACTTGTTCGGCGCTGCTCCTCGCATTTTTCTCATCCATGCCCCTGGTTCGCTCATAAAGACGATTGCAATGAAAACCGTTCCCGTTCGCTTCGCTCTCTGTCTGCTGGCTTTTGTTCTCTGCGGTGTCGCATCGTCCGCACAGTCTCTCTCGCTCTCCAATGGAACCGCACACGCTGATTTCGATCGGCATGGTCTGGTCCGCATTCAGGAGAACAACTCCGGCGCGGGCCTCGAGCTCGCGCGCGATGCCTGGTCGCTCACCATCGATGGTGCCGAGTTGCGCAGTGCGGATGCCGAGCCGCGCGTGGCCCACGATCGGCCGGATGCGATCACGTACAGCTATCATCTCCGTGACTTCGATCTCGATGTCACCTACCGTCTGAAGACTGGCTGGAGCTTTGTCAGCAAGCAGATTCGCATCGTTCGTGCGCCTGTCGAGCACTTCACTGTGCAGCAGGTTGTTCTTTGGGATGTGACGGTGGAGAACCCGATCGAGAGTGACTACGTTCCCTCGGTCTATACACCGCAGTTTGGCGCCACCATTGCGCAGAGCCGCGCGCACCTGCCCGGCAAGGACTACGGTGCATTTCTGCGTATGGCTGGCGGAGCTGGCGCGCTCCTCACCGTGCAGAATCCTTATCTTGCCGTCCACCGCGACGCACAGAGTCTGCACATTGCCTACGATCCGCAGATGGAGTGGAACACTGCATGGGGCAGCTTCGAGTCTGACGCTGCATGTCTCAGCGTCTATCGTCTCAGCGGCCGGCGCCTGCCCAGCGAGATGGTCACCGAGTGGCACCTTCCGCCCGCGCAGATGCCGGACGATGGCATGGATCGTGCCGAGATCGGCGCCTTCACCAACTGCGTCCGCGCGTTTCTCGACCATCCGGCTCCTGATCCCATCAGCGTTGAGGTTGGATGGACGTTGAATGACTACCAGATCGATGCAGGCACGGAAGCAGGCCGCGCCGAGTATAAGCGCATCATCGACGCAGCCTCGCAGCTCGGCATTCAAACATTGCTCTACGCACCTGGCAACTCGCAAATCTCTGCACGCGCGCAGAGCGCCGATACCTGGAGCTGGGAGTATGTGCTTTGGCTTGGCCTCGGCGAGAAGATTCGCAAGGGCCAATGGGACCCCGCGAAAGATCCGCTGCCTTCAAGTGTCTCCGAGATGCTGGACTACGCGAAGCAGAAGCACATCGGCTTGCTCGCGTATGTTTATCCCTCGATCCCTTACGCGGGCAATTCCTCGTGGCTCGTGCAGCGCCTCCATAGCCGCGAAACCGTTCCGGAAACCGGCAAGGCTCCCGTCTACTCCACGCTTGCCTCACGCGCCTTTCAGGATTACCTCATCCACGACCTGATCGCCTTCCAAAAACGTACCGGCATCGCCGGTTACTCCTTCGACTACACGTGGCTCGACTTGCCCGGCAGCAGCAGCTACGCGCAATGGTATGGGTGGCGGCGCGTCATGACTGCGCTGCGCGAGGCCGATCCAGCTATTGTCATCGACGGCCGCCAGTCTTATCAGCTTTATGGTCCGTGGAGCTGGCTCGAGGGCAGTTATCCTCATCCGACCGGAACAGACGAGCAGCCGGAGAGCTTCCGCCCATTTCCTGACCTGCACTTCGATCGCGTATCCGCCGACCGCACACGCTTCGTCAACTACTGGTACCGCAACTACCAGTTCGCTCCCACTGAAGTTGTGCCGGGTTACGCGACGCATCAGACCGAGCGCTCGCGCAATGTGCCTGCGCATGATGGCCATCCTGCACATGCGGAAACCGTCTACACGCGTTATCGCACACGCGACTGGGACTATCTCGGCTACAAGTACTCCTTCCTCTCGTCAATTGCCACAGGCGGGTGGAACAACATCGTCGATATGATTCCCGCGCGCGACCCGGAGGAGGCCCGGCACTTCTCCGAGCAAGACAAGGAGTGGATTCGCGGCTGGCTGCAATGGACGATCAGTCACCGCGACTATCTGCGCAACACGCACACCATTCTCGATCAGCCTGCGCTCGGCCACGTCGACGGCACCTCGGCCATTATCGGCGACCATGGCTATCTCTTTCTCTTCAACCCGAACTACAAACGCATGTCCGCTGCGCTCACACTCGATGACTCTATCGGCCTGCATGCGGGCGGCGCCTTTCTCCTGCGCGAGCTCTATCCGCAAAAAGGCCGCCTGATCGGTAAGCCTGGCGCGGGTCTCTGGAGCCAGGGCGATATGCTCTCGCTCGATCTCGACGGAACCAGTGCGACCGTGCTGGAGATTGTGCCCGCTCCCTCTGTCGAGCAGCCGTTGCTGTTCAACGCCGCATCCATGTCCGCTTCAATTCAGCCTGAAGCAAGATTGACAGGCACAGTGCTCGCGCTCAGCAGCATTGCAGGCGAACCCGGCACAGCCCAGCCCATTGGCGTTCTGCTGCCCGCTGCCCGCTCCGTCACGCGCGTTGCGGTCAACGGCGTGGAGCAAAACTTTAAGCAGTCCGCTAACTATATTGATGTGCCTGTTCGCTTCGCCGGAGAGCGTTTCGCGCAGGCCCAGCAGGTCACGCTCGCATTGCAGCCGGATGGCGCGCTTGCCGGCAGCTTCACAGTGCCGCCACGCATCTTTGCTCAGTTGGCCGAGCGCAAAAAACAGTGGCCAATTCCCTGGACCGCGGAGGACTACGCCACCACGTGGCTTGCGCCCGAGCGCCTGCTTCTCTATCTGCAGCTCGCCGAACCCCGCGACACGCTGCAGATCACGGCTGAGCTCGATGGCAAATCGTTACCGCTCACTCCGGCTTACACATCCACGCGTGTCGACGCACCCTGCTTTGTCGGTTTCTATGCCGATCTGTCGCGCATCGCGCCGGGTGTGCGCCATAGAATTGTGTTGCATGCGCCGGGACTTGCTGCGGGACAGTTGCAGGGCGTCTTTTTTGAGAACGTCGCGCCGCAATTCACCACGCAGCTTGCTCCGCATGCGGAAAGCCAGGGTGTGCAGTAGCCGCTGATGTCCGGGAGCCTCCATCGAGACAGAACTGCGGTGTACAGGCCGCGTGTGCTGCTGCACCTGTGTGCATTGGTCATTTGTTTTGCCCCTGCCGCGGTGTCGCCCGCGCAGCCGCATGCGGCGCAAAATGCAGTAGCGCCCATCGTGTCCGCTCTGCAGGCGCGCGACTTCGACAAAGCCCTCAAGCTGAGTCAGGTTGCGCTCGCCGCGCATCCCGCGGACTATCGCCTGTGGACGCTGCGCGGCATGGCGACAGCAGGTAAAGGTAATCTGCCGCAGGCGCTTACGGCATACCGGCATGCTCTGCGCCTCGCGCCCGCTTTTCTGCCCGCGCTTGAAGGTGCGGCGCAGACCGAGTTTCAGCTTGGGCAGTCCGATGCACACGATACGCTTCAGAAGATTCTTGCGCTGCGTCCTGAAGATCCTCCCACGCACGCGCTGCTTGGCATTCTCGATGCGCGCGCGAAGAACTGCGCCAATGCCCTCGGCCACTTCGAGAAAGCTCGTCCTGTGCTTGCGCAGCAGCCGGAGGCGCAGGCAGACGATGCGCTTTGTCTGGCAGAGCAGGGCCGCGATGCAGAAGCCGTCGACGCGTTTTCCGCCATCCTCGCGCGCGATCCCTCGCAGCGCGATGCGCGCTACAACCTCGCGCTGGCCCAGTGGAATACGCATCGTGCGCAGGATGCGCTGGACACCCTCAAGCCCATCACCGATGCTGATGCCGCGGATCCCGACGTGCTGATTCTCGCCGCGGATATCGTCGAGTCCATGGGAGACACCGCCCGGGCAGTTGCGTTGCTGCGTAAGGCCCTCGTCGCAGACCCGAAGCGGGTGGACGCGTATCTGCAATTCGCGACTTTGTCGTATGACCATGCCTCACCGCAGGTTGGTGTCGACATGATTAACTTTGGCCTCACGCAGCTTCCCGCTGAGCCGCGGCTGTACTTGGTTCGCGGCATCCTGCTCACGCAACTTGGTGAGTTCACCCGTGCGGCCGATGATTTCGAGAAGGCCAGCCAGCTCGATCCGCGCCTGAAGTTTCTCGGTGAAGCGGAAGGCCTTGTTGCCTCGCAGCAGCATCACTCCGCGCAGGCGCTCGCGCAGTTTCGCGCGGCGGTCAGGGAGCATCCCAACGAGGCCTACGCCCACTATCTGCTGGCCGAGGCGCTCAATGGCGAGGGTCCGCAGTCCGGCACGCCGGAGTATACCGAGGAACTTGACGCTGCAAAAGCCGCGGTCCGTCTCGATCCCAAACTCGTTGCCGCGCGCGATCTGTTGAGCGGCATCTATCTGGAGCGCAGCATGGGTGCGCAATCCATTGCCGAGAGCCGCGACGCGCTGGCCATCGATCCAGACGATCAGCAGGCTGTTTATCATCTCATCGTCGCGCTGCGTAACACCGACCAGAAAGATCAGATTCCCGCACTCCTCAAGCGCCTACTCGCGTTGCGCGCGGCGCCTCAGGAGCAGGGACACAAGGCGAGCCGGTATCGGCTCTACGAGGACCAGCCGCACTCCGGTGCCACTACGCCATAGACAGCTTCAGCAAACGGGAAGAGAGGAAGAACGCATCATGTACAGAGCCATCGCGACCGCCGCTGCGGCAATATCACTCATGCTGGGAAGCATCGCCGCGCCTGCGCAGCAGCCCACACAGCTTCGCGCTCCGGCCACGCCGCTCATCGCCCACGATCCATACTTCAGCGTCTGGTCCACAACGGACCGGCTTACCAGCGGGCCTACGCGCCACTGGACCGGCGCACGCCAGGAGCTGAACGGCATCGTCCGCGTCGATGGCAAAAGCTATCGCTATCTCGGCGACGCGGCCGGTTCTCTGCCCGCGCTTCAGGAGACGCAGCGCGACATCACCCCCACGCGCACCATCGTCACGCTTCAGAATGCGCAGATTGAGCTCAAGGTCACCTTCTTCACGCCGGCCTTCCCGCAGGATTTGCAGTTGCTCGCCCGCCCGGTCACCTATCTCGCGTGGCAGGTGCGCTCGCTCGATGGCGCATCGCACCAGGTCACGCTCTATCTCGATGTGGACGGAGCCATCGCCGTGAACACGCCCGGCGAGCCCGTCGTCTGGGGACGCGCGCATCTGCCCGGCCTGCGCCTGCTGCGTGTCGGCTCGCAGGGCCAGCCCATGCTGCAAAAGTGGGGAGACAATCTCCGCATCGACTGGGGCTACTTCTTCCTTGGCGTTCCGGAAGACGAAGGCCCTGCATCCACTCTGGCCGGCAATGCCGACGACCGCGAGAGCTTCATCAAAACAGGCACGCTCTCCGAGCAGGACGATCTCGATCAGCCGCGCATGCCGCAGAGCCGCTATCCCACGCCGCCGCTGCTGGCTGTGGCCCTGCCGCTGGGCAACGTCTCCGCCGCGCCGGTCGCGCGCCATGTGCTGCTGGCTTACAATGACGGCTACTCCATCGAATACATGCAGCAGAAACTGCTGCCCTACTGGCGCAAGGGCTTTGCCAGCTTTGCCGACATGCTTGAGGCTGCCGAGCACGACTATCCCGCGCTGGCTAAGCGTGCCGAGAGCTACGACGCCGAGCTCGAGCACGATCTGGTGACCGCGGGCGGCCCCGGCTACGCCGCGATCGCCGTGCTTGCCTACCGTCAGGCCATCGCCGCGCACAAACTGGTCGAGGATGCCGATGGCGTTCCCTTCTTCATGCCCAAGGAGAGCTTCAGCAACGGCTCCATCTCCACCGTCGATGTGCTCTACCCCTCCGCACCCATGTTTCTCTTCCTCAACCCAAAGCTGGTAGAGGCGCAGCTTGAGCCTGTGATGCGCTACGCTGGCTCGCCGCGCTGGAAGTTTCCCTTCGCGCCCCACGATCTCGGCGTCTATCCGCTGGCCAACGGTCAGCTCTACGGCGGCGGCGAGCGCTCGGAAGAGGATCAGATGCCCGTCGAGGAGTCCGGCAACATCATTCTCATGTTCGCCGCGCTGGCCCATGCCGAGCACAGTCCCGCCTATGCCTCGCGCTACTGGCCGCTGCTCACAAAGTGGGCGGACTTCTTGCTCGCCAAGGGCCTCGATCCTGAGAACCAGCTTTGCACGGACGACTTCGCCGGCCATCTGGCCCACAATGCCAATCTCTCCATCAAGGCCATTGAGGCGCTGGCCGCCTACGCGCAGCTTGCCGCCGAGCGCGGTGACGCCGCCACCGCCGCAAAGTACAGCGCCGCGGCCAAATCTATGGCCGCGCAATGGGTCACCATGGCCGCCGATGGCGATCACTACAAGCTGGCCTTCGACAAGCCCGGCACATGGAGCCAGAAGTACAACCTGGTGTGGGACACGCTGCTTGGCCTGCACATGTTCCCGCCGGAGGTCGCGCAGAAGGAAGTGGCTTTCTACAAGACGCGGCTGAACCCTTATGGCCTGCCCCTCGACAACCGCGCCGCCTACACCAAGCTCGACTGGACCATCTGGACCGCGACCCTCGCAACCAACACCGCGGACTTTGAGGCCTTCGTCAAGCCGGTCGTTGCCTTCCTCGACAAGACGCCTGACCGCGTGCCCATGACCGACTGGTACGACACCGTGACCGCGCGCCAGGTAGGCTTCCAGGCCCGCTCCGTGGTGGGCGGCGTCTATATTCGGATGCTCGCCGACCCCGCACTCTGGCAGAAGTGGGCCAGCCGCGGGCTCAGCGGGGAAGAGTAGAGGCAGACGCGGCGGCGCGGTCTCTTCGCCGCCGCTCGCCGTCAAACGCCGCTCATGCCGCCGTCGATCAGCAGCTCGCTGGCCACCGTGTAAGCCGACTCATCCGAGGCAAAGTACACAATCGCATCTGCGACCTCTCGTGCATGTCCAAAGCGGCCCACCGGCACCATCTTCGCAATTGAGGCTGCGACATTCTTCAGGTCCGCCTCGGAGAAGCCGAGCTTTCCATAGAGCGGCGTCTCAATCGGTCCAGGGCTCACCGCATTCACGCGAATGCCGCGGCTCACCAGCTCGCCGGAGAGCGTGCGCGTAAACGAGATCAGGGCTGCTTTCGTGGCTCCATATACGCTCGTGTTCGCCATGCCGATATGCGCATTCACAGATCCGTTCAACACAATCGATGCCTTCGGCGCGAACACCGGCAGCAGCGCTTGCACCAGAAAGAACGGGCCTTTCACATTGAGCGCAAAGGCGCGATCAAAGGCCGCTTCGTCCCACTGCTCCACAGGCTTCAGCGGAGCCGCGCCCGCATTCAGCACCAGCACGTCCAGCGCCCCGAGCTTTTCCTTTACGGCAGCGGCCAGCTTTGCCTGTTCCGGAACGCTGCTCGCGTCCGAGGCAAGCACGATCGCGTCCGCGCCCAGTTCCTTGCCCGCCGCATCGAGTGTCGCCGGATTCGTGCCCGTCGTCATCACCCGCGCACCCTCTTCCAGAAAACGCCGGGCCGTTTCCAGGCCAATGCCCGTGGTGCCGCCGGTGATGAGTGCGCGTTTGCCTTCCAGTCGCTTCATGCCTGCATCCTTTCCTGGCACGGCCGCTCGGCGTGCACAGCTAGGATGACAGGCCTCCGAACCAGGACGAAGAATTTTGTGCGTGCATCGCTCAAAAAGCAAGAGCCGCTCCGTCTCCGCTCGGCCGTGTCCACGCTCCGGCGCACCCTGCCGTCCGTGCGCCGCCCTTATTCAGGTTGTAAGGGAATCTTCATTTTCGGGGCATGCTGCGGCCTGTAAAATAGTTGTTGCAACGAATATCATCCTGCCGCATCCAAGGCTTTGAAAGGAGAAACACCCCATGACCACCGCTGCCGCAACCACCTGGAAGATCGATCCGGCCCACTCTGCCGCCGAGTTCAAGGTGAAACACATGATGATTTCCAACGTGAAGGGCAAGTTTTCGGGCATCAGCGGCAC
>DASZRQ010000140.1:0-35151 GCA_035549115.1 Occallatibacter sp. | reverse complement strand
GTGGGACTGGTACAGCTACAACACGGTCACCAGCGTTCTGGATAATCCGTCGAACAGCGCTGCCCTCAAGCTGAGCGGCACCATCAGCCCGAACCTGCTGTTGGAAGCCAGCTTCAACTACGACGGCAACATCATCAACATTACCAACAGTGCGAATTCCTTCCTGCCCTCCGGCTGGTCGGTCAATAACTTCTTTGACCTGAGCCAGGTTCTCCAGGGCAAGACAGTTGGCCTGAACAGCATGCCCAGCATGAACGGCTTCGGCAACCCTTACGGCACCGCCGAGCAGATGGGCAACGCTCCGTGGCACAACGCGGCTGAGGATTACGAGCCTAAAGTGGACATTTCGTACACCATGGGCAAGCATGCCATGAAGTTCGGCTTCAGCTACAACCGCTATACCAAGAACCAGCAGGTAAACGGCACCACGATGGGCCAGTATGCCTTCAACGGCGACTCGGCCGGCCAGTTCACCAGCAACTTGGCGGATTGCAACAGTGTCACCAATGCCAGCGCATGCGTTCAGGGTGACGGCATCATGGACATGCTGCTCGGTCTTGCCTCGAACTACGATCAGCAGCAGGCTGCTCCAATCAACCACTACGTCAACCAGACACCTTCGGCGTATATCAACGACAACTGGCACGTAACTCCGCGCCTGTCCCTGCAGTTGGGCATCCGCTATGACGCGCTGCCGCATGCCTGGGAACGTAATAACCTGCTTGCCAACTTCGATCCGGACAGCTACCTGTCCAGCGCGGCTCCGAGCTGGCAGGGCAACAACATGGATTCCAGCGGTCCTGGCTTCCAGAGCTATACCATTGGCGGCGTTACCAACAATTACTACACCAATGGCATGAGGATCGCCGGCCAGGGCGGGTTCCCGGTAGGCCTGGTGAACAACGACTACAACACGTGGCAGCCTCGATTGGGCTTCTCTGAGGATCTCTTCGGAAACGGCAGAACTGTTCTCCGCGGCGGCTTCGGAACCTTCTTCGAGCGTATTCAGGGCAACGACATTTACAACGCCGCGACTAATGCGCCGTTCGTGAATGATCCCAGTGCTCCGAATGCCAACTTCACTGATCCTCATGTCAGCACTCAGACCGGTCAGACAGCGGCAACGCCCTCGGGCCCCAGCGGCTTGACTACGCTTGCGCTCAAGTATCCTGCTCCTGCCGTTGCCCAGTACAGCCTCGGTGTCCAGCATGAATTGTCGCCTTCGATCATCTGGGTTATTCAGTATGTCGGTAACCTGGCCTGGCACCAGCAGGCGGAGCGTCACGTGGATAACTTCCCGCTTGATACGCCGATGGGTGTTCGCCAGAATGGCGGCAACGTAACCACTGATGACGGCACCAGCACCGGCAACCCACTGCCTGTCAATGGGCAGGGGCATGTTGCCAACAACTCCAACTCATGGCGCCTGTATCAGGGTTACAGCGGTATTACGCAACAGGAAACAACTACCAACGGAACGTACAACGGTTTCCAGACCGGTGTTCGTCTCCAGAACCGCTGGGGTCTGAGCGGCGAGGTCGACTACACGTACTCGCACGAAATCGACATTCAGACCTATGACAACACCTGCTGCGTGAGCAATCCGTGGTACACCAAGTACGACAAGGGATCCGGCTTCCTGGATCGCCGCCACATGCTCAGCGCTAACTACATCTACAACCTGCCGTTCTTCGCCAAGTCCAGCGGCCTTGTTCACTCGCTCATCGGCGGCTGGACAATCGCTGGTACGTTCATCGATGAAGCTGGTGTGCCTTCGGCAACTTCATTGTCCGGCAGCGACACCATCGGTCTGGGCGGCGGCTACAGCAACCGTCCGAACGTGAGCGGCAAGGTGAAGTACATGAAGAAGGTGAGCGAGTGGTTCGATACCTCTGCGTTCTCCCGTCCGACGGAGGCTTGGAACGGCGGTCAGAACCAGGGCTTCGGCAGCGCGGGTAAGGATGCGGTTGTCGGTCCGGGCCGTGTCAACTTCACGACCTCGCTCTATAAGTCGTTTGCCATCACGGAGCGCGCACACTTTGAGCTGCGCTTCGAATCCTTCAACACCTTTAACCACGCTGAGTTCAACAGCCTCAATCTCGGTGGTCCTACCGCTTCTAACTCGAGCTTCGGCCAGGTTACGAGCGCGCTGGATCCCCGTACTCTCGAACTTGGCGGCAAGTTCGTGTTCTAAGACTTGAACCCTCAACCTGGAGCGCGGCGGGTTTCCCGTCGCGCTCCTTTTCTTTGTACGCATATTTGCCGCGTAGCCCGCGGCCGCGCGACAATCAACATGCGAAAAGCCGGCACGTCAAAGAGTTGGGCCAGCTTGCCGTCGAGAAGGAAGCGAGTGAATCGGTTTCAACAATTGAGCTCTATCTTTGTGCTGGCTATGGCTGCCGCTATGGTGCATGCACAGCCCGGCGCATCCTTGCAGGCACAGCGCCAGGCCGCGCTCTCGCTGGAGCAGCAGGGCCGCGCGGCAGAAGCGGAAATGGCCTGGAAAGTCATTCTTAAGCACTATCCCAGCGATCCGGAGCCAATGGCGCATCTCGGACTCCTTCTGGCGCGCCAGGGGCGCTATAAGGAAGCAATTCCTTACTACCGTAAAGCACTGGCGATCAAATCCAATGTTCCCGGCCTGCGCCTGGATCTGGCGTTGGCTCTGTTCAAGGCCGGCGATCTGAAGGCGGCTGCTCTGCAGTTCCAGATTCTTCTCAAGGCAGCGCCGGCAAACTCGGCTGAGGCGCAGCGCTATACGATTTTGCTCGGCATGTCCTGCTATGGCCAGGCCGACTACACCAAGGCCGCACTCTATCTGCAGCGCGCCGTCGACCGTGACGCGACGAGCCTTCCGATGCTGTATGCGCTCGCACAGAGCTATCTCTGGTCGCGCCAGTTCAGCAAGGTTCTTGATGTCTACCATCAGATTCTCGTGATTAATCCGGACTCGGCCGAGGCTGACATGATCGCGGGCGAAGCGCTTGATGAGATGAAGGACAACGAAGGCGCCACGAAGATGTTTCGCGCCGCGGTCAAGGCGGATCCCAAACAGCCGGATGCACACTTCGGATTGGGTTATCTCTTGTGGACGCAAAAGCAGTATCCGGAAGCGGCATCGGAGTTTCAGGCTGAGCTCGCGAACAACGATGCGCATGAGCAGGCGCGGTTGTATCTGGCGGACTGTTATGTGCAGTTGAACCGCTATCCAGAGGCGCTGCCTTTGCTCGAGCATGTCGTCAAGACAGACCCTTTACTCGGCTTAGGGCATCTTGATCTGGGCATTCTCTACTCGGATGCGGGACGCAATAGCGAGGCGCTCCGCGAGTTGCTCCTTGCGGAGAAGCAGATTCCGAACGACGTCAATGTCCACTGGCGCCTTGGCCGCCTTTATCGCACGCTGGGAAAGAAGGAAGAGGCAATGGCGGAATTCGACAAGGCGAGCCACTTAAACCAAAAAGCAGATCACGATCTCTACGAAAAGATCGCTCATGGCCAGACTCATCCTCCAAATGGAGAAGCTCCGCCAGCTACCGCTCCCAGCTCGCAGCACTAACAATCTGTTGCATCAGCATCTTCTCGGAGAAGCCTAGACGGTAATGACCTCGGCCGGATTGCGCCGCAGCCGCCAGCAGGCGTTCATCCCGCCCTGCGGAAACAGCGAGAGCGAGCAGGGCTCGTCGAATGTGCCCTCGTAGTCGTACTCCTGCTTGCCATTGTTCAGCGGCACCACCATCAGCCGGCTCACATGCACCGTTGCCTGGGGCGATCCGCGCATCTGGAACACGGCCCAGTCGCCGAGGTACAGCAGCACGGCTGCCACCGCAAGTGCGGCGGCAATGCGCAGCGTCCATTGCCCAATCCTGCGCAGCATAGCCTCAGCCTTCCCCCAGCGTGTGTGCCCCGTCTTTCAGCGCCACGCCGGTCAGTTTACGCTCTCGAGCCTCTGCCAGATAAAAGCTGAGCTGCATCGCGGCCTGCGCATAGCTCAGGCCCTCCGCGCGGATGTTCGAGATGCAGTTCCGCTCCGCGTCCGTGCGTCCGGCCCGCGGGTTCCACGTAATGTAGGCGCCCAGCGAGTCCGGCGAGCTCAGCCCCGGCCGCTCGCCAATCAGCACCACGCACATCTCCGCGCCCAGCGCCTCGCCAATCGCATCGCCAATCGCCACCCGCCCCTGCTCCACCACGCACACCGGAGCCATGCGCCAACCCGCCAGCAGCGGCCACAGCGCGCGCAGCACAGCGGCCGCATGCCGCTCCACGGCCAGCGCGGAAAGCCCGTCGGCAATCACCATCGTCAGTGCGCAGTTCCTGCCATCGCGCACAGCGTGCAGGGCCGCTTCGCTCGCGCCATCCAGTGCGCGGCCCAGGTCCGGCCGCTGCAGATACATCGCCCGGTCAGCCGCCCGTGAGCGCAGCATCAACACTTCATCGTTCGTAATCGCGGCAATCTCGCGCGCCAGCCCCGCGGCATCCATACGCGCATGCACCGCGTCGCGCGCCATCGCATGCGCCTGCTGAAAATCGAGCAGGTCGCGCGTATGCTGGCTCACGCCCGTGTGTCCCAGCGCCACGCGCGCAGGCGTCAGCGGGCGCAACCGCGCAGCCCACGCATTGGGCGTCAGCTCGCTCATACTGGCAGCAGCCTCTCCGGCTGGCGCGCCTCCAGCGCAAGTCTTCCGAAATGATCGCTGTCCAGCCACGCCTCGAATTCAGGCGCCGCCTTCAGCCCCAGCACGCGCCGCACATAGAGCGCGTCGTGAAAGCTGGTGCTCTGGTAGTTCAGCATCACGTCGTCCGCGCCCGGCACGCCCATAATGTAGTTCACGCCTGCCGCGCCCAGCAGCGTCAGCAGCGCGTCCATGTCGTCCTGGTCGGCCTCGGCGTGGTTGGTGTAGCACACATCGCAGCCCATCGGCAGGCCCAGCAGTTTACCGCAGAAGTGGTCCTCAAGGCCGGCGCGGATAATCTGCTTGCCATCGTAGAGATACTCGGGGCCGATGAAGCCCACCACGGTATTCACGAGCATCGGGTTGAAGCGCCGCGCGACGGCATAGGCCCGCGCCTCCAAAGTCTGCTGGTCGACCCCAAAATGCGCATTCGCTGAGAGCGCCGATCCCTGCCCGGTCTCGAAGTACATCACATGCGCGCCTACACTGCCATCGGCGCATGTACCGCCGCGGTTCAGCGCAAGGCCCCCCTCGTATGCCTCCTTGAGCAGCGCCAGAGTCACGCCAAAGCTGCGATTCGCGGCCTCGGTTCCCGCGATCGACTGAAAGATCAGGTCCACAGGTGCGCCCGCCTCCAGCGCCGCCATCTGCGTGGTGATGTGCGCCAGCACGCAGCTCTGCGCCGGAATCTGGAAGCGTTGCCGCAGTGCATCGATCAGTTCCAGCAGCCGCGTGGTGGCCGCAACATTGTCTCCCGCAGGATTGATGCCGATCACCGCATCGCCTGAGCCCATCAGCAGCCCGTCGAGAATGGCCGCGGCAATGCCGAGCGCATCGTCCGTTGGATGGTTCGGCTGCAGCCGCGCGCTCAGCCGTCCCGGCAGGCCAACTGTCGTTCGAAAGCGCGTCACCACGCGCATCTTCGCCGCCGCGGCGATCAGATCCTGCACCCGCATCAGCTTGCTCACGGCGGCGGCCATCTCCGGCGTCAGCCCCGGCGCCAGCGCGGCCAGCCGTTCCGGCACAGCCTCGTCGCTCAAGAGCCAGTCGCGCAGCTCGCCCACGGTCAGCGGCCGCACCGGCGCAAAGGCATCCGCGTCGTGCGTGTCAAGAATCAGGCGCGTGACCTCATCGTCCTCGTAAGCGACGACCTGCTCCTCAAGGAAATGCGCCAGCGGCACATCGGCCAGCGCAAACTGCGCCGCCACGCGCTCCTCTGCCGAGCGCGCCGCCACGCCCGCAAGCACGTCGCCGCTGCGCGGCGGCGACGCCTTGGCCAGCAGCTCGCGCAGGCTGCCGAAGGTGTAGCGCTTGCTCGCAATGGTGTGCGCAAAGGCCATGGAATGCCTCTAGCGTATCCGATCTGCGCGGAGCGAAGCCGGAATTTGACAGCGGCAGCGCGTCCGGCCCGGTTATCGTCAAAGGCAGAGAGTCACCCCATGCCCCGCGCCTTGCTCATCCTTGAATTCGTCGCGCTCTTCGTTGCCCTGCCGCTCGGTTACCGCTTTTCGCCGGTACGCATTCCGGCCCTGCCTCTGCTCTGGCTTGTCTCCGGCTATGCACTCTGGCAGCTTCTGCATGATCCGCACTTCGATCGCGCCCGCCTGTGGAACGCCGGTCAGCTCGCGCCGCATGTGTCCGCAATCCTCGCCATCTTCGCCGTGTCCGCGCTGGTGCTCTGGCTCTGCGTGCATCGCTTTGCCCCGCACCTCGAGTGGAGTTTCGTCCGCGCGCACCCGGCCTTCTGGGCCATCGTCATGGTGGCCTACCCGGTGCTCTCCGTCTACCCGCAGGGGCTGCTCTATCGCGCCTTCTTCTTCGAGCGCTACGCGCTGCTTTTTCCAGGCAGGTGGGCCATGATCGCCGCCAGCGCCGCGGCCTTCGCCTTCCTGCACATCATCTTCCGCAATCCGCTCGCCGTTGGCCTCACCTTCCTTGGCGGTCTGCTCTTCGCCGCGCGCTATGCGGAGACCGGCTCGCTGGCCACATCCGGCTTCGAGCATGCGCTCTATGGCTGCTGGCTTTTCACCATCGGCCTCGGCCAGTATTTTTACCACGGCGCCATCGCATCGGCCGGCTCCGGCCTGCGCCGCTGAACGCAAAAAAGCCGGCCGCGAGGGCCGGCTTTTCATCCTGCATGCCTGTTCCTTAGAACTTGACTGAAGCCGCGCGCGGCGAAATGCCGCTCAGTTCCGCGGCCCGCGCTTCCGCATAAGCTGCTGCGCCCATCAGCGCCGCGCGGCTTTCGAGAATCACCCGCACCGGCATGTTGATCAGCAACTGGCTCAGCCGTCCCTTGTCCGTAAAGGCCTTCAGGAACGTGCCGTCCTTCAGCTTTTCCAGAATGCGCGGCGCAATGCCGCCGCCCACATACAGCCCGCCCACCGAGAGCACCTTCAGCGCCAGATTGCCGGCCTCCGCGCCATAGGCGGAGACGAACATGTCCAGCGTCTTCTCGCACAGCTCGCTCTTGGCGGCAAGGCCCATCTCGGTAATCACCGCGTTCGGGTCGCTCACTGAGGCAATCTTCTCCGCCAGCCACGCGGGCTCTTCCACGCCGCGCACATCGCGCAGAAACTCGTAGATGCTGGTCATGCCCATGCCGCTCACCACGCGCTCAAAACTGATGCGGCCGTTGTACTTCTGCTTCAGGAAACGCAGCAGGTCGATCTCGTCCTCGTTGCGCGGCGCATAGTCCGCGTGGCCGCCCTCGCTGGGGTAGGGCACATGGATGCGCCCATTCCAGGCCAGGATGCTTTCGCCCAGCCCCGTGCCCGCCGCGATGAGCGCGCGGTTGCCAATCTGGCTGGCGTCGCCCTCGCTCAGTGTATAAATCTGGTCGGCGCTCAGCTCGGCAATGCCGTAGCCGTTGGCCTCGAGGTCGTTGATGAGAAAGACATGCTGAATGCCGAGATGCGCCGAAAGCTCGCGGCTGTCGAGGGTCCAGGGCAGGTTGGTCAGCCGCAGGCGGCCGTCGCGCACCGGCCCCGGCACGCCAAAGCAGGCCGAGGTCACCTTATCGGCGGCCAGGAACTGCTTCACAATCTCTTCCAGGCCGCTGAACTCCTTGGCGGCAAAGCGCTCATCGCGCGCGTGGGTCAGTTTTCCGTCTGTAAAATCGTAGAGCGCAAGGTGGACCTTCGTGCCCCCAACGTCGCCAGCGAGAATCATCGTTCCCTCTCTAAAACCCCGCAGCCTTCCCCATCGGTTGCGGGCAAAAGCGCAGCAGCGGCCTTATCCAGAATCAGAGTGAGTATACCGCTTGCGGGCCATATCAGTTGGCTCGGCAGCCGCTCCGGATCGCGCGCGCCCGTGAACACTTCGCGCACCGTCTCCGCCTTGTCCGCCCCGCCAATCAGGAAGAACACCGTGCTCGCTGTGTTGATCACCGGCCAGGTCAGCGTCAGCCGCCACGTGTCCTTTTGCGGCACGTGGTTGGCGGTCACCAGCCGGCCCATCTCGTGGATCGCCTCGGTATGCGGAAACAGCGAGGCCGTGTGCCCATCCGGGCCCATGCCCAGCCACACCAGGTCGAACCGCGGGCTCTCCGCGCCCTCCAGCCGAAAGGCATTGCGCAGCAGCGATTCGTAGCGCGCGGCCGCTACCGCAGGGTCCAGTTCGCCCTCCATGCGGTGCACCTGTTCCGGCTTCAGCGGAACCTTGTCCAGCAGCGCCTCCCGCGTCATCCGGTAATTCGAGTCCGTGTTGTCCGGCGGAACGCAGCGCTCATCCACCCAGAAAAGCTCCAGCTTGTCCCACGGCATGCGCGCCCGCCAGGGCTGCGCGGGGTCGGCCAGCAGGGCAAAGGCGGCCTTCGGCGTCGATCCGCCGCTCACGGCCATACGCGCCACGCCCCGCGCCGCCGCAGCCTTCTCCGCCGCCTGCGTAAACTCCTCGGCTGCGCGCGTCGCCAGCGCCGCCGCGTCCGCCACCACCCGGTACTCGATCCTCAACTGCCTGCCCATCGCGGTGCTCCTCTGCTTTACCTTACATGCCCGGCGCAGTCTGCAACTACCGTCGCCCTATAAACGAAAGGCCGGGGCCGCATCCCGGTCCATCAGATGCAACCCCCGCTTCGTGCACAGCCAAATTGAGACAGCCATGTACATGACTAAACTAAGCGAATGGACTGGTTCATGGAGCGGCAGGCTCAGTTTGCAGCCGTCACTCTACCCACTAATTGCCTTGGGTCGAGTAGGTATTCATCTTCGTATTCCAGTTTGTTTGCAGGATCGGTCTTGCGCGTCGAAATAAAATCTGGCAAATGTGCCAGGATCATATCCTGCGAAGCGTCAACCTTCACGACTATTCCAGGCGTATCACGAAGCCCTGAGAATTGTTCTGCAATTTCATATCTCGATGTCCACGCTATGCCGTAGATGCCATTCTCATGTTTAGTCCGACTTTGGCCTCGATAGAGCGTCAATTCGTCTCCGATGTATGGCGGAGCAAAGCATCGGATGGCATCAGTAAATAAGCACAAATCGTCCTTCAGCGCTCTTGGCACCGACCAAAGGCCACGACTGTTCCAGAGGTGCAGTAAGGCCTCGAGTTTTCGCAGATTCGGGACCGGACCCATTAAGCAATTTTTGAGCGCATCGCCCAAACAATCTAGACGGATCAAGGCATCTGTCGCTGCATCGAGACCATCAATGTCGCACCGAGACAAATACCACAGGAACCTTCTAATAGACTTGTCCCTATTCCATTCTGTGTGATCGAGCTTGCGTCTACTCCTTGGGACAGGAAGAGGCATCACGCCAACCTCGACACCGTTACTGTCTACGAATCTAATACGGGTTATTGGTGCCAGACGTCGTATTCGCGCCATTGCATATTTATCTCCGCACAGCCTCGAATACCTTCTCCTGTGTCCGGAATTCGGCATAGTCAAGCGATAGAGTCGCCCGAATTTAAGGAAAATCCCGCGCTTACCGCCCGATGTAATCCCTATACTGCTGCTCCAGCACGCCTGCGGCCCGCGCCAGCCCCAGCTTGGCCACGTTGTACTGGTAGAGGCTCTCGATCACGCTGCTCTCCGCGCTTGCCAGGGTCGCCTGCGCGTCCACCAGCGGCAGATTGTCATCCACGCCCGCGTTCACGCGGTCTGTCTCGTCGCTCAGCGCGCGCTTGGCCAGCGCCAGGTTGGACCGCGCCACCTCCACCAGCTTGTGCGTCGCATCCACATCCAGCAGCGCGTCGCGCACCTGCTGGTCAATGTGCTCTCGCAGGTCGTCGAACTGCCGTTGTACCGCCTCCAGTTGCGCCGCCGAGGCTTCCACATCGCCGCGCAGCTTCGCCTCGCGGAAGATCGGAACGCTCAGCGTGCCCACTGCGGCAAAATTGCCGTGCGTGCCCGCGCCGTTCACCGTGTCCGTTCCCCAGTAGCCGCTAAAGCTCAGGGTGGGCAGCCGCTGGCTGCGGTAGGCAGCGTGCACGGCCTTCAGCTCGGCCATCTGGTTCTGCAGGGTCTGGTAGTCCTGGCGGTACTTGTAGGCCGTTGCGCGCACTTCTTCCGGCGTCTGCGCGGCCAGGTCGCTGTAAGGGGCTGCATCGGTCAGTTGAATCTTCTGGCCGGGATCGATGCCAATCTCGCGCTTCAGCAGGATCAGGCTCTTGTCCAGCGTGTCCTGCGCCGCAATCACGGCCTGCTGCTGCGCCTGCAACTGTACCCGCGCCCGCAGCTCGTCCAGGTTTGCCGCGGTTCCCGCTTCGTGCGCCGCATGCGCCTGCTCGAATGCCACCTGGTCGGCCTGTTCCAGCGCCGTGGCGTCGTCCACCTCGCTGGCCGCGGCCACTGCATGCAGATAGGCCGTTGCTACCTGCTGCACCACCTCGCCCCGCGCCGACATCTTCTGGAAGTGGGCCGCCCGTTCCGCCGCGCCCGCCGCCCGCCAGCCGGCAATCACCGGGCCGGAAAACAGCGTCTCGCTGAAGTTGATCTGGCCCTGCGTCAGGTCGTTCTTCGTAATGGGAGAAAACCCCGTCGTGCTCATTCCCAGCAGAGCGGCAAACTGCGAAATAGCCCCTGGACCAAAGCCCTGCGCCTCCAGATTGTGCTGGTAAACGCCCGTGCCGCCGCTCACCGTGATGGTGGGCAGAAACTGCTGCAGCGCCTGGTTCTTTTCGCCATGCAGGGCCTTCTCGGCGTCTTCCGCCTCGCGCAGGCCAAGATTGTTTTCCAGGCCCCGCCGCACCGCGTCGTCCAGCGAGAGCTGCAGCGTCTCGTCCGTTGCCGGCCGCAGCGTCACGCTGCCGTAAAACGGGTTCTGCGCGGAACTGGGATTGGTCTGCGCGCTCATCGGCAGCGCCGCGGCCGCCAGCGCGGCACACAGCACCGGCGCACTCAGGCGTCGCAGGGCAAGATGACCTATCTTGTTCACATCCATCATTGTGTCAGATGAGCCAGAAACCGCAACGATTCCCGCGGCAGTGAAAAAATCACCGCCGCCGCGATTCTTGTGCGTGTCAAGACCCCATTCGCCGCATTTCCCGCTATCTCCATCATTCCACAGCCTCAAAAATTGCCGCTCCTTTGCAGAATATTTCCCTCATGCGGAGCAGAATGTAACCATGCTGCGAATCACGGAAGGTCTCAATCCAACCGCACGCCAAGACCGGCGCGGGCAGGAGGCGGGCATACCCCCCTCCCCCCTGTTCTTGACCGTTTGTTCGCCTTTTAAGACCGGCAAAAGGAGGAGAAGCCCGCGAGCCTCTCCCCCCTGTTTTCATTCTCTTATTCTTCTTCGTCCACGGGCCGCTTGGCGTTGGCCAGAATTTTCTCTGCCACAGGCTGCGGCACCACATCGTAGTGGTCCACTTCCATGTGGTAGGTGCCCTTGCCCTGCGTCATGGAGGTGAGCTGCGTGCCGTAGGTCAGCATCTCGGCCATCGGCACCTCGGCGTTGATCACCGTCGTCCGGCCTTTGGACTCCATGCCCTGCACCCGTCCGCGCCGGCTGTTCAGGTCGCCCATCAGGCCGCCGGCAAACTCGTCCGGAGCCTCGATCTCGACCTTCATCACCGGCTCCAGCAGGCAGGGCCTGGCCTGCTCCATCGCTTTCTTGAAGGCCAGCCGCCCCGCTGTCTTGAACGACATCTCATTGGAGTCCACTTCGTGATAACTGCCGTCATAGACCGTGACTTTGAAATCGACGACGGGGTAGCCGGCCAGGTAGCCGCGCGCCGCCGTCTCGATAATGCCCTTTTCGACCGCGGGCACAAACTGCCTCGGAATCGCGCCGCCGAAGATCTCGTTGGCAAACTCGAATCCCCCGCCGCGCGGCAGCGGCTCCATGCGAATCTTGCAGTCGCCGAACTGCCCATGGCCGCCCGACTGCTTCTTGTGCCGCCCCTGCGCGTCGGCTTTGCCGCGGATCGTTTCGCGGTACGGCACCTTCGGCGCTTTCAGGGTCACCTCGGCGTGGTAGCGCTTCTTGAGCCGCGACACAATCGCCTCGATGTGCGGCTGCCCCGCGCCCGCAAGCAGGAACTCGTTCGTCTGCGGGTCGCGGAAGAACCGGATGAGCAGGTCCTCCTCCATCAGCTTGTGGATCGCCGGGGCCAGCTTGTCCTCGTCGGCGCGGGTCTTGGGCTCAATCGCATAAGTCATCGCCGGCTCCGGCAGCCGCGCCAGCTCAATCTGGATATCCGCGCCCTTCGTGCCCAGCACATCGCCCGTAAACGTGTCGCGCAGCTTGGCCACGGCGCCCAGGTCGCCCGCGTGCAACTCGCTCACTTCCACAGCCTTGCGCCCCTGCATCACGCTCAGGTGGCTCAGCTTCTCCTGCCCGTGGCGTGTGTAGTTTTCCAGGCACGCGTCGTTTTTGATCACGCCGCTGACAACCTTGAAAAAGCTGATGCGCCCGGCAAAGGGGTCCGTCATCGTCTTGTAGACGAGGACCGCGGCAGGCTCGCCGTCGTCCACGCGCCGTGTCGCCGTGCCTGCGGCGTCTCCGCCGTTCGCTGCCGCGCCCGCGGCTACAGTCTGCAGCGCTCCGGCCTTCACCGGGAAGGGCGCGCGCTCGACCGGAGACGGGGCATAAACCTTGATGAAATCGAGCAGATGGTCGGTGGCGATATTCTGCCCCCCGCTGACGAACAGCACCGGGAAGATGCGGTCTTCGCGGATGGCCTCGTGGAGCGCGGTGATCAGGTGCTGCTCGGGGATCGTGCCCTCGGCGAAGAACTCCTCCATCAGCTCGTCCTTGCCCTCGGCCACCAGCTCCACCAGAGTCTCGTGGGCGGCCTTGGCCGGCGCCGCAAGCTGCGCGGGCACTTCGCCAATCCTGCCGTTGCCGCCGCCATTCGGCTCATAGTAAAAGGCTTCCATCGTCACCAGGTCCACCACGCCGCGAAACCCGTTGGCGTCCACAATGGGCAGTTGCACGGGGATGCAGGTCCGGCCCCAGCGCTCGTGCAGGTCGTCGATCAGCGCCGAGAGTCCGCCGCCTCCGCCGGCCTTGGGGTGGTCCATCTGGTTGATGACCACAAACCGCGGAATTGCGGCCTCCTCGGCCATTCGCCACACGCGCTCGGTCACCGGCTCCACGCCGTTCTGGGCGTTCACCACCACCGCGGCGGACTCGACCGGCAGCAGCGCCGCGCGGGCCTCGTGGGTAAACATGTGGAAGCCGGGCGTATCGGCGAAGTTGATCTTCGCGCCCTGCCACTCGGCAAAGGCCACGGCATTCTGCATCGTCATGCCGCGGGCCAGCTCCTCTTCGTCATAGGCGGTCACGGCCGTGCCGTCGTGCACGCGGCCCTGCGTGGGAGTGGCTTTTGCGGCATGCAGCAGAGCGGCAATCAGCGAGGTTTTGCCGCTGTGCGCATGCCCCAGTACAGCTACGTTGCGGATCTCACTTCCCTGGGACGTTTTCATGGCATGGCGCCTTCCTCGTGTGCGGATAGGGGCGCGGTGCGCAGGCCGCGGAGCCCTGCGCCGCCGGCCTGTTTCTGTGCCCGGCTGTGCAAGTTGCGGGGGAGGGATGGGCAGGGGAGGGATATCGATGAGTTGGGCCCGTTGAGTCCAGCGCGCCCGGAATCGAGTGTCGCCGGAACCCCACTTCTGTTTGCGGGAGCCGATCTCTGATCTCTGACCACTGATCTCTGACCACTAGCCTCTGGCGGCACAGGGAAATCGTCAGGGCGTCCGGCGGGGCGTCAGCGGGTCCGATTTGCCGGGGCTGGGGGCCCGGTCTGCCGTCTCCCTCGTCCATGCGAGTCCTCGACGGGCGTCCGGCGGCGGAACGCTGAAGCAGCCCGCCGGGCGTCTTGCTGTGAGACCCCGGATGCTATCACGATTGTAGTGTGAACGTCATGTGACACGGCGCACGGGTCGAGAGAGATTTTGCAGGCGCGGCGGCAGCGATAGGCTCATTGCTTTCCCAGGTTAGAACCCACGGATATGGGGGTACTCCGGTGAGTCAGTCTTGATGCTATTGCTTTTGATCCCAAGTGCTCACAATGCCGTCATCTAAGGTGATTCGAAGACCGTACCGATTGGCTCCACGGTGGTTATATTTCCAAATCTCACGGTTCCTTGTGCTCAAACATTTCCGGTCAACACCCTGAGGTGTACCGAGAGAGTCTGCCAATTGTTCTGCTGTTTGCCCCTGCCAAAAATGACGATGGAGGATCAAGTCAACTACATGTGGGTCGCCATATTTGTCTTGCAACTGCTGGATACGCGCTTGTCGTCTGGAATGTTTAATCCAAATCATCAGAAAAATTCCAGTTGCGATAATCAATACGAATGTGCCAATACCGATGCTTTCTACAAGACGGGAGATGCCCAGCACAATAATCCCCAAAATGACGATAATGCCAATCAATGCATTCTGCCCCTTTGTGCGTCTTCTAGGCATGAGAGACTCCCTCAAAGGAAGCCGTGAAAGCACCAAATGCTTTTATAAAGCTTGCCATTTTGTCGAAGTTGGAAAAATGGAATTCTTCCCATAAGCCGTGATCACTTCTTAGTGTGACTGATCCATATAATGCGATTGGAATTTCATAGTTGTTGACGAAGCGACGGTCACGGCTGCCATCTTTATTGGCTTTGGCCCAAGTTCTTCCGATGATTTTGGAATCAGAAGGAACACCGTTCTCCTCTTGGAAATTCACATTTGAAGCCGTAACGTTTATGTCTTGGTATTCGATTAAAGAAAATGCTTCTCGCGCAGCCCGGTAAATGATGAATCCCGGATACAGATAAATGTCGCCGCCCTTGGCATTCTTAAGATGCGGCACATTCTGTTCCCACGCAATCAGATCACATTTGTCGAGGCGAAATTGGACACACTCACGAGACAGTTTCTGGTCCGCGGTGGTGCGCTCATGGAATTTATCCGTAGCTTGTCGCGTTTTCACGTCCCAGATCGCCGCACATTCGCAGAGTGCAGCAAATTCATCTCTAAGGCGGTAATAGAATTCTGCTTGCTCATTTTCAATTTCGATTTCTGTCGAGATTGTTGACAGGTTCAATTGTTGTTCAAGTTCTTCTACATGTTCCTTTTCTGTATCGTAAGCCTCTTTGCGCTCCGCAAACGCCTTCTTGAATATCTTCTTCAACAAGAAGCCGTGCTCCCATGAATCGAATTTTTCTTGAAGTTCTATTTTTTGTGAACGTGCAGAATCAAGTTCATTGCTTATTTCCTGATGCTGGTGATAAGCGCTTTGTATGAGACCTTTAAGCTCTTTTAAAGTCTCGCTAGTGAGAAGCTCAGTACTTGCGCTATGAATTTCCTGTACAGGTGCCGTATTTGTGTAGCGCCATTCTGCCGGAACTGAATTCACAGGCAGATGGGCTTTTGGTACGAACATGGATGGTTGGTCATTGCTGGCATGATTCGAGAAGCGGTGGCGGTAGGAGAGCCCGGTTCCAGGTATAGATGCTGTACCAGTCAAACCCCGAGGTCCTAGGTTCAAGGTGAAGGGAGCGCCGCCTATACTTGCGCTGAGACCGCTCCTTGAAAGGTTTAGCCGTAGACCAGGAACTACCGTGAATGACTGACGAAAACGCCATCCCATTGGGGTTCTTCCTTTATTCCAGTGTGGTAGTCAGAATTATCCGCTGCATGCATAAAGCCCGCAAGAAACATAAGTAATAGAGTTACATCGGGTCTAATGCGCAGTGTTTGTATCAATCACCTTATAGCCAGCAAAGTGGGGGCTTTCGGGAATCTCGGGCGTATTGCCGCTGCGATTGATGTTCTTTGTGCAGTGATACCCGCGCTGTGATTGGAAACCTGGGCGGGAAGGCTGGGATGGGCGTGGACGCCCCTACAGCACAAACGGCACCAGCGCGCGCACCCGGCGGGAGTAGGCCTCGTAGGTCGTGCCGAACTGGCTGCGCATCCACCGCTCCTCCATGCGCAGCTTGGCCCAGAGCGCGAGCGCGATGAGGGCGAAGGCGATGAGGCCGCGCACCTGGCCAAGGGCGATGGCCGAGCCCACGAAGCCGGTGAGGATTCCCGTATAGATGGGGTGGCGGACGAGCGCGTAAGGGCCGCCGACGATGAGCTCGTGATCCTGCTTGATGGTCACGGAGCGGCTCCAGTTGGAACCGATAAAATTGCGTGCCCAGACGGCGAAGAGCAAGCCGGCGGCGGTGACGGCCGCTCCCGCGTAGAAGGTGGCGAGGCCGGAGGGCCAGAGATGCCGGTAAAGCCAAGGCACCGGGATGCGGTTGAGCAGGAGCAGCGCAATTGCCGCGCAGAAGGTGATGGAGCGGATGATGCGCGAGGCGAGGGGCTCCATGCGCTGCGTGGTTTTGGTCCCGGCAGCCCTGATCTGCCAGTAGACGAGGAAGGCGATCCACATTGCCGGGAACAGCCATCGATAGAACCAGAGCATGGGCTCTCCTTGGGAAATATAAGAGAGGATACGCCGGAGGGCGCGGCGCGGTTCCGGGTTTTACCAGCGGAGAACCGGCAGCAGCGCGGAGTAGTCGTCAGTCCAGAGGCGGAGGCCGGGCAGGGCGCCGGGGGTGTGCAGGGAGGGCGCGACCTCGGGCTGCTGCAGGAATGCGGCATTGTCCGTGAGGAGCATCCAGGTGGCGCCAAACTCGCCGCGCTCGCTGTTGGGCACGGAGAAAACGCGGCGGGCGGTCAGGCCTGCGTTTTGGGCGAGCAGGGCGATGGGCGGGTCGAGGTCGACGTGCTGGTTGGAGATGTGGAAGGCGAGGATGCCGCCGGGAGCGAGGCAGCGGCGGTAGAGGGCCAGGGCCTGGGTGGTGAGCAGGTGCAGCGGGATGGCGTCGCCGGAGAAGGCGTCGACGACGAGGACATCGAACTGCGGAGAGCGGCCCTGGGCCAGCTCACGGGCCAGGGAGAGGCGTGCGTCGCCGGGAACGACGGTGATGGCCGCGGGGGACTCGCGGAGATAGGTGAAGACGTTGCGGGCAATGGGCTCGACGGCCGGGTTGATCTCGTAGAAGCGAATCTGGTCGCCGGGGCGGCCGTAGGCGGCCAGGGTGCCCGCGCCCAGGCCGATGACGCCGATGCGGCGGGGGCGGCTGCCGCAGCAGAAGCGCAGCGCGAGGCCCACGCCGGAGTCCTCGGCGTAGTAGGTGGTGGGAGTGCGGCGGAGTGCGTCGGTGCCGAAGATCTGGGTGCCGTGCTGGATGCTGCCGTTGGAGAGGATGCGGATGGTTGCACCGGGGTAGCTGTGGCTCTCCTTGACGCGCAGGCTGGCGTAGAAGTTGCGGACGGCGGCGATGGTCTGGCGCTGGCTGGCGACGACGAGCCAGCAGACAAGCACGGCAAGAGTGGCGGATGAGGCAGCCCAGATCAGGCGATTGTTCCAGCCGGTGGGCCACGCGGCGGCCAGGGCCAGCAACGCGGTAACGCAGAAGGTGATAGCGAGATCGTAGTTGTAGCGGAAGAGCAGCGGCGCGGCAATGCCGATGAGGAAGGAGCCGAGGGCTCCGCCGGCGGCAAAGAGGAGATAGAAGAGTGTGGCGTGCGCAGTGCGTGCGGGGCGCAGGGCGCAGGCTTCGGCGTGGAGATAGAGGCCGGCGAGGAAGAGCTCGACGAGGAAAAAGCCGATGGCGATGCGCATGGGCAGCGCGGACTCGGTCTGCGTGAGCATGTAAGCCAGTCCGGCGAGGAAGACGATGAGCAGACGCGGCACGATGGGGCTGCGGCCCAGGCGCGGAAACTGGAAGGCGACGATGAGCGTGAGCAGATAGACGCCTAGAGGCAGCACCCAGAGCAACGGAATGGCGGCAATGTTGGCGGTGAGGTAAGCGGTGACGGCGCAGAGCTGCATGGCCGCTCCCATGGGGAGCAGAAGCCAGAGAAGCTTGCTGCGGAGAGGGAGGGTCTCCGGAGCTTCAGCCGGCGCGGCAGCGGGCTGTGCTGGCGGGGCAAGGCGCACCTGCCAGGCGACGACGCTGGAGATAAGCACGAAGACGAGGAATCCGTAGGCCCAGAGGCCGCGCTGCTCGTCGAGGGCCCAGTGGGGTTCGATGAGGGTGGGGTAGGCGGCGAGGGCAAGGAGCGAGGCGAGGTTGGAGAGCGCGTAGAGCCGCCAGGGAACGGGTGTGCCTTCGATGCGGGTCCACCACACCTGGAGAAGCGGGCTGGTGGCGCCGAGGGCGAGGAAGGGGAAGCCGATCCAGCCGGTCAGGGAGAGAAAGACGGCGGCGATGGGGTGGTTCGCGCCGAGCATGGGCGTGGAGTTGCCGGCCACCCAGGCGGCGGTAGAGGCGAGGGCGACGAAGAGCAGCGCCACGTGGGGGATGGACCGGCCGCTGCGGGCCAAGGCATGCGCATAGAGATAGGCGATAAGCAGCGCGGTCTGAAAAAAGACGAGGCATGTGATCCAGACGGCCGCGGAGCCGCCGAGAGCCGGGAGAAGCTGGCGGGCTGCGAGGGGTTCGACGAGGAAGAGAAGGAACGCACCAAGGAAAACAGCGCTCCCGAACAACAGGCGCGATTGGTTCACTCCAGCCTCGGGGGTAGCGGAATTAACGTGCGGAATCGCGAGTGAGGTCGCGTAAAAACGGATGCTATCACAGCGGGGCGGGTGGAGGAATGCATGTGGTAGAGTCGGCTTACGCTGCCCGCGCCGGTTCCCCGCCCGCGTTTCTTTCCCTGTCCGCACGAGGTCACGGTTCATGTCCGCACACGAAACAGAAAGCGGGTCGATGGATGTTTCAGCCGCCGCTTCTGTGGGCGCTTCGGCGCAGCGCAAGGCCGCGTGGCGGCTGCTCCCGGTGATTTCCATGGGCTACTGCCTGGCCTATATGGACCGCATCAATATCAGCTTTGCCTCGCTCCGGATGAATGTGGACCTGCGCTTCAGCGCGACGGTCTATGGGATTGGCGCGGGGCTGTTCTTCATCAGCTACGCGCTGTGCGAGATTCCCTCGAACCTGCTGCTGCTCAAGTTCGGGCCGCGGCGGTGGCTGGCGCGGATCATGCTGACGTGGGGGCTGCTGGCGGCGGCCATGCTGCTGGTGCGCACGCCCGTGGAGTTCTACGCGGCCCGGCTGCTGCTGGGCATGGCGGAGGCGGGATTTTTCCCCGGCGTGATCTACTACCTCACGCTGTGGTTCCCGGCGGCAATGCGGGCGCGGGCGGTGAGCCGGTTCTACATTGCGCTGCCGCTCAGCTCGGTGGTGATGGGCTCGCTGGCCGGCGGCCTGCTGGGGCTGAATGGCAAGCTGGGCCTGGCGGGCTGGCAATGGCTGTTTCTGGTGGAGGGGCTGCCCGCGGCTCTCTACAGCTTTGTGATTCTGCGGCTGCTGCCGGATGGGCCGGAGAAGGCCGCGTGGCTGACAACGGACGAGAAGACGTGGATTGCACGGCAACTGAAGACCGAAGGCGCGCAGGTGCACCTGGGACATGAGGCGGGCGTGCTGCAGGCGCTGCTCTCGCCAAAAGTGTGGCTGATTGGCGGCTTCTTCTTCTGCCTGCTGTTGTGCAACTATTCGCTGAGCTTTTCACTGCCGGCGATTCTGCAGGTGGCCACCGGCTGGCGCGTGGCCGAAGTGGGCTACCTGGTGGCGGGACTGGGACTGCTGGGAACCGCAGGCATGCTGCTGGGCGCGGCCAGCAGCGACCGCCGCAGCGAACGGTTGCTGCATTGCATGGTTCCATGCTGCGTCATGGCCGTGGCGTATCTGGTGGCGAGCACCGGTCGGCCGGGATGGCTGGTGGTGACGGCACTGGCCGTGGTGTTCTTTGCGCAGAATGCGGTGCTGGGGCCGGGGCTGGCCGTGCCTACGGAGTTCATGGCGGGGCGCGCGGCCGCGGCGGGCATTGCGGCAATGAACACGATCACGATGTTCAGCGGATTTGTAGGGCCTTATTGGATGGGACGCATGAAGGATCTGACCGGGAGCTACTGGCTGGGGCTGCGCGGACTGGCGCTGCCCGCGTTTGCCGCTGCGGCGGTGATGCTGGTACTGATCCGGAGCCTGCGGCGCAGCGCGCCGGTGCCGGCGCTGGCCGATGAACCGGCCTGAAGCTCAGGCGGAGACGGGCGCCGTGGCGGGAAGAATCTCGTCCACATCGATCCACTGCGTGGGGTACTGGCCGGTGTAGCAGGCGGTGCAGTAGCCCGTCTTCTCCTCGCTTTGGACGGATTGCAAGAGCCCATCGAGAGTGAGATAGGCCAGCGAGTCGGCCTCGATGAAGCGGCGGATCTCCTCGATGGAGTGATTAGCCGCGATGAGGTCGCGCTTGCTCGGCGTGTCCACGCCGTAAAAGCAGGGCGAGATGGTGGGTGGGCAACTGATGCGGAGGTGAACTTCCTTTGCGCCCGCGCCGCGCACCATGCGGACGATTTTGCGGCTGGTGGTGCCGCGGATGATGGAGTCGTCGATGAGGATGACGCGTTTGCCCTCAAGCAGATTGCGCACGGGATTGAGCTTGAGGCGGACGCCGAAGTCGCGGACGCGCTGCTCGGGTTCAATGAAGGTGCGGCCCACGTAGTGATTGCGGATGAGGCCGAGACGGAAGGGGAGCTTGGCCTCTTCCGCGTAGCCGAGCGCGGCGGTCACACCGGAGTCGGGGACAGGAACAACAACGTCGGCAGGCACGTGCGATTCGCGTGCGAGCTGGCGGCCCATCTGGTCGCGGCTCTCCTGCACCCAGCGGCCAAAGATGCGCGAGTCCGGCCGTGCGAAGTAGACGTGCTCGAAGATACAGCTCGACTGCGGGACGCCGGTGGCGTACTGGCGGCTGGTGACGCCGTCTTCCGTGACCATGACCAGCTCGCCCGGCAGCACGTCGCGCTCGTACTCGGCGCGGAGCAGGTCGAAGGCGCAGGTCTCGGAGGCGAAGACGATGGTGTCGGGGCCGTCGGGGTTTTTGATGCGGCCCATCGAGAGCGGGCGAAAGCCGCGGGGATCGCGCGCGGCGAAGATGCGGTCGCGGGTCATCATCACGATGGAGAATGCGCCCTCAACCTGCGAAAGCGAATCGGCGATGGCATCGACGAGCGAGCCGGCGCGGGAGTGCGCGATGAGCTGGACGATGATCTCGGAGTCCGAGGTGGTCTGGAAGTACGCGCCCTCGCGCTCCAGGCGGGTGCGGATGTTGCCGAGGTTGACCAGGTTGCCGTTGTGGGCGATGGCGATGAGGCCCTTGGTCGAGTCCACGCGGATGGGCTGCGCGTTGAGCAGAGCCGAGTCGCCGGTGGTCGAGTAGCGTGTGTGGCCGATGGCCATGGAGCCGGGCAGCTTCTGCAGCACGTCATCCGTAAAAATTTCCGAGACAAGGCCCATGCCCTTGATGTTGGCCAGATGCTGGCCGTCGGCCGAGGCGATGCCGGCCGACTCCTGCCCGCGATGCTGCAGAGCGTAGAGGCCGAGGTAGACCTGGCGGGCCGCGTCGGGGTGGCCGTGGACGGCGGTGACGCCGCATTCTTCGTGCAGAGTATCGCCATCGGCGCTGCTCTGCGGAGAACAGCGGTCAGAGAACAGAGATCGGGATGCGGCTTTGAGGCGCTCGGAGCGGTCGGGAATGCCTGCGACGCCCTGATAAAGGAGCGATGCGCTCATGCGGTCACCTCGTTGTGGAGGGCGGATTCTAGGGCGTGGGACCAGGGGGCTTTGAGGTCTGCGACTGATGATTCAATAAGTTTGCGCTCACCCAAACTAACTGTAAGAGCATTGCCGCCCGTTTCTCCAATTTGGGTGCAGAAGATAAGACTGTATTCTTCAGCGATGTCTTTGACGGCTTCAGTGTTGCCTGCCGAGCAACTTACGATGACCTGCGTTACCTCTTCTGCGAAGAGCCTGCAGACGTCGGGATACTCAACCGTTACATACGGAGCCAGAGAGATGGACGCACCGATATTCTTTGCAGTGCAGGCCTCAGCCAGCGTGACCGCGAGCCCGCCTTCAGATACATCTGAGGCGCTGTGGATGAGCTGCTTAAACGCGAGTTCGGCAAGCACTCGATGAAGTTGATTCTCTTCGCTCAAGTCCAGAGCAGGTGGTTTACCCCAATATTTACCGAGGACCGTGCGAGCATACTCGGACGATCCAAATTCCAGCATTAGTTCTTTTCCGCTTAAGCCTTCTGGCAGATTCAGCAGCAATATTGCGTCGCCCGCTTGCTGGAAGTGCGCAGGTACGGCTTTCGTCACGTCATCCAGAATGCCGACGATGCCGAGGACGGGCGTTGGATAGATGCCTTCGCCTTTGGTCTCGTTATAGAGAGACACGTTGCCGCCGGTGACGGGCGTGCCTAAGGCGGTGCAGGCTTCGGCGATGCCGTCGATGGTCGCCGAAAGCTGGGCCATGATCTCGGGCTTTTCCGGGTTGCCAAAGTTGAGGCAGTTGGTGGCGGCGACGGGCGTTGCGCCGGTGCAGGCGACTTTGCGGGCGGCTTCCGCGACGGCGTGCATCGCGCCGAGTTTGGGATCGAGATAGCACCAGCGGCCGTTGCCGTCGAGGGCCATGGCCAGGCCGCGCTCGTGGCGCACGCCGTTCGCATCTTGCGTTCCGGTGCCCTTGATGCGCATGACGCCGGCTTCGCCGCCGGGGCCCTGCGCGGTGTTGGTCTGCACCATGGTGTCGTATTGCTCGTGGACCCAGCGCTTGGAGCAGATGTTGGAGCTCGCCAGCAGCTTCTTGAGATCGGCGGTGTAGTCGCGGGGTTTTGCCAACTCGGCAAGAATCTCGTCCGAAGGGTCAAGAGCCACGGGGGGCTTCCAGACGCCGATGGGGCGGTGGTAACGGGGTGCGTCGTCGGTGAGGGACTGGTTGGGGATGTCGGCGACGAGCTCGCCGTGGTGGCGGATGCGCAGGCGCGGTTCGGGCTTGACGACGCCGACGATGGTGGCATCGAGACCCCACTTGGCGAAGATGCTGAGGACTTCATTCTCGCGGCCCTTTTCGGCGACGAGCAGCATGCGCTCCTGGCTTTCCGACAGCATCATTTCGTAGGCGGTCATGCCGGTTTCGCGCTGGGGCACATGGTCGAGGTCGAGATCGACACCGACGCCGCCGCGCGCGCCCATCTCGCAACTGGAGCTGGTGAGGCCGGCCGCGCCCATGTCCTGAATGCCGACGATGGCTCCGGTCTTCATGGCTTCGAGGCAGGCCTCGAGGAGGAGCTTCTCCATGAAGGGGTCGCCGACCTGGACGTTGGGACGCTTCTGCTCGGAGCCTTCGGTGAACTCTTCGCTGGCCATGGTTGCGCCGTGGATGCCGTCGCGGCCGGTTTTGGCTCCGACATAGATGACGGGGTTGCCCGTGCCGCTGGCCTTGCCGTAGAAGATCTCGTCTTTGCGTACGAGGCCGAGGGCGAAGGCGTTGACGAGCGGGTTGCCGCTGTAGCAGGGCTCGAACTTGGTTTCGCCTCCGAGGTTGGGCACGCCGAAGCAGTTGCCGTAGCCGGCGATGCCGGAGACCACGCCCTCGACGATGGAGTGGTTCTTTTGCACCAGCTCGGCCTCGGAGCCTTCGCCCTCGCGGACGGGGCCGAAGCGGAGCGAGTCCATGACGGCAAGGGGACGCGCGCCCATGGTGAAGATGTCGCGGAGAATGCCGCCCACACCGGTAGCCGCGCCCTGATAGGGCTCGATGTAGCTGGGGTGGTTGTGGCTCTCGATCTTGAAGGCGCAGGCCCAGCCGTCGCCTACGTCGATGATGCCGGCGTTTTCACCGGGCCCCTGAACGACGCGGTCGCTTTTGGTGGGCAGGCGCTTGAGATGGACGCGGCTGGACTTGTAGGAGCAGTGCTCGCTCCACATCACGCTGTAAATGCCCAGTTCAGTGAGAGATGGAACGCGGCCAAGCGCGGCGAGGATGCGGTCGTACTCCTCCGGAGTGATGCTGTGCTGCTTCAGCAGCTCCGGGGTGACCGTAACCGGCTCGGGAACCACTGCAGAGGAGGCAGGTGTCATCACGGTTGCCTTCATTGTCGCATGGGATGCGGGTTTCGCATCTCATGGGCAGGTGTGGAAAGTAGGACTAATCGATGGCGACGAAGGTAATGCTGGCGGCGCTGCCGATGGGGGTGTACTGGATGGGGGCGGAGAGGCGGCCGGTCTCCTGGTCAATGGGAAGGGTGGTGATGGCGTCGGACCGGCGGTTGCAGGCAAAGAAGTAGCGGCCGGTGGGGTCGATGCGACACATAACGGGGTAATCGCCGCCTGTGGGCGTTTCGCTCTGGCGGGTCAGGCGGCCGTCAAAGCCGATGGTGAAGACGGCGATGGCGTCGTGGAGGCGGTTGGCGGCGTAGAGAGTGCGGCCGTCGGGCGAGATGAGGATCTCCGAGGCAAAGCTGGTGCCGGCAAAGCCGGGGGGCAGAGCGGAGACGGCCTGCACGGGCTTGAGCATGCCGGTTTCTGGGTCGTACTGGAAGAAGACGACGGTGGAGGACTCTTCCTGGCTGGTATAGAGCCACCTGCGGTTGGGGTGGAAGGCAAAGTGGCGGGGACCGTCGCCCGTGGGTAGGGTCACGAAGCGCGGGGCGGAGAGCTTTCCGGTGGTGTCGTCGAAGGCATAAATATAGATGCGGTCCTGGCCGAGGTCTGTGGCGAGAACGAAGCGGTTGTCGGGGCTGGGAGCGATCATGTGCGCGTGGGGCGCGTCGTGGCCGCTGATGGCGAAACTGTCCGGCGGCCCGGAGCTGGCTTTGGCCGCGCCGAGGCTGCCCTGATCCTGAATGACGGTGACGGCGGGGCCAAGGCGGCCGGTGGCGGCATCGATGGGCAGAACAGCAATGGCGCCGCCGGTGTAGTCGGCCACGAGGACGAAACGGCCGGTGCCGTCGAGGGAGATGTAGGCGGGGTCCGCGCCATGGGAGCTGACGGCATTGAGAGGCTGGAGGCCGCCATCGGCGGCGATAGCGAAGGCGCTGACGGAGCCGCTGGATCCCTCGTAGTCGGAGACTTCATTCGCCGCATAGAGGAACCTGCGCGAGGGGTGGATGGCGATCCACGAGGGGCTGGGCGTGCGGGCGACGAGGCGGCGGTTGTAGAGCGCGCCGTTGGCGAGGTCGAAGTCGAGAGCGTAGATGCCTTCTCCGTTGCCGGCCTTGCCGGTGTAGCAGCCGGCATAGGCGCGGTAGCGCAGCGCAGCGCTCTGTGCGCGGGCAATCGAAGGCAGGCTGTGTGCGAGGGCGAGCGCGGAGGCGGACTGGAGGAAGCGGCGGCGGGAGAGAGGGAACGGCAATATCGACGGCATGGAGTAAACCTCGGCGGATTTTGCGGCTGCAAAGAACAGCGATCGTGCTTAGTGGAGGACAAGGGATGCGGCAAAGGCGAAGATCAGCCCGGCGGCAGAGATGATGGTTTCGCAAACAGACCATGTCTTGAGAGTTTCGGGCACGGTCATGTTGAAGTACTCCTTGACCAGCCAGAAGCCGCCGTCGTTGACGTGCGAGAAGATAAGCGAGCCCGCGCCGGTGGCGATGGCGAGCAGTTCGGGGTGCACGCCGGCGGTATGCATTGCGATGGGTGCGATGATGCCGGCGGCCGTACTCATGGCCACGGTGGCGGAGCCGGTGGCGAGGCGCATCATGGCGGCGAGCAGCCAGGCGAGCACGAGCAGCGGCACATGGCTGTGCATGGCGATGGCGATGATGGCCTGCGAAACGCCGCTATCCTGCAGAACGCGGCCAAAGCCGCCGCCCGCGCCCACCAGCAGCGTGATGGTGGCGGTGGGCGCAAGGCACTCGTTGGAGAAGCGGAGGATGGTCTCGCGGGAGAAGCCGCGCCACTGGCCGAGGGTGAAGAAGCTGACGAGAACGCCGATGAGCAGAGCCATGTCGTCGTTCCCGAGCAGGCGCAGCGACTGATTGAGGACGGTGCCCGGCGCGGCGAAGGAGTCTGCCCAACTGCCGAAGAGCATGAGAAAGACGGGCAGCAGGATGGTGAAGAGGGTTATCGCAAAGCCGGGCAGGCTGCGGGTTTCGTCGTGTTCGGCGAACTCGTCGGCCATGGCGTTGTCCGCGGCGAGATGCACATGCGGGGCAATGAGCTTTGCGTAGAGTGGTCCGGCAAGAATGGCGGTCGGGATGCCGATGAGCAGTCCATAAAGGATGGTGCGGCCCACGTCTGCGTGATAAATGGTGACGGCGAGCAGCGCGGCCGGATGCGGCGGCACAAGGCCATGCACGACAGAGAGCCCGGCGGCCATGGGCAGGCCAACCATGATGAACGAGGTTTTGGTGCGGCGCGCGACGGTAAAGGCAATGGGGATGAGAAGGACGAAGCCCACCTCGAAGAACGCTGGCAGACCGACGATGAGGCCGATGAGCATCATGGCCCAGGGCACGCGTTTGGCGCCGAAGAGGCGGATGAGGGTCTGCGCGATCTGATCCGCGCCGCCGGACTCGGCCATCATTTTGCCGAGCATGGTGCCGAGCGCGACCACGATGGCGATGTGGCCGAGGGTGCTGCCGAGGCCAAGCTCAAAGGAGTGCACGACGCTGGAGAGCGGCATGCCCGCGACGATGGCGAGCCCGAGCGAAACGACGAAGAGCGTGATGAAGGGGTTGAGCTTGTAGACCGCGATGAGCAGAACAAGGCACACGACGGCGATGAAGGTTTCACCGAGCAGAAGAAGGCTGTGAGGATCGATCATGACGTGTGCGTTTCCTGAGTGCGGCAGTGCTTACGCGGATGGAGCCTTGTAGGCGATGCAGTCGATCTCGACCTTGCAATCGACCACCATGCTGGAGACGACGCAGGCGCGCGCGGGAGGATGCGCGCCGAAGTATTTCTTGAAGACACCGTTGAAGGATTGAAAATCGCGAGGATCGTCGAGCCACACGCCGCAGCGGACGATGTGCTCCGTGCCGTAGCCCGCCTCGGTGAGGATGGCGAGGAGATTTTTGATGGCCTGCTCGGACTGGGCGACGATGCCGCCTGCGACGACCTCGCCGTTGACCATGGCGACCTGGCCGGAGACGTGGAGCCATCCATCGGCTTCAACGGCGCGCGCGAAGGGAAGATGCTGGCCGCCGGTTCCGGTGCCGCCCTCTACGCCGTAACGCTTGATTGCTGTCATGGGGAAATGCCTCGTGGTTATTGAATCCATGTGGTGGCGGCACGGGAAACAAAGCGGCCCGCGCGCGCGCCGGTTACGCCCTCGGCTGTGTAGGAGAGCGCGCCGTTGACCCAGACGCTGGCGATGCCCTGCGCGGGGCGAATGGGATCGGTGAAAGTTGCGGTGTCGAGGATGCGCGCGGGATCGAAGAGCACGAGATCGGCGTAGAAGCCTGCGCGGATGCGTCCGCGTTCCGCGAGGCCGAAGCGCTGCGCGGGCATGCCGGTCATCTTGTGAATAGCTGTGGCGAAGGGGAAGAGGTTTTCGTCGCGGCTGTAGCGGCCTAGCACGCGCGGAAAGGTTCCCCAGAGGCGGGGATGCGGGCGCGGATCGAGCGGCAGGCCGTCGGAGCCGATCATGGTGGCCGGATGGGCGAGGATGCGGCGCATGTCGGCCTCCGAGATGGAGTGATAGATGGCTCCGGCTGGCTGCAGGCGGCGCGCGGCATCGAGCTGTGTGAGCTGCCACTGCTCCGCGATGGCGGCGAGGGAGTTGCCGGCGACTTCAGGGTGCGGCTCGCTCCAGGTGATGGTGATCTCGACGCGGGGATCGACCTGGCCCAGATCGAGAGTGCTGGAGCCTGCGGCGTAGGGGTAGCAATCGCAGCCGGTCTGCTGCGCGGCGCGCGCGGCGTCGAGGGCGTGCAGCACTTCTTCGCTTCGGCCCCAGTTGGCGATGCCCGCGCACTTCAAATGCGAGATGACGACAGGCACGCGGCTGCTCCGGCCGATGGTGAAGGACTCTTCCATGGCGTCGAGAATCTTTTCGGTCTCAGTGCGCATGTGCGTTGTGTAGAGCGCATGCGCGTCGGCGAGAGGCTTGGCGAGCGCGAGGACTTCGTTTGTGGACGCGGAGCGCGCGGAGCCATAAGCCAGGCCGGTGCTGAGGCCGAGTGCGCCGTGGGCCAGAGCTTCGCGCAGTTGCGTGCGCATGGCATCGATTTCGGCAGCGGAGGCTTCACGATCGAGGCGATCCATGTGGTTGTTGCGCAGTGCGGTGTGGCCGATGAGCGCGGCAACGTTGACGGCGGGCTGCGCGGCGTTAACGGCGTCGACGTAGGACGCGAAGGTGGGGTAGCGGAAGTTGTCCGCGCCGCCGAGGAGGTTCATGGGGTCGGGCACGGAGTCTCTGAGCGTGACGGGCGAGGCGCTGATGCCGCAGTTGCCAACAATGACAGTAGTGACGCCCTGCGAGATTTTGGGCAGCATCTGCGGAGCGAGCAGGACGGCCGTGTCGTCGTGGGTATGCACGTCGATGAAGCCGGGCGCAAGCGCGAGGCCGCGGGCTTCGATGATGGATTCGGCGGTGTGCGTGAGAGCCGGACCAACGGCGGCGATGCGGCCGGAGGCGAGCGCGACATCGAGGATGGCGGGGTCTGCGGGGCTGCCGTCGTAGACGGTGGCGTTACGGATCAGAGTGTCGCAGCTCACCATGTCTCTGATTGAAACTATAGACTATTTTCAGCGCGTATTTCGCGGGGAAATGCGCATGCGCAGAAGGGATTTGACGAGGATGCCGATGAAGCCGGAACGCGCAGCGCCGCATGGGGCCGAAGGTGCGGTTTCTCCGCTGAACAAAGGCCTGGGCGCAGGGCCTGGCACGATGAATCAAGCGCTGGAACGCGGGGCGATTCGCGGGCTGGGATGGAATCTGCTGCGCGAGGATGTGAGTCTGCCCGCGGCGGTGCTGTACGAGGCGAAGATGGAACACAATCTGCGCTGGATGCAGCGATTCATCGACGCGTATGGGTTGAAGCTGGCTCCGCATGGAAAGACGACGATGGCTCCGGCGCTGTTTCAGCGGCAACTGGAGCATGGCGCGTGGGGCATTACGCTGGCCACAGCGCAGCAGGTGCACGCGGCGTATGCGCACGGCGTGCGGCGTGTGCTGATGGCAAATCAGCTTGTAGGCCGCGAGAACAGGGCGGCGATTGCGCGGCTGCTGCGCGATGCGGAGTTTGAGTTTTACTGCCTGGTGGACTCGCCGGAGAATGTGGAGCAGCTTGGGCAGCATTTTTCCCCGCTGGGATTGCGGTTGAACGTGCTGATCGAGCTGGGCGTGGAAGGCGGACGCAGCGGCGTGCGCGACGAGGCGCAGCTTGCGGCGGTGCTGGATGCGCTGGTGCCGTGGAAGGGAACGCTTGCGCTGTGCGGCGTGGAACTCTACGAAGGCGTGCTGAAGGAAGAAGACGAGATTCGCGCGTTTCTGCGGCGTGGCGCGGAGGTGACGCGCAGGCTGCTTGGCGCGCAGCGCTTTGAGCGCACTCCGGCGCTGCTGAGTGGAGCCGGTTCGGCGTGGTATGACGTGGTGGCGGAGGAGTTTGCGGCCGCGGATCTGGGCGATGCCGTGGACGTGGTGCTGCGGCCCGGCTGCTACCTGACGCACGATGTGGGCGCGTACCGTGAGGCGCAGACGCGCATCCTGGCGCAGAACCCGATTGCGCGGGAGATGCATGCGGGGCTGGAGCCGGCGCTGCAGGTGTGGGCCTATGTGCAGTCCATGCCGGAGGCGGGCAAGGCGATCATCGCGATGGGCAAGCGCGATGCGGCCTTCGACTCGGGCCTGCCTGTGCCGGCGCTGCACTATCGGCCGGGCGATGCTGCTCCCAGGGCCACGCCGGGACATTGGAGCGTAACGAAGATGATGGACCAGCATGCATTTCTCGCGATGCATGACGAAGACGATGTGCACGTGGGTGACATGATCGGCTTCGACATCGCGCATCCCTGCCTCACCTTCGACAAGTGGCGGGTGCTGCTGGTGGTGGATGAAAAATTCGATGTGGTAGATGCGGTGCAGACGTATTTCTAAGAGGATGCCTGTGAGAACTCGGCTGGAGCGCGAAGTGGCGCTGTGCATGATGATGGCGGTTGCCGGATGGGCCCTGCCCGCGCGCGCGCAGCAGCAGGATCCGGGACAGGCGGCGATGGCGCTGGAGCGCGACGGGCGCACGGCGGAGGCCGAGGCTGCGTGGCAGGCGCTGGTGAAGCAGTATCCGCGCAATCCCCAGCCGCTGGCGCATCTTGGATTTCTGGAAGCGAAGCAGGAGCACTACGACGCGGCCATTGCGTACTACAGAAAAGCCATGGCGCTGAGCCCGGAGATGCCGGGACTGCGGCTGAACCTGGGACTGGCGTACTTCAAGCAGGGCGCGTATGAGAAGGCCATTGAGATGCTGGGGCCGCTGGCGAAGGCCGCGCCGGACGACGAGCGGCTGAACGTGCTGATGGGAATGGCGCACTACGGGCTGGGGCAGTTTGCGGCGGCTTCGCCGTATCTGAAGCGCGCCTCCGAGCAGGACACGCAGAACCTGAATTTGCTGCTGACGCTGGCGCATAGCTGCCTGCTGTCAAACCAGTATCCCTGCGTGCTGGATGCATATCACAGGATGCTTGCGCTGAATGCGGAGTCTGCTGAGGCCGACATGCTGGTAGGCGAGGCGCTGGATGAGATGAAGGATAAGCAGGGCGCGATCCGTGCGCTGCGCGCGGCGGTGGCCGCGAACCCGAAGGAGCCGAATGTGCACTTCGGACTGGGTTATCTGCTGTGGACGCAGGCGGCGTATGCCGAGGCGGCAGAGCAGTTCCAACTGGAGCTGGAGAACGATCCGCAGCATCCGCAGGCGATGCTATACTTGGCGGACGCGGATATTCAACTGGGCAAGAATGCCGAGGCGCGGCCTCTGCTGGAAACACTGGTGAAGACGGACGCGAAGAACTTCAAGGCGCATCTCGATCTGGGGATCGTGGACGCGAACGATGGCCGGAATACAGATGCGATTCGCGAGTACGAGATGGCAGCGAAGCTGTGGCCCGAGGATGCGAATGTGCACTGGCGGCTGGGGCGGCTGTATCGCGCAATGGGGCGGACGGCGGAGGCGAAAGCGGAGTTTGCCAGGACTGGCGCGCTGAACAAGGCCGCCGATGAGAGGCTGCTGAAGGTGATGTCGACGATTCCGGCGAAGAAGAAGGAGTAGTAGGAAGCAGCGAAGCGAAGCGCGGAAAAAGAGAGGCCGGAGCTTGCGCTCCGGCCGAGGTGTTTCATGGGAAGTTTTGTTGATTAGAAGTAGAACTTGGCGCCGAGCTGAATGCGGCGAGGAACGTGCACGCCGTTGACAGTGCCAAAGCTTGCTCCGTCGGCCATCGATGTGTCGATGGAGCTGTAGTTGGTGTGGTTGAAGGCATTGAAGAACTCGCCGCGGAGCTGGAACTTGTAGCGCTCAGCGAAGGAGATGTTCTTGATCGCGGCCAGGTCCCAGTTCTGCAGGCCGGGGCCGAGCAGGGAGTTGGAACCTTCACTGCCAAAGTGATAAGCCGCGGGCGCGAAGGACGAAGTGGTGAACCACTGATCGATCTTCTTGGTCATATGGACCGGGGCGATCTGGTCCGGACGAGCACCGCTGATGCCGATGCCGACCGAGTTGTTGCTGCCGGCGGGGTTGAAGGGATCGTAGGTCTGCGAGACGCTGAACGACTGCCCGGAGACCATCGAGGTGATGCCGGAGAGCTCCCAGCCGCCGAGCAGCTTGCCTTCGAATCCATGCTGCTGCTTGAAGAAGGGCAGGTCATAGATGTAGTTGGCTTCGAAGATCTGCGGCGTGTTGGCCGTCGATGGACCGTAGTCCATGCGAAGGTCGTAGGAGTCCGTGCTGCGCGCGGCGAAGGAACCGTTGGCGCGGTCGCCGGAGCTGGTGGTGAGGGACTTGGACCAGGTGTAGGCGACGCCTACCGTCAGGCCTTTCGACGAGCGATGGCTGAGGCTGACCTGGAGCGAATTGTAATTGCTGGTATAGAGCGGCGCACGCGCGCTGATGCCCGCATATCCGAGATAGGGACGCAGAGCATTCACGTTCGTGGTGGGATAGTCAGGATCGTTGGGGTCCGTGGACGGATTCGGATTCGCCGCCTGCCAGGCCGCAACCGTGGGCTGGTTCTGATCGAACTCGCCGACGAGATGGCGGGCTACGTTGCCTACGTAGGCAACCTCAAGCGTGGTGCTGGGCAAGAGCTGGCGCTCCACGGAGAGGCTGTAGTTGGCATAGCGCGGAACGCTGAAGGTCGGCGTGCCGGTCGAGGTGAGTCCAGCGGGTCCGTAGGAGGGACCGGAGACCGTGCCCGAGCCTTGGATGGCGTCGAACGAGCCGTTGGTGATGTTGGTGGAGGGCGCAATGACCGGGTTGGCGAAGGCGTTCTGTTCCCAGATGCCGTTCAGCACGCGATCGTAGAAGATGCCAAAGCCGCCACGGATGACGTTGATGCTGCGGCCATCGGGGTTATACGCAAAGCCGAGACGCGGGCCGAAGTTGGCCTTGTCGTTCGGGTTGACATAAGCCCCATACGGCGAGCACTGTGCATAGAGCGCATTGGACGTGGCATAGGAGCAGGCCTTGCCGGTGGGGAAGATGAGTCCGTTGGCGTAGTTCGCGGCATTTGCGGGGCCGGGAACCATATCGCCGCTGGAGGGATCGATAACCGGTGCATTGCTCGCGCTGTAGAGCAGCGGATCGAAAGCAAGCAGCGTGTTGTTCACGTCCGTGACGGAGGGGAAGTAGCTCCAGCGCAGGCCGAGGTTGATGGTGAGCTTGTTGTTCAGCTTCCAGTCGTCCTGCACATAGGCTTCGCTGTTGATGTAATGCAGGTCGGGAATCACATCGCGGCTGGCCTGCGAGAAGCTGGCGACGTTGCCGAGCAGGAAATCACCCCAGGAGTTGAAGCTGTAGTTGGGGTTGCCGGTGACGGCGTTCTCGCTCTTGAGCATCTGCTGAATCTGGAAGCCCGTGCGCAGCGTGTGCTTGCCGAAAGAGAACGAGAGGTTGTCGAAGTAGGTGCGGTCGAGGTTGCGCTCTTTCCACGGAGCCGAGCCGGAGCTGAAGCCGGTGATGCCGCTGATGCTGACGTTCGGCACGCGGCCATAGGGATCGGGATAGACTTCGGTGCCCGGCGTCAGATCGCTGATGATGGAGGCCGAGGTGGCGAACTGGCCGCTCTCGATGGTGGAGTGGTAGGTGCCCTGCGCCCAGACGAATTCGACTTCGTTGACGATCTTGGGCGAGATGGCCCAGGTGAGGTTGCCGACGACGTTCTTGCCGGGCGAGTCCACCGTGGTGTTGACCAGGCCGGGATAGTTGCTGCCCGCCCACAGGCCCTCAGGCTGGTTGTTGGGCATCACGTCATTCATGCCGCGCGCGTAGAAGTGCACCTTGTCGTTGAAGTAGTGATCGACGCGGACAATATCGTCCCGGATGTCGTTCTTCGCCGAGTAGGAGAAGAAGTAGTTGCTGCCGTCGTTGGCCGGATACTTGCTGAAGACGTTCGTCAGATAGACCTGCGAGTTGGCGCTATAGCAGGAGGGCGAGATCGTCGTCGTATCAGAGGCCGAATCATACGTGAAGCAATTTGACGGGCCGTTGGTGAAGTTGCCTGCAACAACACCCGACAATTGGGCTTGAGAAGCGGCAGGCATGGTGTCGCTGCCCGGCGTGGTGAGCTTGTGCCAGTCCTCGGACCAGAAGAAGAAGGTTTTGGTCTTGCCGGTGTTGTAAACCTTGGGAATGAAGATCGGTCCGCCGATGGTGAAGCCGTAGACGTTGTGGTGGTTCACCGGATTCTTGTTCGGCTCGCCGTTCGCAATCTCGTTGCGCTTGGTGAGGTAATCGTTGGCGTCGAAGACGGTGTTGCGGACGAACTCGTAGAGATCGCCATGGAAGGAGCTGGTGCCGCTCTTGGTGGCAACGAGAACCTGGCCGCCGCCGCTGCGTCCGTAGCCGGCGTCGTAGCTGCCGCGCTCGAGAGTGAACTCCTGAATGGCGTCGACGCTGGGCGTATTCACCACCGTGGCATTGGAGCCGGAGTCGTTGATGTCGGCGCCGTCCACGGTCCAGTTGTTGGCATCGGCGCGTGCGCCGTTGACGGAGAGGCCGGTGTTGGACGCCGAGGCTTCATCGCCGAGGCCGGAGTTCGCCACACCGGGCTGCAGGGTGACCAACTGCTCGAAGTTGCGGCTGCTGAGCTCGAGCTCGCGGACCTGCTGACCGGAGATGGTGCCGGCCTGCGCGCTGGTCTGCGTGTCGACCGAGACGGGATTGTCTTCAACCGTGACGGTGGTGGTGACTTCGCCGGCTTTGAGCTGCACGTTGAGGGTGTGCTTTTCCGCGACGTTGAGAATGACGTTCTTGGCCTCGTAAGTGGCGAAGCCCGTGGCGGTGCTCTTCACGCTATACGTGCCGGCGGGAAGATTGGTGATGGTGTAGATGCCGGCCGCATCCGATTGCACCACACGGCCGGTAGCGTTGACGCCGTTGAGCGTGACCGTGACGGTGGCGCCGGGGATGACGGCTCCGCTCGTGTCGGTGACGACGCCGCTCAGGGTCGCGGTAAGCTCCTGCGCACGGACCAGGAGAGGACACGAGGCGAGAAGAAGAAACAAGAGGCAGATGAGGCGGGAGCGTCCACTGCCTGGACGCCTACCCAGCGCGGCCCGCAAAAGGCCGCCTGCCTGCGAGATGGGATGTACGGCCTGCACAGAATCAATCATTGCCATCGCACCTTTCGTTGCAATCCTGCAGAGTCCGCGGACGCCGGGCGCCGGGGACGAGTGGGTTCAGAAAGGCCGGACCGAGGGCCGGATTCTGAACAGGTTCACCATGGGATCGACGGAAAAGTGTGTGCCTGAACCGGTACCGCTGTGTTCAGCGCGCCGTCCGTGCCTCGCTCTCCAAACTGCCGATCGAAGCGATGGACCCTTGCGGCGCCGCATCACATGTTCTCCCAAGGTGGTGCAAGAGGCGGCCAGCAGCGAGCGAACAACGGGGGAGCTGCGAGCCGATGAGCCGCCACCGAAGCCTGGATGTCTGTCTTGGCTCGATGTGCGGCTGAAAACTGAGTCGTTCTTCGTTCTGAAACAATAGGAGGTGTTTGCGTAAATTACAAGAGGAAAAATGAACAAAACTGCCAAAAATGATCAAAA
>DASZRQ010000139.1:0-5864 GCA_035549115.1 Occallatibacter sp. | reverse complement strand
TATTGCCGCTGGCCGCGCAAACTCCGCGCGCGCATACACTCACTTATGCGCCGGACAAGGCGATTACACTGTCTCTGCCGGAGTCGCTGGACATCAGCGTGGCGGCCGCGGGGCTGAAGCGCGTGCGGTTCTTCGCGCAGGCGCCGGATGGGCGCATCTTTGCGACCGGCATGTGGAGCCTGGCCGACAACACGCGCGGATCTGTGTTTCTCCTTGATGGATGGAACGAGAAGACGCATCGCTTCACGCGCGTGGTGCACTATCTCGACCATCTGCGCAATCCGAACAACCTGGCTTTCTGGACCGATCCGGCGACGCAGCAGACGTGGCTCTACCTGCCGCTGACGGACAAGCTGGTGCGCTACCGCTACAAGGCCGGAGCCAACGCGCCTGAGGGTGAGCCGGAGACGCTGATGCGCTTTCCGGACTACGGGCTGAGCTACAAGTACGGCGGCTGGCATTTGACGCGCACTGTCGCCATCGGCCAGCAGAACGGGCACACGCGGGTGTTTGTGGCGGGGGGCTCAAGCTGCAACTACTGTCAGGAGCGCGAGGTGCTGCGCGCGGCCGTGGTGAGCATGGACCCGGATGGGAAGAATCCCGCGCTGATTGCGCAGGGGCTGCGCAATGCCGTGGATGTGCAGACGGTGCCGGCCCTGGGCGGGCAGATTTTTGCCACGAATATGGGCGACGACCACCTGGGGCCGAAACTGCCGGAAGATACGTTTCTTACGATCAGGACCGATGTTGCGCAGCCGCTGAACTACGGCTGGCCCGCATGCTATTTTGCGCAGGGCAAGGCGGTGCTCGACACTACGCCGCTGCCGAAGATGGAGGAGGCGGGCGAGCTGACGAACGGACCCGAAGAGACGGATTCGGTGTATGGCAGGCAGCAGGGCGTGGCCGCTGCAGGCACGAATCTGACCGCGGGCGGAGGGCATGCGGCAGAGCCTGATCCGAATGCGGCGCTGGGTACGCCGCCTGCTCCGCTCAAAAGCTGCGCAGCGGTGCCGCCGATCTATACCGCCTTTGCCGCGCACAGCGCGCCGCTGGGGTTTGCGTATTTTCCTGCGAGCGACACGCGCGTCGGCGACGGATTTCTGGTCGCGCTGCACGGCGCGAGCAAGCCCAGCATCGGCACGGGGTATCGCGTGGTGCGGTTTGATGAAAAAGACCGCACGCCGCGCGACTTCATCACCGGCTTTCTCACCTTTGCGAACGGCAAACCGCGGGTGCATGGGCGGCCCTGCGGCATTCTGCGGCTGGGGCCGGACCGCTTCCTGATCACCGACGATTACCTGGGGCTGGTGTACGCGGTGTACCCGCTCAACTGAGCGGCAGCGCTGCTTTCCATCGGAAAAATTCTCAAAAATCGGCTTGCGTGCTCACGGAATTGATGTGTTACAGTCAGTAACACTATGACGCGTAACACTGCCTCGCATCACGATCCTGCCGAACTCGGCGAACTGGAACGCGAAATTCTCTCGATTGTGTGGCGCGCGGGCTCGGCGACGGCCGAGCGGGTGCGCGAGGAACTGGCGCGGCCGCTGAAGGACTCGACCGTGCGCACGGTGCTGCGCCGGCTGGAGGAGAAGGGCTACCTGGCGCACACGGTGGAGGAGCGCACGTTTCTCTACCAGCCGGCGGAGTCGCGGCAGAAGGTGGCGGGCCGCGCGGTGAAGCGCATTGTGGACTGGTTCTGCGAGGGCTCGGTCGAGGAGCTACTGGTGGGCATGGTGGACTCGAAGGTGCTCGATCGGGCCGAACTGCAGCGGCTGGCCGCGCGCATTGCCGCTGCGCAAAAGGAGGGCCGGTGATGCCGATTCTGGTGGAAGCTGCATTGCGTTCTCTCTTGGTGGCCGCGCTGGTGGCCGCGGCGCTGCGCATTCTGCGGGTGCGCAACGTGGTGGCGGAGAAGACCGCGTGGGCCGTGGTGCTGGCTGCGGCGTTTCTGATGCCGCTGCTGATGCCCGCCGCGGCCCGCTGGCCCGCCGCGGAGCTGGTGGTGCATGCCGATCCCATGACGCTGCTCGAGGAGCTGCAGGCGCGCATTCGCGCCAAGAGCGCTGCGCCGCAGGCTGCCGCCGTTCCCGCGCCACAGACGCTGGCAGGTCCGGTGGCAACGCAGGCTGCGCCCAAGCCGCGCGCAGCCGTTGCTGCTGCGCTGCGTAAAGAAGTGTTGGAGCAGCCGGCGGGCGACGGCGATCCGCAGACCGCGGACATAAGCCTCGCGCAAGAGCCGCCAGCCTCGGCTGCACCGCAGGCGGCAATGCAGATTGCGCCCGCGCCGGCCGCACCGCGTTTGCGTATTCCATCGGCGGCAACCTCTGCCGCGCTGCTGTATGCGCTGGTGGCTCTGGCACTGGTGGGCCGCCTGCTGGCGGGGCTGTTTGCGGCGCTGGTGCTGCGGCATCGCGCGCGGCCCATTGCGCTGGAGGGTTGGCTTAGCAGCGAGCCGCTGGACCTGCGCGTGAGCGAAGAGGTTTCTTCGCCGGTCACCATCGGCTCCAGCGTGGTGCTGCCTGCCGATTGCGCGGAGTGGAGCGCGGAGAAGCTGCGCATCGTGCTGGCGCACGAGCGCTCGCACATTCACCAGAAGGATTTCTACCTGCAACTGCTTGCCGGTCTTTATGCGGCAGTGGTGTGGTTCAGCCCGCTGGGCTGGTGGATCAGGGCGAGGCTTTCCGATCTCGCCGAGGCCATCAGCGACCGCGCTGGGCTGGACGAAGCCGCCAGCCGCACTTCCTATGCCCAGCTCTTACTTGAGTTCGCGGCCGCGCCGCGACCCACACCGATTGGAGTAGCCATGGCACGTCCTCATCGCCTTACCCGCCGCATCGAGCGGCTGTTGAACGACACTGCTTTCCGCCAGTCCTTTGCCGGAAGCCGCCGCACACTTGCGGCCGCGCTGGTGCTGCCCGCCGCGTTGATGCTCTCGGCCGCGCTGGTGCGCGTGCAGGCCGCGGGACAGGATGCCGCTGCGCCTGCCACGCCGCAGAACGCGCCCTCACCCGCCGCACCGCAGGCGGTTCCGTCTCCGGCCGCGCCCGCGACACCAGTGGCAGTGCCCGATGCAACGCCTGCTCCCGAGCCCCGCGAGGGCCAGGCCGCGCCTGAACCCGACGATACGATTGCTGTGCCCAGCCCGGCGCCGGCTGCGCAGGCAGCGCCCGTGCCGCAGGCTCCGCCCGCACCGCAGACGGCTCCGGCCCCCGAAGCGATGCCTGCTCCGCCATCGCCGCCGGATCAGCCGGTCATTCTGGAGGAGGACGACGCGCCTGTTGTGCTGGCGATGCCTCGCCGTGGAGATGTGCTTCTTGCCCGCCCCGACCGCATGACGATCCGCAAGGACGCCGATGGCGACTCGTATGTGATCGTCCATGGCAGCGGGCAGATGACCGTGGACAACACGGCTGAGAACGATGCGCTGCAGAAGGCCCGCAAGATGACCAAGGGCGATTTTGTGCTCTACACGCACCAGGGCAAGTCGTACATCATCGACGACCCGGCCACGGTGGCGCAGATTGATGCCGCTATGGAGCCGATGCACCTGCTGGCCTTCAGGGCAAAGATGCTCGATGGCAAGGCCCTGCACATGGAAGAGATGCAGAAGCGGATGGCCGAGCGGCAGAAGGAGTTTGCCAAGCAGCAGCAGACCATCATCCTGCGCCAGAAGGAGTGGCAGGACAAGCAGCAGGCGCTGACCGCAACCGAGCTCAAGAAGCAGATGCAGGAGCTGAACGAGACAGTAGCCAAGCTGGAAGCGCGCCAGAATCAGAAGCTGACCAACGAGGACCTGGCCGAGCTGCGGTCCGAGGTGGCCGAACTGCAGGCCAAGCTCAGCGGCTTCCCGATGCACTTTGAATTGCAGACCGTCGCGATGCCGAAGGTCGATTTTCCCAAGATCACCATCGATATCGACAAGCAGATGGCCGAGGCCCAGAAGCAGGTGGCCGAAGCGCAGAAGCGGATGCAGCAGGAGAGCGACCAAAAAATGAAGTCGATCATTGACGAAAGCCTGAAGGACGGCAAGGCGAAGCCGATCCAGTAGCGATCCGCAGCAGCGATCAGGGCGCACGAAAAAAGCGGCCGGACCCCGAATCAGGAGGTCCGGCCGTGTTGTGTTTGTGCCTGGGCTAGAGCTGAAACGGCATCGCCTCGAGGATGGCTTCGATGCGCGTGAGCGCGTCGAGCACGATGTTGGAGACGGGCGCGTCGACCTGCACCACTGCCAGCGCTTTTACGGGCTTGGCCGCCGCGGCCCGCTCGCGGCCCAGGGCGAAGTTGGCGATGTTGACGCCATGTTCGCCGAGCGTGGTGCCGATTTTGCCGATGACGCCGGGCACGTCGAGGTTGCGGCAGACGAGCAGGTTGCCTTCGAGCGGAGCCTCGATGTCGATGCCGTCGAACTCGAGCAGGCGGGGCTGCTCGCCGTGAATGACGGTGGCGATGGCGTGGCTCCTGCCCCACGCGCCGTGCAGCTCGACGGTGAGCAGAGTCGCCGCACCGCCGCGCGAGCTTTCCTGACGCTCCTCGTGCACGCGGATGCCGCGCTCCTGCGCGACGGCTGTGGCGTTGATGCGGTTCACATTCTCCGAGCCCTGCAGCAGGCCCTCGATGGCCGCGTTGCGCACGAGGTCGATTTTGGCCTCGGCCAGCGCGCCGCCATAGGTAATGTCGATGGCCTCGATGCCGCCTTTGCCGGTCTGCGCGAGGAAGGAGCCGAGCCGGCCGGCGAGATCGATGTACGGCGCGAGCTTCACATACTCCTCGTGGCTCAGCGAGGGCAGGTTGACGGCGTTCTGCACTACGCCGAGCTTGAGGTACTCGCGCACCTGGCAGGCGATCTGCACGCCCACGGCCTCCTGCGCCTCAGCCGTCGATCCGGCGATGTGCGGGGTGAGGATGACGTTGTCCAGACCGAAGTAGGGCGAATCCTTCGGCGGTTCCACGGTGAAGACATCGAGGGCCGCGCCTGCCACCTGGCCACTCTTAAGCGCGGCGGCCAGCGCTGCTTCTTCCACCAGCTCGCCGCGGGCACAGTTGATGATGCGCACGCCTTTCTTCATCGCCGCCAGGGTCTTGGCGTTGACGATGCCCTGGGTCTGCGGCGTGAGGCCCACGTGCAGCGTGAGATAGTCGGCCTTGGCAAACAGCTCGTCCACCGGCACAAGAGCGATGCCGTTCTCGCGGGCCACGGCGGCGGAGACGAACGGGTCGCTGCCGATGAGTTCCATGCCAAAGCCGCGGGCGCGCTTGGCCACTTCCAGTCCGATGCGGCCCAGGCCGAGGATGCCGAGGGTTTTGCCGCGCAGCTCGGAGCCCTGCAGGCTCTTCTTCTCCCACTTGCCGGCGTGCATGCCGGTGTTTGCCGCGGGCAGCTTGCGCGCCAGCGCGATCATGAGGCCGAGGGTAAGCTCGGCGACGGCGATGGCGTTGGCGCCGGGCGTGTTCATGACCACGATGCCGCGGCGCGTGGCGGCTTCGGCGTCGATGTTGTCCACGCCCACGCCGGCGCGGCCAATGACGCGCAGCTTCGGCGCGTGCTCCATCAGCTTGCCGTCGGCCTGCACGGCCGAGCGCACCACGAGCGCATCGGCATCGGCCAGCGCGGCCTCCAGCCCGTTGGGCAGCTTGTCGTGCGTCAGGACTTCCCATCCCGGCTCGGCCTCAAACACGGCCAGCGTTGCCGGAGATACCTTCTCCGCCAGAACGATCTTCATCTTTTCTCCCCTGGGCTGCGCGGCAGACTCGTACTCGTCGAAACGAATCCCCTCCTGCTCGCACAGCAGCTCGAACATGCGCACAACGGCGGCGTGGGGCTTGCCCTCGCCGCGCTCGTATTTGGTGAGCGAATTGGGATG